>CAYYVZ010000500.1:0-2943 GCA_964475235.1 uncultured Myxococcales bacterium | reverse complement strand
CGCAACGAAGTTGTGGCTGCCGTCGACCGTAAGATCGTAGACCTGGGCCATGCCGACGGGCTCGATCGATTCGACCGTGTCCCAGTAGACGTCGCTCGCGGCGAGATCCTGCAGGTTCTGGTTGCCGAGTGCGTCGGCAATCGCGCCGAGGCGACGCCGCGACACACTGCGGCCGACGTGCAGATTCGACGTATCGGAAAAACCGGCCTTCTTCCCCGGTTCCGCCCACCCCGTGCCGGCTCTCGCCTCATCCACGAGCCGCCACACTCCCCCCGGTACCGTGTCTCGAAAAGCCTTGTCCCTTCTCGATTCGCACGCCCGGCGCACTCGCTCGATCGACGCTTCCTTTCCGAACATGCCGATCTGGCTGGCGAAGCCGACGAGCGATTCACGGTCGGTAATGTCGAGCTGGTAGGCGCTATGCGTGCCGCCGCGATAGCGAACTTGCCGCGCCTTCAATCGCGCAATGATGCCGAATCGCAGCAGCAGATGCTGGACCTGGCGCGCCATGCGCTCGCTGGCGGAAGCGAAGCCGATCTGGGGCTGCCCCGTGGCAAGCACGCTCGCCCAACCGTCCGTCGCGAAGAGCCGATTGAGAAAGACCGCAAGCTCTTCCCGCACCAGGCCGAACACCACGTCGGGGACGAACTTCTCCCGAGCGCCCGCGCCGCGAAGCCCGAGCGAGTCGAGCCAGCGCATGAGCTCGCTGCCTTCGCTCCTGCGAAGAGCCGCGTGTCCGTCTGGAGCCAGGTCTTCCTCGTTCACGGCGAGCGCCGCGCTGAGCGACGAGAAAACCGGCGCCGACGGTGCAGTTGTTCCGCGGCACCAGTTGGAGACCGAGGCCGGTGAAACTCCGATCTCTGCGGCTACCGATCTGGTGGACCGCCGGCTCGTTTCCAGCCGTTCGCGAATCGCCGAGCCGAGGTTCTTCCGGCGCATCCAGAGTGCGCCGGTATCCGAGGACACCCGGACGGTCCGAGCCCGCTGAGGGGAGGCTTCGTCCCTCAGCGACAATCCGCCGAGAGCAGCGGCCGCCTGCGCAAAGTCGTCCTGCAACCGCGGATTCGTATTCGTGAAGCGCACGGACGTCCCACGGACGGACCCATCGCCGAGCACATAGCCGAGCAGCTTTGCCCGCGCCTCACCGATCGAGCCCTCACCGAACACCGGCAGACGTCGCGGAACGGCGATCCGGTCTTTCGGACGAATCTCGCCGATCGGCTTCCACCCGTCGATGGTCAGAAAAGGATGACTGAGCGTCGTGCGCACCTTGCGACCGAGCCGCGTGGTCACCTCGACGACAGGCTTCACACCGTCGTCCACGAAAGCGCTGGGCGTGGCCGGCTCGAAGCGCCACCGATCGTTGAGCGTGAGCAGCGTCCCGGCCTTGGACTTCACGATGTCTTCAATCGTGCGGACGCGACCGTCCGCGAGCACGATCTCCGAGTCCGCCGTCAGGCACTTCCCCATCGATGGCCTTCCCGCCACGATGATCAGATCCGAAGGCTGAAGCCCCGCCGTCTTGTGATCGAGATCGTAGTACCCCGTCGCCACGCCGGTCACGTCCGACTTGCGCTCGAAGAGCATCTCGATGCGCTCGACCGTCGAGCTGATGAGCGTGTCGATACGGCGAAGCACGCTGCGCTGCGAGCTGCTCGACAGCTCGAAGATCGCCTGCTCGGCCCTGTCGAGAAAATCGCGCGTCGCGCCGCGCGATTCGTAGGCGCCGGCAAGGATCTCCGACGACGTGCGAATGAGCCGGCGAAGGACGGCCTTGTCGCGAACCAGGCGTGCGTAGTGGTCCACGTTGGCCGCCGTGACGACCTTCTCGGCCAGCTCGACGAGATACGCCGTCCCCCCCACCCTCTGCAGCTCGCCCGTCTGCTTGAGCGCCTCCGTCACGGTGATGACGTCGGCCGGCCGGGCCTGGCTGTTCAGCATCGTGACGGCCGCGAAGATGCGGGCGTGGCGCTCGACGTAGAAGTCGTCGGCGACGACGAGATCGGCGACGCGGTCGAACGCATCGGAGTCGGTCAGCATGGCCCCGAGGACGGACTCCTCGGCTTCCTGGCTGTGGGGCGGGACGCGGGTAAAGGCGGCTTTCTGCTCGTCCATGACGGGCGGGATAGTGCGCCGGTTTTCGTTGTCGGGGAAATCTCTGCGGGGAATGTTCGGCGCGACGGAAGGCGGGGCACGCTCCCGCGGACGCCACTGTTATCCACAGGTGTCCACGACACCTGGCAAACGTGTGTCCGGTCGAGATATTTCTGCGCACAGCGGTCTGCACAGACTGCGCAGCGCCTGTGCGGTCCGTGGCGGCTCAAAGGCCCGACAGCAGCTCCCGCGTGAGAAGGGCCGCCGGAATCTCGCGGCAGCCGGTCACGTTCTGCCCTGCCCAGAGCGGGGAGAAGTCGCCCGATCCACGCTTCTCGGCCGCGGCTCGCAGCGGAGCCAGGGCCGCCGAGGCCAGGGGGAACGGCGGCAGGTCGCCCCGCATGGGAGTCAGCTCGCGCATGAGCCGGTTCACGATTCCCCGGGCGGGGCGTCCCGTGAAGATGTTCGTGAGCGCCGTACGCACGGCGTCCGGACTTCGCAGTGCGGCGCGGTGCACGTCGCTGGTCCGCGCTTCGCGACAGAGCATATACGCCGTTCCGACCTGCACGCCGTCCGCTCCGAGCGCGAAGGCCGCCTCGACGCCGCGGGCGTCCGCGATTCCGCCCGCGGCAATGACCGGAACCCGAACGGCCGCGACGATCTGCGGCACGAGCACGAAGGTCGACGGCTGCGTCGTCACGTCGTCCGTGAGGAACATGCCGCGGTGGCCTCCCGCTTCCGCTCCCTGCGCGACGATCGCATCGACGCCGCGCGCTTCGAGCCACACCGCTTCCTCCACCGTGGTTGCGGTCGCGAGGATCTTCGCGCCGGTCGCGCGCGCGAGGTCGA
>CAYYVZ010000499.1:0-2952 GCA_964475235.1 uncultured Myxococcales bacterium | reverse complement strand
CGTTCTCCGACCACGGGCTGCACACGGTCGGCTCGTTTCGCGCATTTCGCGAATCCTCTTCGCCGCACAAGTGGGTCTACACGCACCGGACCGGCAAATGGACGGCGTACTACTCGAACGAAGTCATGGAGCTCACCCGGCGCTTCATGGACTGCTTCCTCAAGGACGACACGTCGAACGGAATTCTCGAGATGCCGCCCGTGCGCCTCGAAGTGAGGTCGCGCGGCGACGCCGTCCGCGAAGTCCGGATGGAGAACGAGTGGCCGCTGGCCCGGACGGACTATGTACGGCTCTATCTGGACGCGAATCCGCCGCTGCTCGTCGCCGAGCCACGCACGCCGGAATCCGCCGTCGCGTACCCGGCCAGGCACGGCGAGGCCCGCTTTCGGTGCCGCTTCGTCGAAGACACCGAGCTCAGCGGCTACATGAAGCTGCGCTTATGGGTCGAAGCCCGCGCCGAGGGGTCCGGGCCGCCCCCCGACGACATGGTGATCTGCGTGGCCGTGAGCAAGCTCGATCGCGAAGGTCGTACCGTCCACTTCGAGGGCTCGGTCGGCAACCATTTCGACCTGGTGAGCCGCGGGTTCTGTCGCGTGTCGCGCCGCGAGCTCGACGACCGTCGCTCTACCGACTGGCAGCCGGTGCTCACCGGAACTTCGGAGCAGAAGCTTCTCCCGGGCGAGATCGTGCCCGTCGAAATCGAGATCTATCCGAGCAGCACGTTCTTTGCCGCAGGCGAGTCGCTCGAGCTCATCGTCGCGTCCGACGAGATCGTTCCGTCACCACCGTATCGCAAGGACGTGTCGGTGAATCGCGGTAGGCACGTGCTGCACATGGGTGGGCGCTACGATTCCCACCTCTTGGTTCCGAGAATCCCGCCGCGTACGATCGCGTAATGCGCTCTCCCGTAGCTGCGTTCGCGGCCCTCGTCCTCGCGACCGTCGCTACCCAGAGCGGGTGCCTCTTCGAACGGCGCACCCTCTTTCCCGCCCCGGTGATCGCCGACGGGACCAACGTCACCCTCGATTCGCGCTCGCGCCGCCTGTGGTTCGACACTCCCCGAGCCCGCACGGAGGCCTTTTTTCTGCCGGCGAATGCGGCCGGGGAAGGCCCGCTCGTGATCTACACGCACAGCAACGGGGAACTGATCGATCACTGGGCGGACGAGTTCGAGATCCTTCGTGAGTCGGGCGTGTCCGTCCTGCTCGTCGAGTATCCGGGCTACGGTCGATCCTCAGGTACGCCATCTCAGAACTCGATTACCGGAAGCCTCGTTGCGGCCTACGATTGGGCGGTCGCGCAGCCGACGGTCGATCCACTACGAATCGTCGGTTACGGGCGGTCGCTCGGAGGAGGGGTGATCTGCGCACTGGCCCGCGAACGCTCGCTCGCCGCGATGATTCTCGAATCGACGTTCACCAGTGTTCGCGACACGTCCGATCGCTACGGAGTACCAGGATTTCTGTTTCGGAGCAGGTTCGACAGCCTTTCCACCGTCCGGTCATTCCCGGGACCGATCCTGTTGCTGCACGGCGAGCGCGACAACTTCATTCCCGTGAGACACGCGCGGCGTCTGCAGGCGGCTGCCCCTCGGTCCGAGCTCCAGGTCATGCCGTGCGGACACCTGGATTGTCCGCGCTCGTGGCCGCGCATCACGGACTTCCTGCGCCGCCATCGCCTTCTCTAAGCATCGCCAACCCCCGAGCGTTCTCCAGCCGGCGCTAGCCCACGAACCCCGCGGAGCCCGAGAGCCCGAGCACCAGCATGCCGAGCAACGCGAGAAGGCTGATTCCGAAGGCTATCGAACGCAGCAGAGCGATGCCGGCGTAGTAGAACGCCATGTGGCCGAGGCGCGCGGCCACGTACACCCACGACAGGATGTTGAGCGGACCAGGCGCCACCATCGCCAGCACGCCGAAGACCGCGAGCAGGATGAAGATCGCGACGCTTTCGTTCGTGTTGGCGTGCGCGCGCACGGCGCGGAACAGGAACGAGCGCGGATCGGCCTCGACCGGCGTGCCGGGTTTGTGACTCGCGCGGATTCCGGCGACGTCGGCGACGACGATCTGCACGAACAGAAGGGCTGCGGTCGCCCAGAAAGCCCAGATCGTGGGGGAATACGGAACCAGCCAGTCCTGCATTGGAATCCACTCCTTCGAACGTAGATCGAGACACGCGGGCACCCGAGGTCCCGCCTTTCGCTCCGCTGGGGCCGACCTTGCCGCGGGGAACCCTACTCGTACTGCGCGAACGCTCCGGACGGGCCGGAATCCTCGCGCGAGCTGAAGTTGCGGAACCTCGCGAAGGCCTTGTCGAACATCAGGCGGACGGTTCCCGTGGGACCGTTACGCTGCTTGGCAATGATGATCTCGGCAACGCCCGGCTCGGCGGTGTCGGGATTGTACTGCTCGTCGCGGTACAGGAAGACGATGACGTCGGCGTCCTGCTCGAGCGCTCCGGACTCGCGAAGGTCCGCCATGCCGGGCCGTTTGTCCGCGCGCAGCTCGACCTGACGGTTCAGCTGCGAGAGCGCGACGATCGGTACGTTGAGCTCTTTCGCCAGGGCCTTGAGCGATCGCGAGATCGCACTGATCTCCTGCTCGCGGCTGTCCTCGCCGGCACCGCGCATGAGCTGCAGGTAGTCGATGATGATGAGCCCGAGGTTGGCCGCGTGGTCGTGCTTGAGCCGCCTCGCCTTCGCGCGGATCTCGAGCACGGTCTGCGCGGGCGTGTCGTCGATATAGATCGGCGCGCCGCCAAGCTTGCCGGCTGTGAGCGCGATGTTCTTGATGTCGCGGTCGTGAAGATTGCCGGTTCGCACGCGCGCGTTGTCGATCTCGGCCTGGGAGCAGAGCATGCGCATGACGAGCTGGTCGGACGACATTTCCATCGAGAAGACGGCAACGCCGACATTGCACTCGCCGGCAGCGTATTCGGCGATGTTGAGACAGA
>CAYYVZ010000498.1:0-2971 GCA_964475235.1 uncultured Myxococcales bacterium | reverse complement strand
TGCAACTACTCGCTCTGGAAGCTCGGCGCCATCGAAGGCGCGCTCAAGTGCAAGAACGCCGGACCGGAGCCCGTCGGCTGCGATCCGGGTGACTACGTGGATGCGGTCGTCGCGTTGTCGTTCGGAGACATGGACCAGCAGACCGACGCACCCAGCGCAGACGCCGTCGACCTCGAGCTGCTGAACGACCAGTCGAAGTGCCAGAGAAAGATCGGCAAGTCGGCTGCCAATTTCTTCGCGCGCCGCAACCAGTACGTGCAGAAGACCTGCGTCGCTGCGTTGGCAGACGATACGGCTTGTCGCGACCAGGGGACCCAGGAATCCAAAACCAAGCTGAATGGCATCGACGATTGCGTGACCGACCAGGGCACCGACGTGATGTCGGGGCTGAGCATCGCCGACATCGGCGAGCCCTGCCGTGCCCAGTGCATCGTGGCGAATGTCCTCGATCGCAAATGCGTGAAGGATTGCTTCGCGCTCGAGCTCGGATCGTTGTCCGACAACCTCATCGGCGACGTCCCGCTGTGCGGCAATGGAGTCGAGCAGGCGGGCGAAGGCTGCGATGACGGCAACCTGATGGCGGGTGACTGCTGCAGCGCGACTTGCACGGCTGAGAACCTCGGCAACCAGACCTGCGGAATCGGTGCCTGCGAGCAGACCGCGCCTGTCTGCCAGAGCGGCGAGCCGGCAACCTGCATCCCCGGCACGCCCGGAATGGAAGCCGGCAACTGCGCCGACGGCATCGACAACGACTGCGACGGCTCGATCGACCTGGCGGATCCGGACTGCCCGTAATCCGCTTCGACCGGTCTCGAGGAAGAAAGGCCCCGGCTGCAGCGATGCGGCCGGGGCCTTCTTCGTTTCGGAACGGGCAAGCCCCTGGCATGTTCCGAAGTGCGAAACGGCGCGGATGTGATTGGCTGCGCAACTCGTGTCGGCAACTATGCGCGCATGTCCTTCTCCAGCCAGCCTCATCTCTTCATCGTCGATGTGTTCGCGGAGAAGCCGTACGCCGGCAACCAGCTCGCGGTCGTCGTGGGCTACCGCGCCGAGGACTGGCCCACCGAGCGAATGCAGGCCTTCGCGCGCGAGATGAACTTCTCGGAGACGACGTTCGCCGCGGAAGCGCCGCGCGACGGCGCATGGGATGTCCGAATCTTCACGCCGACCTTCGAGCTTCCGTTCGCCGGACATCCGACGCTCGGGACGGCGTGGGTCCTGCGGGAGCATTTCGCGGGCGATGCCAGGCCGGCTGCGCTCACGCTGCGGCTCGGAATCGGCAACGTGCCCGTCGAGTTCGACGGCGACCTCGTGAAGATGCGACCGCGCTCGCCCGAGCTCGGCCAGACGTACGACGCAGGCGTCATGGCCGCGCACCTCGGCCTTGACGTATCGGCAGTCGACGAACGGCATCCCTGCCGCCACGTCGGCATCGGCATCCAGTTCGTCGTGATTCCGCTGCGCGATCTCGCGTCGCTGCGTGCCGCGCGCGGACTCTCGATGCCGATCGGCGAAGACGGCAAGCCGCTGCAGATCATGGCCTTCTCTCCGGGCGCCTACGAGCCGGGCGCCGAACTCTCCATGCGGATGTTTTTCGAGGTCGACGTGATCCGCGAAGACCCTGCCACCGGGTCGGCCGCGGCGTGTCTGGCCGCGTATCTATCGGATCGTCGCTATTTCGGGAGCGCGAGTGTCGGGGCCTGTGTGCAGCAGGGCTACCAGATTGGCCGCCCCTCTTCTCTCTACATCGGCGCTGGGGAGTCGAACGGGGCGATCTCGGTGAGCGTGGCGGGCAAAGTCGCCGCGGTCTCCCGCGGCGTCGTGCTATGACGGGCGGCGTTCGGGTGCTGCGCGAGGCGGATCCCGTGCGATGACGGGCATTCCGCGATTTCTCATCGTGGCGGGCCTCGTTCTCATCGCGATCGGCCTCGCGTGGCCCGTTGTCATGAAGCTCGGGCTCGGTCGCCTTCCCGGCGACGTCGCGATCGAGCGAGAGGGGTTCCGCTTCTATCTCCCGCTCACGACCATCGTGATCGTGAATCTCGCGATCTGGTTGCTGATGCGGTTGTTCGGCGGCGGCCCCGAGCCTCCTCCGGGACGCTGAGCGCTTGGGAGGCTCGAGCTGGAAGATCGGCCGCGGCGTCGGGTTCGTGGTCGCGAGCGCGTTTTCGTTCAGCATCATGAGCGCGCTCGTCAAGGAAGCCGGTCAGCGCCTGCCGAGCCAGGAAGTCGTGGCAGCGCGCGCTGCGGTGAGCCTGCTCCTGTCCTGGTGGCTGGTGCGCCGCGCCGGCATCTCGCCGTGGGGCACGCACCGGCGCATGCTCTTCTTCCGCGGCCTCCTCGGCTACCTCGCGCTCTCGTGCGTGTTCCATTCGGTATCGGTGATGCCGCTCGCCGACGCGACGGTCATCCAGTACCTCTACCCCCTCTTCACCGCCGTGCTCGCGACCGTGCTGCTCGGCGAGCAGCCGACGCTGCGCATTGCGGCTGCGGGCATCGCGAGCCTCGCCGGCGTGGCGCTGGTGGCCAAGCCGGCCTTCCTGTTCGGCGATCTGGCGCATGCGCCCGCGCCGCTGGACGTGCTCATCGCGATGGGCGGCGCGTTCTTCACCGCGGTCGCTTACGTCGGCGTCAAGCGCCTGACCGCGCTCGAGCACCCGCTGGTCATCGTCTTCTACTTCCCGCTCGTCACCTTGCCCGCGACGATTCCGGCCGTCGCGTGGTCGGGAGTGATGCCTCAGGGGCACGAGTGGCTCGTGCTGCTGGGCGTGGGAATCGCGACGCAGGGAGGGCAGGTGTGGCTGACGCGCGGCATGCAGTACCTGTCGGCCACGAAGGCGACGGCGCTCACGTATATGCAGGTCGTGTTCTCGACGGCCTGGGGCGCGCTGTTCTTCGCAGAGACGCCGGACGCCGGCACGATCATGGGAGCGCTTCTCGTCGTGAGCGGAGCGTTCCTCCTCGGCGTCAC
>CAYYVZ010000497.1:811-2972 GCA_964475235.1 uncultured Myxococcales bacterium | reverse complement strand
TGTGGGTCAGCCCGAGCCTGGGGTCCTTGATCTGGCGGGGCCCCGCCTCGCCGCGGAGCTGCAGCCACATCTCGTACATCATGCGCAGCCCCGAGGCGCCGATCGGGTGGCCGAAGGACTTGAGCCCTCCGTCCGGGTTCACCGGCAGGCGGCCGCCGAGGTCGAAGGCTCCGGCGAGAACGTCGCGCCATGCGCCGCCGCGCTCCGCGAAACCGAGGTCCTCGTAGAGCACGAGCTCGGTCGGAGTGAAGCAGTCGTGCACTTCGGCCATCGAGATCTGTTCCGCGGGGTTGGTGACACCGGCTTGCGCGTAGGCGTCCTTCGCGGAGGCGACGACCTCCGGGAAAGTCGTGAAGTCGTAGTCCTGCGAAAGTGGCCCTGGGGCGGGCCCCGCGATGACGTACAGAGCCTTTATGAAGATCGGCTTGTCCGTGTACTTGTGCGCGTCCTCGGCGCGCACGACGATTGCCGCAGCCGAGCCGTCGCTCACACCCGAGCAGTCCATGATGCCGAGCGGATCGGCGACGCGCGGCGAGCAGCGGATCTGCTCCAGCGGGACTTCCTTCCGGAACTGCGCCTTCGGGTTCTTCGCGCCGTTCGCATGGTTCTTGAACGCAATGCGCGAGAGCACTTCCTTGCCGGTTTCGTCGTCCAGGCCGTACTTCTTGAAGTAGGCCGGCGCGAGCAGGGAGAACTGCGCGGGCGCCGTCATCGCGGGCGCGGTGCCGTCCGAAGGCGGGGGCGTGACGACGAGGCCGGAGAAGCCCGAGTCCTTCAGCTTCTCGACGCCGATCGCCATCACACAGTCGTAGGCGCCGGATGCGACGGCGTAGGCGGCGTTGCGCAGCGCCTCGCTGCCGGTCGCGCAGTAGTTCTCGACGTGGGAGACCGGTTTGTAGTTGATCTTGAGTGGCTCGGACAGGGTGAGCCCCGAGAGGTTGCCCATCGTGCCGAGCCAGTAGGCGTCCACACGGTCGGCGTCGATGCCGGCCGAGGCCTGCGCGGATTCGGCCGCTTCGATCAGCAGGTCGTCGAGGCTGCGGTTCCAGTGCTCGCCGAACGACGTGCAGCCCATGCCGACGATTGCGACGCGGTCGCGGATTCCGTTGCTCGCCATCTCTCTTCCTCCGAAATCCGGGACGGGTACAGGTTTTTGGATGCGTCTGTCGTCGTGCGGTCGCCGCTCGAAAACCTGTACCCGTCCCGGGTTTTGTCGTTACCGCGCGGGGCGCGCTTTCCAGAAATAGTTGTGGATTCCGTCGGCGGTGAAAAGCCGGCGGAACGTCATTTCGACCGGGTCGCCGATGGCGACCTTCTCGGGCTCCACGTCGGTGAGCTCGCTCTGCACACGGCCGCCGCCCTCGAAATCGATCACGGCCGCCACCATCGGCGGCTGCGGCGTGAAGGCGAGACGGTCGACCGCGAACGTCTTCACGACGGCCTTGCCGTCCGAGAAAGGGACTTCCTTCATCTGGCGCGACGCGCGGCACTCGACGCAGACGTCCTGGGGCGGAAGATGCCGCGTACCGCATTGGGTACATTCGGAGCCGACCAGCGCGAACTTCCAGCGGTGCGTGCGCAGCGACGGAGGACCGGCGGGGCGCTGCGGGTCGGGCCGTCGCGGCGGCTCGGTCGCGAGAATCCCGCGCCACTTGAGGTAACGCGTGTACGCGAGGTCGGCGCGCTTCGACGCCACCCACTGGTCGACCGTGCGGGCCGGCGCACTCGATGCGATCGCATCGGTGGCGCGCAGCAGCATCGCATCGACGCCGTCGGAAGCAGAGATCACCGCGATGCGGTCGCCCGGCTTTGCCTTCTCGAGCGCCGTCGCGAGCATGAGGCCGGCTTGTGCGGCGCCCGCATGCCCGATGGAATCGAGACGCGCATCGACGATCTGCTCCGGCTTGAATCCCGCCTGCGCGAGCAGGCCCGCCGACGCACGTGCGTTGGGAGCATCGACGACCACGTACGCGAGGTCGGCAGGAGCAACCTTCGCCGCCGTCAGCAGGTTTTTCGCGGCGCTCGCGAGCAGCGGCCCCCAGCCCTGCGTGAGCGAGAATCGCTCTTCCCATCCTTTGGAGAAGCGTTCGCCGGGAAGGCGCCAGCTGCTGAGGAACTCGAGCGTCTCGTGGTGCGAGGTGAACTCGGGGCCGCCCACGAC
>CAYYVZ010000497.1:0-801 GCA_964475235.1 uncultured Myxococcales bacterium | reverse complement strand
GATCACGCCGTCGGTGCCGAACAGGAACGCAGCCGCCGCATCGCCGCCGGCGAGCTCGGCGGCTCCCTCGGGCGCGCCGATGCGGATGTCGCCCATCGTCGCGAGCGCGGCGCCGCCCGCGCAGGCGGACTCGTACGCCAGAATCATCGAGCCGAGCCCGGCGCGAAGCGAGCACGCGACGTCGAGCGCGTGTACCGCCGCCGGAAGGTCGAGCGCCGCATGCACCGTCGCCGCGTTGAGCTTCTCGATGTAGGGCGGGTCGGTGGTCGCGAACGTGAGCGAGCGAATCGTCGAAGCGTCGTGGCCGCGCAGGCAGTCGCGCGCAGCCTCGACGGCCATCGTCACCGAGTCCTCGTCGTAGGAGGCGACCGAGCGTTCGCCTTTTCCTCCCGCGGTGCCGAGCGTGGCGCCGATGGTCTTGCGGGCGATGCGATGGAAGGGAACGTAGGTTCCGAACGAAACGATGCCGGTCATGGTGTTCTCCGCGATGGACGGCCGGACGTCACAGCTCTTCGGGATTCTCGAGGCGGCGCTTGGTCGCGGCGAGTCCGCGCGAGACGTAGAAACCGTCTTCGGTGCGCTCGTCGTACGTCCACTTGAGGTCGAAGACTTCGGCGGCAACCACCTCGCCCGCTTCGTTCACGATGGGAACCTTCTTGACCTTGCCCATCGTGAGGAAGACCGGAATGGTCCCGTAGTCGTAGTTGTGGTGGTAGCAGGCTTCGATGCCGACCGAGCCGAGATTGGCGACGAAGGCGCTCGCAAAGAGAGGGTCGTTGTCGATCATCACCTTCGGGAAGA
>CAYYVZ010000496.1:0-2986 GCA_964475235.1 uncultured Myxococcales bacterium | reverse complement strand
GGGGTGTGCCCGGGCGCCGATGGCGACGGCAACTGCAGCGAATCGTGCAACGAAGCGACCGACGCCTGCACCGCGAGCGATCCCGAGGGAAGCCCGTGCACCGACGGCGTGTTCTGCAACGGCGCGGATCGCTGCGCGTCGGGAAGCTGCACGTTCCACGAGGGGAACCCGTGCCCGGGTGCGGACGGCGACTCGGACTGCAGCGAGGCCTGCAGCGAAGTCCCCGACACCTGCACCGCCAACGATCCGGCAGGGAGCGCGTGCGACGACGGCCTGTTCTGCAACGGCGCCGACACCTGCGCCGGCGGCGCGTGCAGCGGCCATGCCGGCAGCCCGTGCGCGGGTCCGGACGGAGACGCCAACTGCGCGGAGTCGTGCAGCGAGGCGGCCGATGCGTGCGCGGCTTCGGACTCCGACGGCGCCCCATGCGCCGACGGGGTCTTCTGCAACGGCGCCGATACCTGCAAGAACGGCCTCTGCAGCGAGCACGCCGGCGATCCGTGCCGGGGACCGGACGGGGACAGCAACTGCACGGAGTCGTGCAACGAAGCCGCCGACACCTGCAACGCTCCCGATCCCGAGATGAGCCCTTGCAGCGACAACCTCTTCTGCACGGGTGCCGACCGCTGCTCCGGCGGCACATGCTCTCTTCACACGGGCAGTCCGTGTGGCGGCCCCGACGGCGACGCGAACTGCACGGAGTCCTGCTCCGAGATGCTCGACTCGTGTACGGCCGCCGATCCCGACGGCTCGGCCTGCGCCGACGGAGTGTTCTGCAACGGGAACGACACCTGCAGCGGCGGCGCCTGCAGCGGCCACGCCGGCGATCCCTGCCCCGGAGCCGACGGCGACCTCGACTGCTCGGAGGCGTGCAACGAAGCGGCCGCCGCGTGCACGGGCAACGATCCGGATGCGACCCCGTGCCAGGACGGCCTCGCCTGCAACGGCACCGACTCGTGCATCGCCGGCCTCTGCAACCAGCATTCGGGGTCGGTCTGTCCAGGAGCGGACGGAGACGGGAACTGTTCCGAGTCGTGCAGCGACTCGGCCGGCGGATGCGCTTCGGCCGATCCGACCGGCTCGCCGTGCGACGACGGAGTCTTCTGCAACGGCAGCGACTCGTGCGCGAACGGAAGCTGCAGCGTCCATTCGGGCAGCCCCTGCGCGGGCCCGGACGGCGACGCGAACTGCACCGAGAGCTGCAACGAGCAGACGGACACCTGCGACTCGCCCGATCCCGCGTCGAGCCCGTGCAACGACGGCGTGTTCTGCAACGGCGCCGACACGTGCGCCGCGGGCGCGTGCAGCGTGCACGGCGGCGATCCGTGCAGCGGCCCCGACGGCGACGTGGATTGCACCGAGTCGTGCAGCGAAGCGTCCGGCGACTGTTCCGCGGCGGACGCCGACGGCACGGCGTGCTCGGACGGGCTGTTCTGCACCGGCGCCGACACCTGCGAGTCCGGTGCGTGCATCGCGCACGCGGGCGACCCGTGTCCCGGCCCCGACGGCGACGCGAGTTGCGCCGAGTCCTGCAACGAGGCGTCGGATGCGTGCACCGCGGCCGATCCCGCCGCGGCGCCGTGCAACGACGGCCTGTTCTGCAACGGCTCCGACTCGTGTGCCGCGGGCGCCTGCAGCCAGCACACCGGCAGCCCCTGCGCGGGCGCGGACGGAGACGCCGACTGTTCGGAGAGCTGCAACGAGTCGGGTGACGCCTGCACGGGGTCGGATCCGAACGCGTCTCCGTGCGACGATGGGCTCTACTGCAACGGAACGGACAAGTGCGCAGCAGGATCGTGCACCGCCCATGGTCCAAGCCCGTGCTTCGACAACGACCTGTGCACGTCCGACTCCTGCAGCGAGACGGACGACGAGTGCTTCCACTCGCCGCTCGATCCGTGCGCGACCACGACGACGACGCTGCCCGACGAGCTCTGCGGTGACGTGAACGAAAACGGATCGCTCACGGCGGCCGATGCGCTCGCAGTGCTCAAGGCTGCCGTCGGCGGCCTCCAGTGTGTGAGTAACCCGTGCGTGTGCGACGCCAACGGCAACGGCTCACTGGCGGCCTCGGATGCGCTGCTCGTGCTGAAAGCCGCCGTCGGAGCACCGGCCAGTCTCCAGTGCCCTTGCTGAAACGCAGGATGCTCAGCGTGTGCGGACGACCACCGACGTGATGCTGTCGGTCTCGACCACGGCGTCGAAGAACTCCTTGCCGCTGAGCTCGGTGAGGTGGACCACCGACGAAGACACCGACTTCAGCTTTCCCGTGATCTCCGGGTCGCATCCCGTGCGCACGGTGACGGACTTGCCGATCTGACCGGCCAGCACTTTCTCGATGGTGGCGTCCGCACCCACGGTGAGCGGATCGGCGAAGGCCGGCGCGGCCAGCGACGACGCGAGCACGACGGCGAAACATGCGGGGAAGAGCTTCATGGCGGTTCTCCTATGGTCAGGCGCCGGCTCCTCGGCCGGCGGCCAGATGTGCTCAGGCGCCGGCCGCTTCGTCGGCCGCGGGATGGGCCGGGGCAGTCGTCTGGATGATCTCGTGGATCTCGAGCACGTTGGCGCCGGCGAACATTTCGGCGGGAGGACGGTTCGAGTGCGCGATGCGGAAGCTCTCGCTCCGCGTCCAGTCCCAGAAGGCCTGCTCGGACTCCCACGTCGTCTGAACGAGGTAGTAGCCCTGCTCGGACGTTTCCTTCCAGCCGCCCGTCGCATGGTCGAATCGGCGGCGAACCGGTTTCAGGATCTCGTTCTTCACGAAACCCGGCGAGCGGTCGATCAGGTGGGCCCGCTTGCGGAAGCGGTCTTCGAACTCGGCCTCGAAAGCCTCGGCGACGGGAATTCGATTGGTGACTACGAACATGGCTGCTTCTCCTTGCGTGCGAAGGGCCGAACCTAGCCGCAGCGGGGAAAGGGGACAACGGCAACGCCGCGATCCGGACAGGGGGGCGAGCAAGCGGCGACTCTGTGTGAAAACGGG
>CAYYVZ010000495.1:0-3036 GCA_964475235.1 uncultured Myxococcales bacterium | reverse complement strand
CTGCCCATCCGACACCGGATGCGAAGGGCGGCGACCCGGTCGAGCTGGTCCTGTGGGAGAGCGCGGGAGGGGCGGCGGGCGGCGTCGAGGCCGACGAGGTGGAGGCGGCCGGTCTCGCCGACTGGATCGCTGCCGAGAGCCGTGCGCATCGCGAGACGCGCAAGCCCGGCAGCGCGACGCCTCTCGCCGTTCTCGTTCGCGCGCGCACCCACGCGATTCCGTTGCTGCGCGCGCTCGAACGTGTCGCTCCCGACGTGCGCATTCGCGCACCGGGGCTGGACAGGCTCGCCGACCGTACCGTCGTCATCGACCTTCAGGCGCTCGCGCGTGCGCTCGTTCATCCCGGCGATCGCCTGAGCTGGCTGGCCGTGCTGCGCTCGCCGTGGATCGGGCTCACGCTCGGCGACCTGGCGCGGCTGGTGGAGACCGACGTAGCGGCGGCCATCGCCGCGAAAAAGCGCCCGACCGCGTTGCCGCTGCTGCTTCGCGATGCGGAAGCGATCGGGCGCATGAGCGAGGACGGCCGGCGGCGCGCAGGCCGCTGGATCGCCGTCGCGGACGCCGCGCGCGTCGAGCTGGCCGCGCGGCCGCTCGACGTCGTCGTACGCGCGGCGTGGCTGCGGCTCGGCGGCCTCGTGCAGACGGGTGCCGCCGGGCGCCTCGAAGCGCTCGACGCGGATGCGTTCTTCGACACGCTCGCGAGCCGCATCGACGGCGGCAGCGTCAACCTCGACGACCTCGCCCGCGCGCTCGCTGCCACGGATGCCGCGGTGGACACCGACAGCGACGCCGACGTCGAGATCATGACGATGCACAAGGCGAAGGGCCTGGAGTTCGAGACGGTCGTGCTGCCGGCGCTCGGACGCGGCACGGGCGGTTCGTCGCTGCTGCCGCTGGCAATGGAAACCGAGCCCGACAGCGGTGTCCTGACGCTCGTCGCACCCCGCGGCGCACGAGGACGCGAGGATGCCGATCTCGACAAGTTCCATTTCCTGCAGTACCGCGAGAAGCGCCGCGGAGAGGCCGAGACTTTGCGGCTGCTCTACGTGGCAGCGACTCGTGCACGCTCGCGGCTGCTGATTTCGTCGTCGAGCGGCCGTCTGAAGCGCGACGGCGGCGCAGCTTCCGGTTCGCTGCTGGCGTCGCTTGCCGAAGCGCTCGACCTCGGCTCCGCCGACCGGCGGATCGTGGGAGACGCGGCTGGAGCGGCGGCGCGGACGTTCCTGCGCTTCCCTGCCGCTTTCGAGCACGCCGGAGTGCCTGCGAGCGTGGCCGACCGATCCGTCGCCGACGAACGGCCGTCGGATCTCGAAACGGCTCCCGAGTACTTCAGCGACGACAGCACGGCCGCGCACGTCGGCACCGTGTTCCACGAACTCGCGGAAAGCATCGCCGCCGACGGCCTCGATGCGTGGCCCCCCTCGCGCGTGGAAGCGGAGCGGCCGCGGATCGCTCATGCCCTGCGCAGCGCAGGGGTGGCCTCCGACGCCGCGGGCGAGGCCGTGGATCGCGTCGTCGGCGCGGTGACTTCGATGCTGGCGGACGAAAAGGGGCGCTGGATCCTGGCTGCGCACGAAGACGCACGCTCGGAATGGGGGCTCACTTCGCTTCGCGATCGCCGCCTCGTCTCGGCCAAGCTCGACCGAACCTTCCTCGCCGATGGATCCCGCTGGATCGTCGATTTCAAGACCGGGCGCTGGAACGGAGGGGAAGGGCAGGAAGCGGATGTCTGGGTCACCGGGAAGTGCGAACAGTACTGGCGCCAGCTTGCCGGCTACCGCGACCTGCTGCTCGACGCGCCGGCAGGCGGAAGCATCCGGCTGGCACTCTACTTCCCGGAATGGCCCGAGGGGCGCCGCTGGCAGGATGTGACCGATCTCGTGGTGCGGCTGGAAGCTGCCGCCGCAATTTCGTCGTCCGTGTAACTTTGGACGGGGGCCGGCGTCTACACCGTCGGCGGGCGGCACGGCGTCGGCCGGCGGATTTCGCAGCGACGGAGAACCCGAGGTCTTGAAACGCGGCGACGACTTCGCGGCCATGATGATCGCGGCCCAGGCCGGCGACCAGGAGGCCTATCGCGAGCTGCTCGAGGCGCTGCAGCCCCTCGTGCGCGCGTACGTGAAGCGACGGCTTCGCGACGAGGAAGCGATCGCCGACGTCTGCCAGGACGTGCTGCTGACGATGCACCGCGTGCGCCACACCTTCGAGCCCGGCCGCGCCTTCGAGCCGTGGTTCTACGCCATCGCGCGCAGCCGCTTCATCGACCACCTGCGGCACCGCAGACGCCGCGGCGACCTCGAGGTTGCCTACGACGACGGTCCCGACGCGCTCGCCGAAGAAGAGCCCGTCGGCTGGCAACGTTTCCTCGAGTTGCTCGAGAGCCTGCCCGCGTCGCAGCGCGAAGCGTTCTCGATGCTGAAGATCGACGGGCTGTCGGTGGAAGAGGCGGCCGAGCGCGCCGGAGTTTCGACGGCCGCGCTCAAGGTGAGGGCGCACAGGGCCTACGGAGCGCTGCGCAGCGCTCTGCTCGGGAGCGAACCATGACGAACGAAGCACACAACCCGGGCGCCGATCTGATTTCCGGCCTCGTGCGCGACCTCGAGGCCGTGCGGCCGGTGAGGCTCGCGCGCATGGCAGCGACGGCCGTCGCGATCGAAGTCGTCACCGTGCTGCTCACGGCCTGGTTCCTGGGGGCGCGACCGACGAGCCTGGAACGGCTCTCCGATCCCATGTTCCTCGCTCTGCTTTCCCTGCTCGGCTCGGGTGCGCTTGCGAGCATGGTGACGATGGCGAAGCTGTCGGTACCCGGACGTGTGGTCGCCGGCGGGGTGCGACTTGCCGTCGTGGTTCTGCCGCTCGTACTCGCGCTCGGTGTCGTCGCCGTCTCTCCGTGGGGCGGTACGTTCTCCGGTTTCGCGTCGGTGTTCCTCGCTGGCGCCGGCTGCACGAAGAATACGATCCTCGTTGCGGCGCCCGCGTGGATCGCCGGGCTGCTCTATCTGCGCGGCTTCGGCTGCCGCGTCGCGTGCGGGTGCG
>CAYYVZ010000494.1:0-3038 GCA_964475235.1 uncultured Myxococcales bacterium | reverse complement strand
CCGCCAGACCGCGCACCGCGCCGTCCTCGGCAAGACTGCGCGAAGCCGCGCCGTCGGCCTCCGCCAGGTTGCGCGAGGACGCGGAGTTCAGGCGGGATCCTTGACGGGTGCGGCCGCGGCGTGTTTGGCCGCCAGCGACGCGAACGTGATCGCGGGGCCGAGCGTGCCTCCGCCGCCGTAGTAGTAGGCGCCGGTCGGCGAGGCGATGCAGTTGCCCGCGCCGTAAAGCCCCGGGATCGGCTTGCCGTCGGCCGAGAGCACTTGTCCGGACTTGTTGATGACCGGCCCGCCGTTCGTATCGAGCGTTCCCGCCGCGAGGATGATCGCATAGAGGCGGCTCGACGTGTCGATCGGATGCATCGTCGGATTCGGCGTCTTGCCGAGCTGGTGGGGCGTGCCCTGGTTCGGGTAGGACCAGATGCGCGAGTGCCACATGCGGTCGTAGAGCTTCTCACCGCGGTGGAAGTCGCCGTCCACGCCCTGCTTCGCGAAGCCGTTGTAGCGCGCGATCGTCTCCGTGATCGTTTTCGAGAACCCCTGGTCGAGACTGACGCCGCCCGTGCGCGCGGCGATGCGTGCGAGGCGCTGCGAGATCGCGGCCGCGAGCTCGCCGGCGTTCGCACCGGAAAGCACGTAGGGCGCCTGCGTGCCGGCCGTCGGAATCGGAAAGCGTCCGCCGTAGAGCTCGGCGGCGCGCTGGTCGTACACCATGAAGAGCAGCATGTTCGACCATTCGTGCCGGGACGGATCCCACACGAAATGGACGCGCGTGCGCTCGTTGTAGTTGGCGGTCTCGTTGACGACGCGATGGCCGTACTTGTTGACCAGGATGGTCGAGTCGCCTGGCGGCATGAACACGTCGTCGGGCGTGCTCGAGTACTGGAGGGCCTGCTCGAGCACGATCTGCGCGCGCCACGCCGAGCTCATGTTGCCGAGCCGCGCACCGGCCTTGGTCGCCATGTAGAGGAAGTCGCCCTCGTTGGTCGGCACCGCGCAGCCGCCGAAGTTCGGCCCCGGCTGGAACTGCTGCATGAGGTCCTTGCTCTGCGTGTAGCCGCCGCTGCCGAAGATCACGCCCTTGTTCGCGCGGATCTTCACCACCGACTTGTCCAGCTTCTGTGCTTCGACGCCGACGATCTCGCCCTTGGAGTTTCGCACGATGGCGGTGACGCGGTGGCCCATCAGGGTCTGGATCCTGCGCGTTTCGGTGGCGACCTTGAGCTGGCGGATCATCTCGTCGCCGAGACCGAACGAGCCGTCCGGCTTCTTCGGCCACATGCGCCGATCGACCGGGTCCTTGTCGGCCGTGGCTTCCTCGAAGTAGTCGGGCATCGCGCCGAAGGGCTTGTCGGCGGGCTGCGAGATCAGTGCGCCGAGGTTTTCGAGCTCGTCCACCACGGCGGGGCCGTTGTCGTAGAGCGCGACGAGAAGCTCGTGCTCGTTCTGCGTGAGGCCGAGCGTCGGGTGGCCGGCCTGGAAGCTTTGCGGGTAGGAGTAACGCGCCATCTTGGCGAGCGTCGTGTCGCGCGGCTCTTCGACGCCGCGCTCTTTCAGGAAGCGGTTGTTTGGCACCCAGTAGACGCCGCCGGATTTCGCGGTAGTGCCGCCGAACAGCATCGCCTTCTCGACGATGGCGACCTTCGCGCCGGCTTCGTGTGCGACGATCGCGGCGACCGCACCCGCTGCACCGGTTCCCACGACGACGACATCGACTTCGATGTCGAACTTCGGCGGAGCGGCGCTCGCTTCGCGAACGCCGGGAACCGTGGCCCCGGCGGCGCCGGCGGCTGCCACGCCGGCGAGGCGCAGGAAATCGCGACGGGAAATGGCCGGCCGCGCGCGGCGCCCGGAAGGCTTGTCGTCCGTGTTGTCGCTCACGCTTGCTGCTTCAGGCTGCCGCGGCTGCGTCGCCGGGGGTCGAGTAGAACTGCTTCGTCCAGTTGCGGTACTCGCCGATCGGACCGTCCGATTCGCACAGCGCGGGCCGCGGCTGGAAGCTCTTGTGCTCCCAGATCTGGAAATCCTGCTGGATCGCGAGCGACTGGTCGTCCATGTACGCCTTGAGCAGCGCGCGCGTCTCGTCCTCGCTGCGGCCGTCCTTCTTGCCGATCACTCCGAAGTGGATGCGCGTGATGTTCTCGTCCACCGGCGAAAGGCCCGCGACGATCACCGTCGTGAACATCCCGGAGTAGATCAGCCAGTCGAAGCCGAGGCCCCAGTTCTCCGCCTGGATGTTGAAGTCGTCGCTGACGCCGCCCATTGTCTGCACGTCTTTTCGCGTCCAGATCTTCCACGTGAACATGCGGCCCTTGAACTCGTGGCTGCGGTTCTTCGGCGCATCCATCAGATGCACGAAGTTGAAGTGCGGCCAGTCGATCGCGTTCTCCATGATGTCCTGGGGGTGCGTGCGCACGTCCCACGAGTACTTGTCGTAGCTCGACGTCCAGTCGTCGGCGCCGAAGTACGGAATGGTCGGAATCTCGAAGTCCGGCTCCTTCCCCTCGGCGTGGTACCACACGAAGATGAGGCCGTTGCGCTCGAGCACCGGATAAGCGCCGGCCTTGGCCTTGGCCGGGATCTTGTCGGTGTAGGGGATGTGCTTGCAGGTGCCCGTCGTGTCGAACTGCCAGCTGTGGAAGGGGCACGCGAGGTTGTTGCCCTCGACCTTGCCGCCGTGCCCGAAGTGCGCGCCGATGTGCGGGCAGAACGGCTCGAGCGCCCCGGCCTTCCCGTCTTCGCCGCGGAACAGGACGATGTCGCGGCCGAGGTAGTGGACCGTCTTCACCTCGCCCTTGGCGAGCTCGTCGGAGTAGAGGACCTGGAACCAGCTGTTGGGGTATCCAAAGGGGAATCGCGACATGATGGCCTCCTGCTGGCCGCTGGAATCGAAAGCGCTCCCATATAGAACGTGTTACAGCTTCGGTGCAAGGCCGGGTCGGTGCCGGGCTAAATCGGGGACGGATCCCGATTGCGACGTTGGGCAAAAATCGCGGTCCGGAAGGGCCGAGCAATGCTGGAAGCCGCGTGGCCGTGAGGCG
>CAYYVZ010000493.1:0-3042 GCA_964475235.1 uncultured Myxococcales bacterium | reverse complement strand
CCCCTTCTCGACTTCGAGGACGGAGCCGGTTCGATTCTCGGTCTCGCCGCACTGCGCGAGGTTCGAAGCGAGGCCGCCCCCCTCGTGCGGTGGGCCGCGGCGGCCGCTGCCCTCGCCGTCCTCGCGGTCGGCATCGACTACGCGCAACTCTTCGCCGAACGCAGCTCGTTGTCGGACCGCGCCGAGCAGATCTACACGTCGGCGATTCCGTCGGGCAGCGGCGGCGCCGGCCGCAAGCTGAAACTGGAAATGAAGCTGCGCGAGCTCAGCGGCAAGGCGGAGAATCCGGCCGGCAGTTCCGGATCGCCGCTCGCACTTCTGGCGGCGCTCTCGCGCGACGTGCCGAAGCAACTCGAGGTCGTCGTGGACCAGGTCGAGCACTCGCCTCCGTCGGCCAAGGTCGCCGGCCACGCCGGCTCGTTCGAGATCGTCACGAAGATGCAGGAGGCGCTGCAGAAAGGCGGCTCGTTCTCGAGCGTCGAGGTCAAGGACGTGCACGCGTCGGTGAGCGGGGGCGGCGTCGAGTTCCTGCTCGAGCTGAAGACGGCCGACGCGGGGAACGGCGCATGAACGTCGCGTTTCACCAGGTCCAGGTGATGATCGCGCGTCTCAGCCCGCGCGAACAGCGCCTCGTGACGATCTTCGGCGGCCTTCTCGTCGTCACGCTCGCGTGGTCTCTGGTCGTCGCGCCGTTCCTCGGCGGACGGGAAAGCATCCGCAAGGAGATCGACGGGCTTCGCGGCGAGCTCTCGCAGCTCGAGCTTCTCGCGCGCCAGATTCGCACGACCGAAGTCAGCGCGCCGAAGAAGCGCGAGGCCGTCGAGGCCACGGCCGACTTCTCGCTGCTCGGTTTCGTCGAGAAGGCCGCCGGGGCGAGCCTTCGCCCGGAATCGATCGGGTCCATGACCCCGTCGCGGCGCCCCCTCGACGGTGGCCGCCAGGAAAGCACCGTCGAGCTCAAGCTCTCGGGCGCGACGCTGGGCGAGGTCGTGGCGTTGCTTCGTGCGATCGAGGGGGAAGCGAGCCCCGTCTACATCAAGCAGTTTTCCGTCAAGAAGCGCTACGACGACGCCTCGCGCTTCGACGTCACGCTCATCGCGGCAGCCGCGCTGCCTGCCTGAGCGTGCGCGCTCTCCTCTTTCTCGCCGTCTTCGTGCTGGCGGTGCTGCTCATGGCACCGCTCGAGCGGTGGGTGCTCGAAGCGGTGCGCCCTCCCCTCGACGCGGTCGGTGCCGAGCTTCGCATCGGCAGCCTTCGCCTCGCCTTTCCGGCCGGGGTGCGCGCCAATGAAGTCGGCATCGAGGCGAAAGGCGGCGGCCTCGACATCGATTCGCTCTACGTGGGCATCACGCGCTCGATCGACGCCGACGCCTGCGGCGGGCACATCCAGGGCCGCGTCGGCCGCGAGTCGCTCGCGTTCGACCTCGACGGCATCGATCCTTCCCGCTGCCTGCGCATCGGCAAGCTCTCGCTCGAGAGCAGCCTTTCCGGCCGGGTCTCGGTGGACGGCCTCGACCTGCTCGCGCCGAGCGCGGACGCCGACGTCAAGGCTCGCGTGGACGTGACTTCCAGCGAGGGCATCTTCGGCGGCATCCTCGAGCACGCCCAGCGCGACGGCTCCGATCTGCCGCTCGGCGAGTGGGAGTTCACCGATCTCGTGCTGCACGCGACCCTCGAGCGCGGCAACGTCGACGTCGAGGAAGGCCACGCGATGACGAGCGGAGTGCTCTGGGAGTTGCTCGACGCGTCCCTGCCCTCCGGGGCCGATCGCGGCGGGCTGCGCGTGGACTTCCGGGCACGGCAGGTCGAGGACACGCCGCGTTCGCGCGCTCTGCTCGGACTGCTTCCGAAGGGCACGGCCGATTCCGGGGGATGGCGGAACTTTCGCGTGACGGGGTCGCTCGGCTCGCCGCGGGTCGTTGCGGTGGATTGAGAAGTCCTCGGGCGAAATCTGGAAACGGCGCGGGTTTCGCCGCGTCGTCCTCCTGAATCGGAGCGCCAATCCGCCGCGGTTGCGGTGCCGCGGATCCGCCGCGGTCGCGGCGTTTCAGAAAATCAGGCGGGGCTGCGAAGCATCTCGCGCAGCCGCCGGACCATCGCCACGTTGTGCGAATGCCCGGTCTTGCGTGCGTGGATCTCTCCGCGGATCGGCGCGCCGAGTAGATAAAAGTCGCCGAGGATGTCGAGGATCTTGTGGCGCGCGAGCTCCTCGGGAAAGCGCAGCTCCGTATTCACGATTCCCTGCTCGCCGATGAGGATGAAGTTGCCGAGCTGGCCGCCCTGGCCGAGGCCCGCGCTCTCGAGCTGGCGGATCTCCTCGACGAAACCGAACGTGCGCGCGGGCGCGATCTCGTGACGGAAATCGAGCGCGTCGCGCATCGTGAACACGAACGTCTGGTCGCCGACCGGCGCGGGATAGGAAAGCTCGTACGTCACGCGCAGCCCGTCGTAGGGCCGCAGCACGAGGAACTGGTCGGGCGCGGGATCGAGGCGGATCTCCTCGCGCACCACGATGGCGTCGAGCGTCGCGTCCTGCTCGTCGATGCCGGCCTGCTCGACGAGGTCGCACAGCTCGACCGCCGAGCCATCGAGGATGGGCACCTCGCCTTCGATCTTCACGAGCAGGTTGGTGATGCCGTAGGCGTGCAGCGTCGCCATCAGGTGCTCGACGGTGCGCACGGCGAGGCCGCGGCGGAAGAGCGTCGTCGCGTAGCCGGTCGACTCCACGTTGTCGACGTCGGCTTCGACTTCGCCGCCGCCGGAGACGCTCGCGAATCGTATGCCGCTTCCCGGAGGGAGCGGCTGAAGGATGATGCCCGTGCGCGCGCCGCTGAGAAGCCCGAGGCCCGCGCCGACGACGGGACGCGCGACGGTACGCTGGCGCACCGCCTTGTCGCGACTGAGCGACGTGCGGCGCGGCGAGTCGGATACCCGGGTGCTCGTCTCGTTGGCGGACTTCGCAGCGGCTTCGCTCGGCCGCGCGCGATCGAGCGCGCTCGAAACGGCCTCCAGCAATCCCTCGATCGTGAACGGCTTCTCGAT
>CAYYVZ010000492.1:0-3051 GCA_964475235.1 uncultured Myxococcales bacterium | reverse complement strand
AATCGGGGACGGATCCCGATTGCGTGGAACGCAATCGGGATCCGTCCCCGATTTCGTCCGCCGCAGCGGCTTGGGCGTCGATTGTGTCCGTGGCATGAGCGACGGGACTTCGCCGTCCGGGGGATCCCGATGAACTACCGCAGCGTTGCCGAAGCCCGCGATCTTTCCGGCCTGCGCCTCGTGCTCTCCATGGGCGTGCCGGGGCCCTGGGGCGAGGCCGCCAAGAGCATCTTCCACGTGAAGGGCCTCGCGTATGCGCCCGTCGGCCAGATGGCGGGCATGCCGAACGAGGAGCTCGTCGAGTGGACGGGCCACGCCAACGCTCCGATTGCAGTGTTCGATCGCGAAGCGCCGCGCAGCGGTTGGGCCGAGATCCTGTTTCTCGCCGAGAGGCTCGCTCCCGAGCCGCGTCTCATTCCGGACGACGCCGGCGATCGCGCGCTCATGTTCGGGCTCTCCCACGAGATCTGCGGCGAGCACGGTTTTGGCTGGTCGCGACGGCTCATGCTGATCGACGGCCTGCTCGCGCCCGAAGCCGGCGAGATCGGGCGCCGCGCGGGCGAAGTGCTCGGCGCGCGCTACGGCTATTCGAAGGAAGCGGCCGCCGCAGCGCCGGCGCGCGTCGCCGCCATCCTCAAGCTTCTCTCGACGCAGCTCGCAGGCCAGAAGAAGAAGGGCCACGACTTTCTCGTCGGTCCTGCGCTGTCGGCTGCGGACATCTACTGGGCCGCGTTCGCCGTGCTGCTCGATCCGCTTCCGGCCGACCTCTGTCCGCTGCCCGACTACCTGCGCGGGTGGTACGGCAACTACGGCGACGTCGTCGCGGCCGCCCTCGACCCCGAGCTGCTCGCGCATCGCGACCGCATCTACCGCAACTACCTCCAGCTGCCGATGACCTTCTGACGACGGGTGCTCGCCGATCGGCCGCGGGATTCCTGAAGGAGAACGACATGCCGAAGATCGCTGCCAACGGAATCGAGATCGAGTACGAGACGTTCGGAGACAAGGGCAACCCGCCCCTCGTCCTCATCATGGGTCTCGGCGCGCAGATGATCCTGTGGGACGACACGTTCTGCCGCGAGCTGGCCGCACGCGGCTTCTACGTGGTGCGTTTCGACAACCGCGACTGCGGTAAGTCCACGTGCATGCACGACGCCGGCATGCCGAACCTGCCGATGGTGCTCATGGCGGCGATGTCGGGCGGCAAGGTCGATGCTCCCTACACGCTGAGCGACATGGCTGCCGACACCGTCGCGCTCATGGACGGCCTCGGTATCCAGAGCGCGCACATCGTCGGCGCCTCGATGGGCGGCATGATCGCGCAGACGCTCGCGATCGAGCATCCCGAGCGCGTGCGCTCGCTCACGTCGATCATGTCGACGACCGGCGATCCGACGCTGCCGCAGGCTTCGCCCGAAGTGATCGCGGTTCTCATGACGCCGCCGTCGCCGGATCGCGAGGGCAACATCGAGCGCGGCCTCAAGGTGTTCCGCGCGATCGGGAGCCCCGGTTTCCCGTTCGACGAGGAGCGCATCCGCGATTTCGCCGGCAGGTCTTTCGACCGCGGCTTTCATCCCGACGGCGTCGCGCGCCAGATCTGCGCGATCCTCGCATCCGGCAATCGAAAGCCGCTGCTCGCGTCGGTCAAATGCCCGACGCTAGTGCTGCACGGCAAGGCCGATCCGCTCGTGCGCTTCGAGGCTGGAGTGGATACCGCGAACGCGATTCCCGGCGCGAAGCTGGTCGCGATCGAAGGGATGGGACACGACCTGCCGCGCGGGACGTGGCCGACGATCGTGAACGAGATATGCGAGGTCGCGGCGCGCGCGTGAGGATCGAGCTCGGGGCTCTACTCCCGCGCCAGCTTGCTGTGCCGGTACCCATACAGCGCGTAGATCACCATCCCGATCGCCATCCAGATGAACAGCCGCGCCCAGTTGTGCCAGCCTAGCGCCGACATCAGCAGCAGGTTCACGACGATGCCCGCGATCGGCACGAACGGAACGAAGGGCGTGCGGAAGGGTCGTCGCACGTCGGGCCGAGTACGCCGCATGACGAGCACGGCGGCGCACACGATCACGAACGCGAACAGCGTGCCGATGTTCACGACCTCGGCCAGTGCCTGAAGCGGAACCAGCGCGGCGACCGTTCCCACGAGCAGGCCGGTCAGGATCGTCGAGCGATGCGGCGTGCGGTAGCGCGGGTGAACGGCGCCGAACACCGAGAAAGGAATGAGCCCGTCGCGCGCCATCGCGAGCAGCACGCGGGCCTGGCTCAGCATCATGACGAGCAGCACGCTCGTGATGCCGGCGACGGCGCCGATGGCGATCACGAGGCTCGCGAAGTCGAGGCCCTTGGCGGTGAACGCCGCGACGACCGGCGCATGGATGTCGAGATCGGAGTACGGGATCATGCCCGTCAGAACTCCGGCCACCGCCACGTAGAGAACCGTGCAGACGCCGAGGGAGGTCAGGATGGCGAACGGCACGTCGCGGTCGGGGTTCTTTGCCTCTTCCGCGTGGGTGCTGATCGAGTCGAAGCCGATGTACGAGAAGAAGATGTAGGAAGCGCCCGCGAGCGTGCCGGCGACGCCGAACGGGAAGAAAGGCGTCCAGTTGGCGGGCTCGACGTGCGGGATGCCGGCGAGGATCACGAACAGGACGACGCCGACCTTGAGGAGCACGATGAGGCCGTTCAGGCTGGCGCTCTCGCGGATCCCGAGGACGAGGATGACCGTGAGCAGCAGCGAGATGCCGAGCGCGGCGCAGTCGAAGACGATCGGCACACCGAGCAGGTGCGGCGCGGCCGCAAGGATCTCCGGACTCGCGCTGAACGGATCCGTCGAGAGCCACCCCGGCAGCGTGTAGCCGTAGAGGCCGATCAGGGCCTGGAAGTAATGCGACCAGCCGTGGGCCACCGCGCAGGAAGCGACCGCGTACTCGAGGATGAGGTCCCAGCCGATGATCCACGCGAAGAGCTCGCCGAGGGTGGCGTAGGCGTAGGTGTAGGCGCTGCCCGCCACCGGGATCATCGCGGCGAACTCGGCGTAGC
>CAYYVZ010000491.1:0-3053 GCA_964475235.1 uncultured Myxococcales bacterium | reverse complement strand
GAAGACGATGTCCGACAAAATGGTGAAGCTCACGCTCACGGGCAGCTTTCGCGGCTGCACCGAGCGCCAGCGCGCGACGCTGCGCGGCCTCGGCCTGACGCGCATGGGACGCACGGTCGTCCTGCGCGAGACGGCGCCGGTCGCCGGCATGATCAACAAGGTCCAGCACCTCGTGAAGGTGGAAGGGTAAAGCGATGCAGCTCGATTCGATGAAGCCCGCCCCGGGGTCCCGCACCGCGCGCAAGCGCCTGGGCCGCGGTCCCGGCTCCGGCCTCGGCAAGACCTCCGGCAAGGGTCACAAGGGAAAGCTCGCCCGCTCGGGCGGCACCAACAACCCCGGTTTCGAGGGTGGCCAGATGCCGCTCGCGCGCCGTATTCCCAAGAGCGGGTTCAAGAACCCGAGCCGCGTGCCGTACCAGGCCGTGAATCTCTCGGACCTCGCGGCGCGTTTCGAGGCCGGCGAAGTGGTCGATCACGTGTCGCTGCGCGAGCGCGGACTTTGCCGGCGACCGCTGCCCGTCAAGATCCTCGGCAACGGCTCGCTCGACCGCGCGCTCACCGTGCAGGTCGACGCGTACTCGGCGGCTGCGAAGGCGGCGATCGAAGGAGCCGGCGGCACGGCTCAGACCGTGGCCGAGCTGGCGGCCTCCGGACAGGAATAAGGATCGGCAATGTACTCGGGCTTTCAGAACCTTCCGCGCATCCCGGAGCTTCGGCGGCGTCTCGGCTTCACGCTGATGATCCTGGCGGTGTATCGGCTCGCGGTCGCCGTTCCGACGCCCGGAATCGACGGCGAAGCCCTCGGCGAGTACTTCCGCGCGGCCTCGGCCAGCGTCTTCGAGATGGTCAACCTGTTCTCGGGCGGTGCGCTCGAGCGGTTCTCCGTCTGCGCGCTCGGCATCATGCCGTACATCTCGGCGTCGATCATCCTGCAGCTCATGACGATGGTGGTTCCGACGCTCGAGCGCCTCTCGAAGGAAGGCGAGCAGGGCCGCCGCCGCATCACGCAGTACACGCGCTACGGCACGGTGATCCTCGCGTTCATCCAGGGCTTCTTCATCGCGCTCGGCCTCGAGCAGATCCAGGGGCCGACCGGCGCGTCGGTCGTCTACGAGTCCGGCTGGGCCTTCCGCATCATGACGATGCTGACGCTCACGTCGGGGACTGTCTTCCTCATGTGGCTCGGTGAGCAGATCAGCGAGCGCGGCATCGGCAACGGCATCAGCATGCTGATCTTCGCGGGTATCGTCGCGAGCCTGCCGTCGGCCATCAGCGCCACGCTCGACTTCGTTCGCCAGGGCGAGCTCGGCGTGCTCGTCCTCGTTTTCCTCATGGTCGTCATCGTTGCGACCATCGGCGCGGTCATCTTCGTCGAGCGCGGCCAGCGCCGCATCCCGGTGCAGTACGCCAAACGCGTCGTGGGCCGCCGGATGATGAGCGCCCAGGCCACGCACCTGCCCCTCAAGATCAACATGGCCGGCGTGATCCCGCCGATCTTCGCGTCCTCGCTGCTGATCTTCCCGGGCACCATCGCGCAATTCGCGCCGTACGAGCCGATCCGCCAGGCGGCCGACGCCCTTGCGCCGAACACCCCGCTGTACAACCTGCTCTACGTCGCGGCGATCATCTTCTTCGCGTACTTCTACACGGCGGTCACCTTCGACCCGAACAACGTGGCGGAGAACCTGCAGAAGGGCGGCGGCTTCATCCCCGGCATCCGTCCGGGCAAGCGCACCGCAGAATACATCGACCACATCCTCACGCGTCTGACGCTGAGCGGTGCGCTCTACATCTCCGCCATCTGCGTTCTGCCGACGCTGCTCATCGGACAGTTCAACGTCCCGTTCTTTTTCGGCGGGACTTCGCTCCTCATCGTCATCGGCGTTGCGATCGACACTGTGGCCCAGATGCAGGCCCACCTGATCCAGCGCAGCTACGACGGGTTCCTCAAGAAGGGGAACCTCCGCGGCAGGCGGTAAGGGGCGGGGATGCGCGTAGTGCTGGTTGGTCCACCGGGAAGCGGGAAGGGAACGCAGGGAGATCTGCTCCGAAAGGAGCTCGCGATTCCCCACATCTCTTCCGGCAATCTGTTGCGCGAGAGCGCGGCAGCCGGGACGGCCAGCGGGAAGAAGGCGAAGGAGTTCATGGACAAGGGCCAGCTCGTCCCCGACGAAGTGGTCCTCGACCTGATCAAGGCGCGGGTATCGAAGCCGGACTGCGAAGGCGGCTTCCTGCTCGACGGGTTCCCGCGCAACCCGGCCCAGGCCGAGAAGCTCCAGGAGGTTCTCGGAGGGCGCGGTGCACTGGATCACGTCGTCGCGCTGGAGGTTCCGGTGGCGACGATCGTGGGGCGGCTCTCGGGCCGGCGCACGTGCCGCAACTGCGGGAAGCTCTATCACACGAGCTTCAATCCGCCGGCGGTGGAAGGCCGCTGCGACGCATGCGGAAACGAGCTGTACGTTCGCGACGACGATCGCGAGGAGACGGTTCGGGAAAGATTGACGGTGTACGCCCGGCAGACGGAGCCCCTGATGGGCTACTACGCCGAGCAGGGCCTGCTGCGAAGAGTGGACGGTGGCTGTACCGCCCAGCAGGTGGCCGAGAAGATTCTGGCGGTGGTACGTGGACGCGATGATTGAGTTGAAGACCGAAGCGGAGATCGAGCGCATGCGAAGGCCTGCGCGCATCACCGCGGAGATCCTGGCGGCCCTTCGGGAGAAGGCGCGTCCCGGGGTCACCACGGGCGATCTCGATCGTGAGGCCGAGCGCCTGATCGTGAAGGCGGGTGCGAGGTCGGCGTTCAAGAACTACCGCGTCGGCGCGGTGGTGTTCCCGGCGGTGCTCTGCGCGTCCGTCAACGACGAGATCGTTCACGGCATTCCGTCCGCGGAACGCGAGCTCGCCGAGGGCGACATCATCGGGCTCGATTTCGGCGTCGAGATCGACGGCTACTATGCCGATTCGGCCGTGACGATCGGGATCGGCAGGATCGACGAAGAGTCCGCCAAGCTCATCGCCGCGACCGAGCAGAGCATGGCGCGCGGCATCGAGCA
>CAYYVZ010000490.1:0-3073 GCA_964475235.1 uncultured Myxococcales bacterium | reverse complement strand
GCCCACCGGTCGGCCGAGGCGGCGTGGTGCCAGGTCACGCTCACCGACCCGCAGGGGAACGTGGTGTCGTGGGCCAGCGCCGGTCAGTCGGGCTTCAAGGGGTCGCGCAAGGGAACGCCGTTCGCCGCGCAGCAGGCCGCCGAGAAGGCCGCCCGCGTCGCCGTGGACATGGGCATGCGCTCGGTGACCGTGCTCGTGAAGGGCCCGGGTGCCGGCCGCGAGTCGGCGGTGCGCGCACTCGGCGCGGCGGGCCTCCAGGTCCTCGTCATCAAGGACGTGACGCCGATTCCTCACAACGGCTGCCGGCCGCCCAAGAAGCGGCGCGTCTGATCAGAGAGTAGTGCGCGGCGTCTCAGCGCCGCGCGAGCGAGAGAGAAGATATGGCACGTTATACCGATCCAGTTTGCAGGCTCTGTCGCCGGGAGGGCATGAAGCTCTTCCTCAAGGGCGACCGTTGCTACACCGACAAGTGCGCGATCGAGCGGCGCAACTATCCCCCCGGCCAGCACGGCCAGGGACGCCGCCGCAAGGTCTCGGAGTACGCGGTGCAGCTTCGCGAGAAGCAGCGCCTCAAGCGCATGTACGGCCTGATGGAGAGCCAGTTCCGCAAGTACTTCGAGATGGCCGAAGTCAGCCGTGACATCACCGGCGAAGTGCTGCTGAACCTGCTCGAGCGCCGCCTCGACAACATGGTGTACCGCCTGGGCATGGCGACCTCGCGCGCCGAGGCGCGCCAGCTCATCCGCCACCGCCACTTCACGGTGAACGGGAAGCGGGTGGACATCCCGTCGTTCCTGGTGCGAGAGGGCGACGCGATCGTCGTCCGCGAGCGCAGCCGGGAGAAGGACGTCTTCAAGCGCGCCATCGAGATCTCGCAGCGGCGCGGCGTGCCCGACTGGCTCGAGCTGGACGCCGCGACGTTCGCCGGCAAGGTCAAGCGTTACCCGGCGCGCGACGAGCTGACGATGCCGATCAACGAGCGCCTGGTCGTGGAGCTGTACTCGAAGTAGGCCAATCGTATCGCCCGCCGTATGGTGGGCCTGGCCGTATCGCCCGCAATGTTGCGGGCCTGGCGCCTTCATCGGCGGTCACGGACCCGATCAAAGGGTCCCGCGGGCCTGATTTTTAAGGGCCCGCACGGAGGCAGATAGAAGCATGTTGGACAACTGGAAAGATCTCATCCGACCGAAGCTCGAAGTGCGCGATCTCGGCGACCGTTACGGCCGCATCGAGCTCGAGCCGTTCGAGCGCGGCTTCGGCACCACGATCGGCAACTCGCTGCGCCGCATTCTGCTGTCGTCCCTCAAGGGAGCGGCGATCACCTCGGTCAAGATCGACGGCGTGCTGCACGAGTTCTCGACGATCGACGGCGTGACGGAAGACGTCACCGACATCGTCCTCAACCTGAAGGAAGTGCGCCTGCTGATCCACGAGGGCCAGCGCCACACGGGCATCGTCGAGCTGAAAGGCCCGCGCGAGCTCGTCGCCGGCGACCTCGACTTCGGCCCGCACGTGACGGTGCTCAACCCCGATCACCACATCGCGACGCTCGGACCGAACGGCTCGGTCCGCATGGAGCTGACGGCCCGCCGCGGCAGCGGCTACGTGACGGCCGACCGCAACCGTGAAGAGGACGCGCCCGTGGGCACGATCCACATCGACGCGGTGTTCTCGCCCGTGCGCAAGGTGAACTTCGTCGTCAGCAGCGCGCGCGTCGGTCAGCGCACCGACTACGACAAGCTCTCGCTCGAGATCTTCACGGACGGCAGCGTGCGTCCGGACGACGCCGTGGCCGTGGCCGCGCGCATCCTCCAGGACCAGCTCGCGGTGTTCGTGAATTTCGACGTCGAGGCCATCGAGTCGGAGGAAGCCGCCGCGGAGATGGAAGGCGAGCAGGTCAACGACGCGCTGTACCGCTGCGTGGACGAGCTCGACCTCTCGGTCCGTTCGGCCAACTGCCTGCAGAACGCCGACATCAAGTACGTGGGCGAGCTCGTGCAGCGCACCGAGCACGAGATGCTCAAGACCAAGAACTTCGGCCGCAAGTCGCTGCTCGAGATCAAGGAGATCCTCACCGGAATGGGACTGTCGCTCGGCATGCGCCTGGCGAGCTTCCCGGACCGCGAGAGCCTCGATCGCATGCGCCTCGAGCAGGACCGCTACTAGGCTTCCGCGGTCGACGAGAACTGAGAGAGAAGAGTCATGAGACACCTGAACGCTGGTCGTAAACTGAGCCGCAACTCGTCGCATCGGCACGCGCTGATGCGCAACATGGTGACGTCGCTCATCGAGCACGGCCGCATCCGCACGACCGACGCCAAGGCCAAGGAAGTGCGCCGCTGGGCCGAGCGGATGATCACGCTCGGCAAGCAGCAGACGGTGGCGGCGCGCCGCCGGGCGCGGGCATTCGTGCAGACGGACGCGGCGGTCGCGAAGCTGTTCGCCGAAGTGGCTCCGCTCTTCGCGAACCGGGCGGGCGGATACACGCGCATCATCAAGGTCGGCCAGCGTCCGGGAGACGCGGCGCCGATCTCGATCCTCGAGTTCACCGAGCAGCTGCCCAAACCCGAGAAGGCCCCCAAGCCCGACAAGAAGGCCGCCGCCGCAAGCTAGGAAATCGGGGACGGATCCCGATTTCCTCGACTTCATCGGGGACGCATCGCGATTTCATCGAAATCGGGATCCGTCCCCGATTTCGTTTCGGCCAGCCGCCACTTGCCTGCGACGCGGGAACGTGGGACCGAGGCGGATGAAGTCGCGCCTGCGTAGTCTCATCGACGGCGCGCTGGCCGACGCACGTGCGGCCGGCGAGCTCACGTCTACCGACATCCCGTCCTACATCGTCGAGTATCCCCGCGAGGAAGGTCACGGCGACCTCGCGACCAACGTCGCGATGACGCTCGCGCGTCCAGAGAAGAAGGCCCCGCGCGCGGTCGCCGACATCGTCGCGAAACACCTCGCGGCATCCGCCGACTACGTCGCGAAGGTCGAGGTGGCGGGCCCCGGCTTCCTCAACGTCACGTTTGCCGACGGCGTGTGGCGCGAGCGCCTGCTCGAGATCCTCGCGGCCGGC
>CAYYVZ010000489.1:0-3081 GCA_964475235.1 uncultured Myxococcales bacterium | reverse complement strand
CGCTCGACGAAGTGGAGAGCAGCAAGGGCGCGGCGGCGCTCGTGACGACGGGCGAGGGCAAGTTCTACTCGAACGGACTCGACCTCGACTGGCTCAGCCAGCAGGACCATGCCGACGCGATGGCGTTTCTCGCGACGGTGCTGAAACTGTTCGGCCGAATCGTGGCGTTCCCGATGGCGACGTGCGCGGCGTGCAACGGCCACGTCTTCGCGGGCGGCGCGATGCTCGCCCTCGCGCACGACTGGCGCGTGATGAGAGAAGACCGCGGTTTCTTCTGCCTTCCCGAGCTCGACCTCGGCATGCCGCTCCCGGTCGGCATGCGTTCGCTCATCAAGGAAAAGATGGACCCGCAGGTGTTCCGCGACACCATCCTCACCGCGGGTCGCTACTCGGCCATCGACTGCGCGCGCCTCGGCATCGTGGACGAGAGCGCAGCCGAAGCCGACGTGCTGCCTGTGTCCATCGAGCGCATGAGGCCGCTCGCGGGCAAGAGCCGCGACGCATTCAAGGCGCTCAAGCGCGGCATGTATGCGGAGCTGCTCGAAGACCTCTGCGGGCCGCGCGCGGTGGAGATTCCGAAGTAGGCGACCTGCGCGCCGCCTCCGGGGCGGCGCGGCCGCGCGGACTCGAACACGACGCTCGAAGCGAAGACGCCCCGATGCGTGAGCATCGGGGCGTCTGCTTTTCCACTCGCCGGCCAGCGCGCCTACGGGCAGCCGCCCACGCCGGGCGTGTACGCGACGGCGGGGTTGCTGCCGCAGTACGTCGTCAGCGTCGTCTGCTGCACCGAACGCACCGGACCCGGTAGCCCGACTACGGCGTTGATGCCGTTGCTGCTGCTCGGCGGTGAGCAGTACGCCGCGGCCAGTACCGGCTGGTCCGGCGTCGCCGAGCCGCTCGCGACGATCGGATCGAGGAAGCACTCGGTGCGCTCGACGAGCCCGCAGTTGCCGGCGGCCACACCGATCGTTCCCGGCAGGCAGTCGTCGTTCGATGTACACGCCCAGATCCCGTTTCCGTTGGCACGCACGACGGCGTCGCAGAACTTGTTGTCGGGGCCTGTCGTGCATTCTCCCTCGCCGCCGCCGAGATCGGAGCATGCGAGGTCTTCGCAGGAGTTCGGCATTGGATCCTGGCCGAAGCCCTTCGCACTGCACGTCGACGGAGTACAGGTTCCGACGTTGACGGATTCGCAGTCGACATTCGTCGTGCAGGCGATCGACGTCGCGCCTACACAGAAGTCCAGCGATGGGTGGCAGGGGCCGGCATCGACGCCCATGCAGTCGGACCCGGTGTCACAGCGTTCCGGCGACGGGCCGGTCGAGAGCGAGCACCTTCCCTGCTGCCCGGAACAGTCCGGGTCGGCATTGCAGGCGATCGTCGGCTCGGCGCTGCAGACCATGCACGGGCAGTCGAGGCTCGGCGCCACGCCGCCGCACGAGACGTTCGAGGCGAGCGAAGTCGTTCCGGTGGACTGCTCGACGGCGATTCGCAGGCCGGCCCCGGTGATGTTGGTGCCGGGGTTCGGCATGCAGTCGAGGCTGTAGCCGGATCCGCCCGTTGCGAGCGGATGCGCGGGAAACGACGCATTCGCCGAAGTGACGTCGCAGGAGAGGCCTGAGCTCGGCCCGTCCGTGCAGGTGCCTCCGCGCACTCCGTCGCCCGCCGTCGCATCGAGTGTGCAGGTTCCGGCCGTGCAGTCGGCGTTCCGATCGCAGACCTGCGACGGATTGTCCGTGCACGTGCCTCCGCAGGTGGGGCAGGGCTCCGCCACGCCGGCGCCGAGATGCAGCCGGAGCCGTAGCAGGGCGGACAGCGAGGTCGCGCCGGAGTCGACGTTGACGTTTCCGCCGACGTTGCCCTCGAGGCGCTTGACGAGACAGAACGGTGTTCCTCCGGCGCTTACCGGCGTCGGAGCACCGAGGTAGCAGTGGCAGGCCTGGCCTCCGCAGTCCGGCGAGGAGGCCGACACACCGTCGCAGATCGCTCTCAGGTCGTTCACGCAGCGGCAGTTGTCGGGCTCGGGATTCACCCCGGTGACGGTGCAGGTGCCGCAGTCCGGATCGGCCGGGCCCTGGCAGTTGAGGTTGAGGCGCAGGCGATCGCCCGAGTTCTCGTCCTGATCGTGTGCGAGCCCGACCCAGCCCAGATCGAGATCCGTCGTCGTTACGCACTTTCCGGCGGAACCGCAGGTGCGCGGTGCGGTGCAGTCGTCGTTGGTCGTGCACGTCTGGTTCGAGTCGCGCGAGTAGAGGACCACGTCGGCGGCGGCCGGGCACGACGGGTCGCCCGGCGGCAGGGTCGTGGTGGTGGTCGTCGTCGTGCTCACGGTCGTGCTGGTCGTGGTTGTGGTCGACTCGCTCGCGGGCAGGCTGAGAAAGCGGCTCGCGAGGTCGTGCGCGGTCTGGTTTGCCGCAGCGGCCACGCAGGAGGACAGCGCAGCCAGGCTTGCCGACTCACCGCACCCATCGAGGCCGGCGATCGGATACGTGAGGCCCGCACAGTCGCCTCCGCCGAATCGTTCGGCGAACCTGGCGAGCGGCTCGGACGCAAGCTCCGAATAGTCGGTTTCCGAGCACTCGGTGGTGGACTCGCTGCCGCTCTTCTCCGCGCGGACCTGGCAGATCACCACGCGCTTCAGGATGGCGTTGATCAGCTTCGAGCTCTCCGCGGTGATCGAGCGGTGGCAGGCCGCCGTTGCATCGTCGAGCGATCCGTCGACGGGAACGGCCGGATCGCCGTACGCCTCCTCCGCGAAGTCCTCGAGGTACGAACGATTGAGGCAGTTGATGCAGTGACCGACGTGGGCGTCGGTCGTGAGGATCGGGCCCTCGTCCTCGCAAGGAGCGGGACACTCGCTGTACAGCCAGTCGGCGGGCGGGTCGTCGTTGCAGGTGTTCTGGACGTCGGTCCTGTAGCTGCTCTCGCTGTCGAGCTCGCCGCCGAGGTCGTTGCAGTCGGTGAAGAAAGGCAGGCGGCCCCGATTGCGATTCTTGTGGCACGAGAAGAACTCTTTGAGGATGACGCGGCTGACCTTCGCGGCTCCCACCGAGACCGTTCGCCGGCACTTCTGCGTGTCCT
>CAYYVZ010000488.1:0-3081 GCA_964475235.1 uncultured Myxococcales bacterium | reverse complement strand
GCTCTCGACGTCGTCGCCGACGACGACCTGCACGGTGCACGCAACCTCGAAGCCTGTACGTAGTTGCTGACTCGACTCTGCATAGACGTGAGTGCGGTACGGCGAGAAGAAGAGCGGCAGCCAGCCGTCGGCAACCTCGGTCGCGAGCTTGACGTTCTTCGGCCCTTCGGCGCCGAGATAGATCGGGATGTTCTCGCGCAGCGGATGCGTGATGAGCTTGAGAGGTTTGCCGAGCCCGACCGAGCCGGGCCCGCGATAGGGAAGCTGGTAGTACTTGCCGTCGTAGGTCACCGGCCCTTGGCGCTTCCACATGAGGCGCATCAGCTCGATGAACTCGCGCGTGCGCGTGAACGGCATTCCGAACGGCATGCCGTACCAGCCCTCGACGACCTGGGGACCGGAGACGCCGATGCCGAGGATCAGGCGGCCGTTCGACAGGTGGTCGATCGACGTCGCCGTCATCGCGACGCAGGCCGGAGTGCGCGCCGAGATCTGCGTGACGCCGGTGCCGAGCTTGATGCGCGAGGTGTGGGCGCCGATCCAGCAGAGCGACGAGAATGCGTCCGAGCCGTAGGCTTCCGCGGTCCAGACCGAGTCGAATCCGAGGCTTTCCGCTTCCTGGGCGCGCGAGACGAAGTCCCACGGCGCTCCGCCCTGCCAGTAGCCGACCATCAAACCGAGCTTCATCGTGCGCCTCCAGAAGGCCGTCGCCGCAGCCGGAACGCATGCGGGTCCGGAAATCGCGGGCCTTATGGCACGGCAGCCCCGTCAACCCCAGCCGTCCGCACAAACCGGCGGCGTGCCGGTTCGACACGCCGGATCAGCGTTCGCTTCGGTCGGCCGAGAGCTTGCGCCGGCCGAATCAGCCCTTCTTGCGGATCATCGACAGCCCGTCGCCGATGGTGAGCATCACCGTCTCGACGCGCGGGTCGGCAGCGACGAAATCGTTGAACGCACGGATCGCTTCGACGTCTTCTCCCGACATCGACGGGTCGGCGACGGTGCCCATCCACAGCACGTTGTCGACGAGGATGACGCCGTTCGGACGCAGGCGCTTCAGGATCTCTTCGTAGTAGGTTCTATAACCGCCCTTGTCGGCGTCGATGAAGGCAAGGTCCCAGACCGGATCCGCAGGAAGCGACCTCAGCGTGTCGGCCGCCGGTGCGACACGCAGGTCGATGCGCCCGGCGACTCCCGCCTTCTCCCAGTGGCGCCTGCCGATCGACGTCCAGTCTTCGCTGATGTCGCAGCAGACGAGCTTGCCGTCCGCCGGAAGCGCGCGCGCGAAACAGAGCGCCGAGTACCCCGTGAACGTTCCCACCTCGAGGATGCGCTTCGCACCGATCACGCGCGCGAAGGACTCCATGAACGCACCCTGCTCAGGCGAGATCTGCATGATCGAAATGAACCCGAGCTCTTCGGTCTCCTTGATGAGCGACTTCTGCACGTCGTCGATCGGCGCGCTGTGGGCGACGACGTAGCTTTGGATCTGGGGCGTCAGGTGAAAGGCCTTTGGGGTGTCGGACATGGAACGCTCCTTCTGTTGGGACGCGCGACGCGTTTCGGCGTCACCAGCCGGGGACTGGGATCAGCTCTCGAACCCGAAAACTGAGGTGAGGCACCACACCCCGGATCGGGCCGACTCGGCAAGTCCGTGCAAAAGCGCCGGAAAATGGAGCCGGCCCCCTAGAACGTGTTCTTGCTTCAGGGTCCGGCCTGAGGTTAGCATCGGCCCTCACTCGTACCAGCCGCGCGTCCGCGGCCCTGTGAAAGGAGCAACTCCCGCGATGGCATCGCCTGAATCCAACAAGCAACTGATTCGCGACTACTTCGATGCCGTCGGCAGCGGAGCTTCCGACAAGGTCGTCGCCGCCTTCGCGGACGACATCGAATGGTGGGTTCCGCCGTCGTCCCCGATGGCCGGCACCTACAAGGGCAAGGACGCCGTTCTCGGAATGTTCGGCAAAGGCGTTTCGCTCTACGCGCCGAAGCCGATGAAGATCGAGATCCTCGGCATGGTCGCCGACGAGAAGAAGGTGGCCGCCGAGATCCACATCACGGCGGAGACGGCCAAAGGCGCCGAGTACTCGAACTTCTACCACTTCCTCTTCGAGATCGAGGACGGCCACATCAAGGGCGTCAAGGAGTACGTGGACACGCTCTACGCCCAGAGGACGCTCTTCTCGTGAACAGCTGGTTCCATCTCAGCAAGGGGCAGGTTCCCTACCAGGCCCACGTCAACGTGCCGAAGGGCCTCAAGGAAGAAGAGATCGGCCGCGGCGGTTTCCAGGGCCGCGTCGCCGAGATGTACCGCAAAGAAGAACCGACCGCGTGGACGCGTGTCGAAGGCGACTTCGCACCGCTCGACCTCGACGGCTCCATCATCGATGCGTCCGACCGCGAGAATCCGCGCGGCGCACCGACGCGCTGCTTCCACAACGAGGATCTCACGATCTCCGTGAGCCGGCGTTCGGAGCCCATGCCGTTCTGGTCGCGCAACGCCGACGGCGACGAGATCTGGTTCGTGCATCGCGGCGAAGGCGTCGTCGAAACCGAGTTCGGCCCCCTCGATTTCAGGATCGGCGACTACATCGTGCTGCCGAAGGGCGTCACGTTCCGCGTGGTGCCGAAGACGCGCGACAATTACTTCCTGCACATCCAGAGCACCGGCGAGGTGGGACTCGCGGAGCACACCCTGCTCGGCCGACACAATCCCTACGATCCGACCGTACTCGCGGTGCCGGAACCGAAGGCCTACGACGACGACGGCCGCAAGGAATACGAGGTGCGCGTAAAGCGCGCCGACCGCTACACCTCGTTCTTTTACGCGCACCACCCTCTCGACGTGGTCGGATGGAAGGGCGACCTTTTCCCGTTCCGCTTCCACAACCTCGACTTCCGCGCCGTCGTGAGCGACCGCAACCACGTGCTGAGGCTGAACGATTTTGTCGGAATGCTCTTTCAAGCCGAACCCGAAGTGATCCTTGGCGGCGGCACGCCGTACTTGCTGCCGAAATCGGCGCCCGGGGCGAAGCGCATGGAAGAGGAAGACTATCTCCAGAAGTTCGCGAGCAAGGGCTA
>CAYYVZ010000487.1:0-3086 GCA_964475235.1 uncultured Myxococcales bacterium | reverse complement strand
GTGATTTCATGATCGATACGAATGGACCGAACGCGTCGAGTGAGGTGGCACCGAGTTCGAAGCGTGATCTGCGCTGAAGAAGTAGAACAGGCCGGCGCGGCTCAACCGTTCGCACAGACGCCCATCGCGAGCGGCCTACGTGTGACGCCCATCGCGATCGGCGCACGGGTCCGGGGACGTTAGAACCGGCACCCACACCCCTTCCGCGGGGAATACGCGGAGCCCGATCACATTCCCCGCGGAATACGCGGAGCGCGGTCACATCCCCCGCGGAACGTGCGTCGCGCGGTCACATTCCCCGGGGAATGCGCAGCGCGCGCACTGCCACAGGTCGCCGCCTGAGCTGCCGCCGCCGCGTCGAGAAACCGGGAATCATCGCCCCCCCCCCACAACCGCCACCCACACGAACAAGACCCGGAAACTGGAGCGAGCCCCCAGTGGTCCCAACGAAAAAGGCCGGCCCGTGTTTCCACGGACCGGCCTTCGCCGTTTCCAGTTTTGAGTCCCGGAGGACTTAGTTGAATGCGTAACCGATGCCGACGGCCACCGACAGGTAGTCGTAGTTGTCGATACCCTCGGTGAGCGGAAGCATGTAGGCGACTTCCGGCGTGATGAAGAGCTGCTCGGTCGCGTAGAAGTCCGCACCGAGGCCGAAGCGCATGCCGAAGCCGTAGCCCTGGTCGATGCCGTTTCCGCTGGTCTTACCGAGAATCGGGGGATTGTCGTCCTGGCTCAGGTTGCCGTTCTGGTCGATCTGCCAGTTGTGCCCATGGTCACCGCGGAACAGGCCGCCGCCGACCGAGAGGAACGGCTCGATGAAGCCCTGGACTGGGTAGAACTTGAAGTTCGGCATGAGCGACCACGCGCGGCGATCCGTGCTGTTGCCGCCGCCGCCGTCCGAGTCGAACTCGGCGATGTGCTCGGCGAAGAGTTCGATCGCCATCATCTCGTGGAAGCGGTAGCCGACGCGCCCGTTCCAGCCCCAGCCGTAGGCGTCGTTAATCAAGTGCGCGTCGCCCTCGAAGAACTCTTCGGCATACACGGCACCGAACTGGATGTACGGGAAGGGCGAGAAACCGTCGACGGGAGCGACCTCCTCTGCAACCGGCGGTGCCGAGCGCGGCATCTCTTCAGCCTGCTCTGCTTCTCCGTACGCGCCGGCCATGGCCACCGACGCCGTGCCGAAGATCGCCACGGCGCAGAACAACGAACTCACAGTCTTCATCTTCATTGGAAGTCTCTCCTTCTTTGACCTTGTCTCGATTCGAATCGACCGGCGTGTCTGTATGCCGGCGGGCAAGCCTTGGCGGGGTCACCCCTGCGGCAAGCCCTCTCGCATCCAACGCCTTACAGGATCGATACTTTACCTTAGAACGACCGAGAGTCACGCCCAGTAGATGCACAAAAATCCAGAGGTGGGGGGCAGGAAAGCCGCATGGACGGGGCCACTCGGGCCATCAGGACCCCGGTTCGAGCCGCTGTTCGGGCCTCCCGGAGCGCGGAAAAGGCAGGTCCGGATGCTGGAAAAGCCCGGTTTTCGCCATTTTTGCCGGACGGACAGCGGATCTCGGGGCACGCCTCCGAGCGAGCCATTAATTCTGCGTGAACGGGCACACGTCGGCCTCCGGACCATGACCAGGAAGGCGCGAGATAGGCCCCGAAGCGGTGCGACCCGGTCGCGGCTGCTGCGCTGATCCGTCGCGGGGGGCCGCCCCTGGTGGACTCGAAGCCACGGCGAGCGCCCCTTTGTCCGAGTCCCCTGGGCCGGTCCCGGACCGATCGTGGCCGGGATCAAAATCCGGGTTCGGGCTCCGGGAGTCGGTGCATGCGCGCCGCCAGGTTCGAAAAGGTCCCGGCGCAGGACCGGGTCCAGGACGGCCAGGTCGTCGCGACCCGAGCCCGGCCGCGGACCGCCTTCGACGGCCGGCAGCCAAGCGGTCTAGTCGGGCAGTGGCTCGACCGCGCTCGCGCGGTGCGCAATCACTCCCTCAACGGCGAACAGCACGAGCGCGGCCCACACGAGCGAGAAGCCGACGGCACGGTCGTGCTCGAAGGGCTCGCCGAAGACCAGCACGCCGATGGCCAGCTGCAGCGTCGGCGCGATGTACTGGAGCAGGCCGATCCACAGGAGGGGAATGCGCTGGGCCGCGGACGCGAACATGAGGAGGGGGGCGATCGTGACCGCGCCTGCGCCGATCAGAAGGGCATCGGTCAGCCCCGGCCCGTGGAACAGCGCTGCGTCGCCGCCCAGCTCGCTGTGGAGCAGCAGCGCGGCAGCCGGAATCGCGAGCAGGCCCGTCTCGAGCGTGAGGCCGTGCACCGAACCGAGAGGCGCGCGCTTCTTGGCCAGGCCGTAGAGCGCGAACGTGGTCGCGAGCAGCAGCGAGATCCACGGAACCTCGCCGTGGGCCACGGCGATGTAGAGCACGCCCGCGGCGGCCATCGCGATCGCAGCCCATTGCGCCGGCCTCAGCCGCTCGCCGAGCACGAACACCGCGATCAGCACGCTGAGCAGGGGATTGATGAAATAGCCCAGGCTCGTATCGACGACGCGTCCCGCGCCCACGGCCCAGATGAACGCGCCCCAGTTGGTCGCGATCAGCAGCGATGCGATCGCGTAGGCCCGCAGCACGCCCGGCCGCGAGACCGATTCTCGCAGCACCCCGGCCTGTCCGCGCAAGGCGACGTACCCCGCAAGCATGAGTGCGGACCAGAGGATGCGGTGGCTGATGACCTGGAGAACGGAGACCTGCGCGAGGAGCTTCCAGTAGAGCGGGAAAACGCCCCACGAAGCGTAGGCGCCGACGCCGTACCAGAATCCGGAGCTTTCGCGCTGCACGATGGAACCCGGCGCCCGTCTCTGGCGCGAACATCGCCTCTCGGGTAGTTCACGAGCGATGCCCCCGGCAAACGAAGCGGCCCGGAACGTGACACCGGAGCGCCGCGACGGCAATCGGATGCGAGGAGCAACACCGTGAGAAACAGCGGCCGCCTCATCGACCGTCAGGGCAACGCACGCTTCGGCATCTTCAGCGATCCGATCGCCGAGGTGAACTTCCGCGACTACGACCTGCGCACGCCGATGG
>CAYYVZ010000486.1:0-3090 GCA_964475235.1 uncultured Myxococcales bacterium | reverse complement strand
TTCTTAAAACCATCGGCTCGAACCGCCGCCTAGCGGCGGGGGCCCTGTCCGTTTCTTTCAACAAACCCTGGTCTTTTCTGGCCGAGACGTCGGTTTCACTTCAAAAAACGTCGCAAAAAAACTGCATTACTTCAAAATGGTGGAGCTGAACGGGATCGAACCGTCGACCTCCTGAATGCCATTCAGGCGCTCTCCCAGCTGAGCTACGTCCCCTCAGGCGCGGCGGGGGGACCATAGACAAGACAGGCTCGGGGAACAACCACCGGCGACCGGCCGCCGGCCCGCCTCGCTCGATGACGCACGACGCCAACGCCGAATGCGTTTTCCAGCACCGCGGCGAGCATCGCCGCCGCCTTGTGGGCTGAGACACGCCCGCGCATCCTTCGCGTGGACTGGCCGCGGCGACGGCCTTAAACTCCGCAACCCCGAATTCCGAAGGAGCACCAAGTGCCGACCCTTGCCCTCGTTCGCCACGGTCAATCGCAGTGGAATCTGGAAAACCGGTTCACCGGCTGGACCGACGTGCCGCTGACCGACCTCGGCCGCAAGGAAGCCCGTCGCGCGGGCGAGATGCTGAAGGACGCCCGGGCGCTCGTCGACCTCGCGTTCACGTCGGACCTCCAGCGCGCGCAGGAAACGCTGCGCATCATTCTCGAAGTCCTCGGCCAGAGCGGGCTGCCGACCGAGCGCGACAAGGCCTTGAACGAACGTCACTACGGCGCACTCCAGGGTCTGAACAAGGCCGAGACCGCGGAGAAGTTCGGCGCCGATCAGGTTCACATCTGGCGCCGCAGCTACGACGTGCCGCCGCCCGAAGGGGAAAGCCTGAAAGACACGGCCGCGCGCACCCTCCCGTACTTCGACGCGAAGATCATGCCGGCCCTCCTGGCCGGCCGCGACGTGATCGTCGCGGCACACGGCAACAGCCTGCGATCCATCGTGATGCAACTCGACAACCTGACGCGCGAGCAGGTGCTCGAGCTCAACCTCGATACCGGCGTTCCGCTCGTTTACAAGTTCGACAGCGAAGGCCGCATCGTCTCGAAGAAAATCCTCAAGCCATGACGAAGAGCCACGCCATCGGCAAGGTGACGGCCGGCACGGCCATCGGCGTTTTCTGCCTGTGGCTGGCGCTGCGCAAGGTCGACTTGTCGGAGGTGGGGGACGCGCTTGCGACGTTCGACACGAGGTGGCTCGCGGCGGCCGTCCTCGTGAGCTTCCTGATCCAGGTGCTGCGTGCGTGGCGCTGGCAGGTCGAGCTCACCCCGCTCGCGCGCATCCAGTTCCCGGTCCTGTGGCAGGTCGTGTCGGTGGCCTACATGCTCATCAACGTGCTGCCGTTCCGCCTCGGCGAGCCGGCGCGTCCGCTGCTGCTGTCGTGGCGAACGGGCCTCGCCATTCCCGCCATCGTCGGCAACTGGGTCTTCGAGAAGATGATGGACACCGCGGTGATGGTGCTCTTCGTCCACGCGACCCTGATGATGGTGGACCTTCCGCATTGGGCGCACATGGCGTCGAAGGGCAGCCTCGTCATGTTCACGAGCCTGCTGCTGCTCGTCGTCGGCTTCTGGCTCCACGGAGAAAGTTTCTACGACAGGACTCTCGGACGCGTGCTTCCCGAGCAGGCCCGCGCGAAGGTGCGCAAAGTGCTCGTCGTCGCGCGTCAGGGCCTTCAGATCCTTCCCGACCGCCGCCTCGTCGCGGCCGTATTCGGCGTGACGCTGATCCTCTGGTCGCTGCCCATCCTGTCGAGCTGGCTGCTGATCCGCGGCTTCGGTTTCGACATCCCGGTCTCGGCCGCCTTCGTCGTCTTCGTGTGCATCGGCCTCGGCACGGCGCTGCCGAACCCGCCGGGCATGTTCGGGGTCTTTCAGATCGCATCCGTGTACGCGCTCGGCGTCTACGACGTACCGCAGCCCGAGGCCGTCGCGTACGGCATCGTGCTGAACGCCGTGCAGTTCTTCTCGCTGGTGCTCCAGGGCGTCATCGCGCTGCCGTTCATGGGAGCGAGTCTCAAGACGATCGCGCACGCGACCATCGAGTCACCCGAGCCGGAGACGTGCCCGAGCGCCGCGATCAAGTCGTGAGCAAGGCGCGCCAGACCTCGCTGTTCGGCGACACGTCCGCGGACGACACCCCACCCGCCTCCAGTCCACCGTCCCCCGACCCCGTGCAGTCGCGCGAGCGCATCCCTCTGGCCGAACGCATGCGGCCGCTCGGCGTCGAGGAAATTGCGGGCCACGCGAAGCTGGTGGGCCCGGGGACCTTCCTCGGCAACATGCTCCGCGGCGACACGCCGCCTCGCTCCCTCCTGCTCTGGGGACCGCCGGGAAGCGGAAAGACGACCATCGCGCGCCTTCTTGCCGGCCGGGCGGGCTACGCATTCGTCTCCCTTTCGGCGGTGCTCGGCGGCATCAAGGACCTGCGCGACATTCTCGCCGAGGCGCGCGAGCGGCGCCGCTTGTCCGGCAAGGGCACGATCCTCTTCGTCGACGAGATCCACCGCTTCAACAAGGCGCAGCAGGACGCGTTCCTGCCCCACGTCGAGAACGGCACCATCGTGCTCCTCGGCGCCACCACCGAGAACCCCTCGTTCGAGGTCATCGCACCGCTCCTCTCTCGTACGCGGGTCCTCGTGCTCGAATCACTGAACGCCGCCGCGATCGGTCGGCTGCTCGACCGCGCGACCACCGAGAATCCTTCGTTCGAGGTGAACGCGCCGCTGCTGTCGCGCTGCCGGCTCGTGGTGCTGGAGTCGCTCGGCGACGACGACGTCGCCGCGGTGATCGACCGCGCGCTTGCGGACCGCGAGCGCGGGCTCGGCGGGCTCGCCCTTGCGATCGACGACGATGCGAAGGCATTCCTCGCCGGTATGGCCCAGGGAGACGCGCGCGGTGCGCTCGGCGCGCTCGAAGTGGCTTCCGATCTCGCGGTGGCGGCCGGCAAGCCGCGCATCGACCGCGGAATCGCCGCGGAAGCGCTACAGAAGAAGGCGTTGCGCTACGATGCGACGGGCGAGGAGCACTACAACGTCATCTCCGCCTTCATCAAGAGCATGCGCGCAAGCGACGTGGACGCGGCGCTCTACTG
>CAYYVZ010000485.1:0-3091 GCA_964475235.1 uncultured Myxococcales bacterium | reverse complement strand
TCTCGACGCTTACGCTGAGCCCGACGACGGTCGTCGGCGGCGGGTCGTCGACGGGTACCGTGACGCTGACCGCTGCGGCTCCCACCGGCGGCGCGACCGTCAACCTGTCGAGCTCGAATACGTCTCTCGCGACCGTGCCGTCGAGCGTGGTCGTCGCGGCGGGGACAACGTCCAGGACCTTCACGGTGACGACGAAGACGACGAAGAAGCCGTCGAGCGCGACGATCACCGCGAGCCGGAACGGCGTCACGAAGTCGGCGTCGCTCCAGGTCCGTCACAAGTAAGTTAGCGAAGGCGCCCACACGCCTTCGCCGCGCGGGCCGCGACCCCGAATCTCCTTCGGGCGCGGCCTGCGTGTTTGCGGGGCCGAGCCGACGGCGACCGACGCGTCGCCGTGTGACGGGACGCATCAGTCGATGACTATCCCGGAACGGACGGACTGGCCCGCAACCGTCGACGCGCCGGCGAATCTCGGGTATTCCTGCGAGATCTCATGCGAAGAATCGCCAACCTTACTCTAGCCGCCGCCGTAGCGTTTCCGATGGGGCACCCGCCGAAGGATCTCGATATCTCGTTCTTCGGACGAAGGGTCGATACGTCCGGCGGGCGTCTCCTCGAGGTCGTCGCCGGCGTCGTGCCCGGGGTACCGGTTCTGTTCGACACTTCCTCTCCGGACAAGATCGTGCTGCGACCAGCCCGCGACAACGAGGGAACGACCGACACTCGCCCCGTGTATCGGTTCGAGTGGCAAGCAGACAAGTCCGCGCGGTTCTTCGAGCTTGCGAACCCGGAAACGTTGAAGCGGCTGGCGGAGCAGAACGCGAAAGATTCGGCCACTGCGGAGGGCAAGGCCTACGAGGCCAAGGTCGTCGATGTGTTTTTCGACGGAGGCAAAGTCCTGCAGGCGTGCCTGCCGCCGGAGAATCCGTTCCAGGGTTCCATCACGGCGTTTGTTGTGGTGGCAGAGGATGGTCAGCAAGACCAGGTCATCGTGCTTCCCGAAGGAAGTGTCGCCGAGTGCATCACCAAGGCAACGATCAAGCGCCGCTACACGGCACCGGTCCGACGGTTTACCGTGCAGACAAGGATCGCTGTCACGGAGTAGCGAAGCGGGGGCACGCCCTCTTCTCATCGGTCTGCTACTTTGTGCGGCGACCGCACCGAACGCTGCGTCGTCCCCCTCCGACACTCTCCTGGCCAACCTCGCAGACGCTCTCCGGCGCGCGAGCGCCTGCGGCGAAGTGGCCCCGCCATTCGCTCGGTGCCCGACCGATTCCTTCTCCCTTCGAGGCATGCGCCGTTCCGAAGTGTTAGATCGAATCGGCATCCCGGTTTGGTGCGCAGGCGACGGACTCGTCCAGGCGGACTGCGGAGACTCTCCGACCGCGACTTACTTCATCACCAGAATGGCCAAGCACACGAGTACGTGCGGCGGCGGGTTTCCGGAGCTCACTTTTCGCTTCGGCTCGGACAACACCGTCAAGAGTGTCGCGCCTCGGCAGCACCTCGGCAAGTGTGGATCGTCGCGTTTTGATCGCAGCAATCAGCTTAAACTCCGACTCTCCGCGGTCCGAGGGCCGCCCTATCTGCCGCGCGGCGCGAGCATTCTTCGGAGTGACCATCTTCACTGCTGCGTCGCGGGGCTGGCGGATCAGTCGGTCTCACGGCTATAACACCTCCCTCAGCTGGACGGCACCTGATCACTGGAGGCGGGTCGCAACCTGGCCGCAGCCGCCGGCTACTTAAGTTGCTGGACCAGCGCAACACCATTCTAACGCCCGAGAGAGGGGTCGAGATGCAAGCACCTCAGTCCTATTCCGCGTTTCTTTCGATGCCTTACGGAAGAGATGAGAAAGCCAGAGCGTATTGGAAGACTCTTCGCGAAGCCGTCACCAAGGCAGCGATGCAATTCAAGGCGCCAGCGCTGTCGCTGAAAGTTGCCGACGAGCATGTGGCCAGCCTGATCCTCAAGCGGAGTGTCGCTCGGATCATCGACGAATGTGACTTCACTATCGCGATCATCACCGAAGAAAATCCGAACGTGTACTGGGAGGTCGGCTACACTGAAGCTCGCGGAAAGCCAGTGGTATTCCTCGTCGAGGAGGGAGTCGCGGAGGCAAACTCTCCGGTCCTCGTCCTTGAAGCACTAAAGTGCGTATACCCGAAGGCGCTTCTCGACAAACCCGACATACTATCCGCCAGACTCGAACCATTCCTCACTCAAGCGCTCAATACTGTGAAGAGCATTGATCGCGCGCCAGAGGTAAAGGTCTTCGGCAATCGTCAGGCTATCAATCTACCCGGACTGGTGGCTGGAGCCGAGCACCACATCCACCTGATCACAACTAACCTAGGGTACTTTTCCGACCCAGAGCGTTTCAAGGTCGTTCACGACGGGCATGACACATTCGCCTTCGATGTTCCGGTCGCTTCTGGAGTAGAGCTTCGGATCCTTGCCTTGGACCCAGAGAGCCCCATCGTCAAGTATCGGGCCGAGCAACTCGGGTACGACTTCGACGTGGGGATATACCGCGATGAACTTAGGCGCGGCGCTCAGATGTTCTTTCGCCGATATGCGGCGAAGCGCAATGTCAGCATCAGGCTCTACGACGATTTGCCTACCATGATTAGTCTGCTCGTAGATCGCAAGATCGTGACCAGCGTTGTTTCACGCGGCTCGCGATCACGAGATGATCTTCATTTTCTCATCGACGAGAGCGTGAGTGGCGCCGGGCGGTTCCGAGACCACTTTTTCCAAGTCGACGCCGCGGCAGGAAACCGGCGCCACATTAGCGCCTTTCGATGGGCTTATGAGAAAGATCCGGAGACGGGCCAGATTCCCAATCCATCAGCCGGGGAATGATGCCGAACTAGCCGCAGCACTGGACGAGCAAGCGCCGGGCTGACTCGCGAGCGGCTAGACACATAGGTGAGCAGTTCATGACAGAGGCTTTCGTGGAACCATCTCGATACGAAGTGAAGTGGCGAAATCGCAATATGTGCTGACGTCATCCCAACTTTCGCTTGACTCGACTTCTGGACCCCGTGTGATTGCTACATCCTATGACTGAACCGACACCTCTCCCGCGCA
>CAYYVZ010000484.1:0-3105 GCA_964475235.1 uncultured Myxococcales bacterium | reverse complement strand
CGCCGTCTCCGAAGGTCGACTGAAGCGACTTCAGGAATCCGTCGTGTGCGAGGGCGGGTCGGTCCGCATCCAGGCCACTCTGTTCACCGATGCCTCCGGCAAGCCGCGCAAGTACGTGCTCGAAGGAGCGACGGACAAGTCCACCGAATACCACTTCTATTACTACGACGCGGCGGGAATGCTGCGTGTCATCGACTCCGACCAGCAGGCCGGAGGAAAATCTCGCCGCGCTTCGCACCTCTACTTCGATGCAAGTGGAAAGCTCGTGCACAAGAATCACGAAGCGAGCGGTCCGGCGTGGACGTTCTCCGACGCCAGCGAGCGCCGCGACCCGCTCACCGACATCCGCTCGCTGGCGGACGCACAGCGCGGATGCCGGCAGGTGCGGGCGCCCAGGTAGCGCCGTCACGCCATCGCGACGCGCTCGAGAATCGGAAGGTACTGCGCCGGCTCGGGCCGCACGCGGTAGTTGTCCGTCATGTCGAGGTACGCGATCTTCCCCTGGCGGTCGGTGATGAACACCGTCGGCCGCGTCGTGTCCGAGTCGTAGCCGAGCGCCTGGAGTCCGGCGGGGATGCCGTCGCGCACGAGAATGCCGAGTCGTGCGGCCGCGCGGCTGCCGCGATCGGTGAGGTAGCGCATCGGAGCGTCGCAGCGCGCGCGCAGCGACGCCAGGTTCTCCTCCGGCTGAGGGCTCACCAGGAAAACCTCGATCCCGTGCCGGGCGAGAGACCGGTACTGCTCGCAGATCTCGCCGATCTGCGCGACGCAGAGCGGACACCAGTTGCCGCGATAGAAGATCCACAGCGCCGGCTGAGACGTGAGCTCGCGGCTCGCGACCTCGCGGCCTTCCTCGACGAGGGCAAAGTCGGGAAGCGACTTGCCGACGCCAAGCGCGTCGTTGCCCGGTGCGCCGTAGTGCGAATACCAGTGCACGTAAACCAGCGTGCCGGCGATGCCCACGCCCGCCGCGATCACGACGGGCAGCGCGAGCACCGCGCCGGCGAGCGCCACCGAGACCGTGCTGCCGATCACCCCCGCGCCCAGCACGGGGTTCAGGTTGGGCGACGTGCGCGCAATGGGCAGCGTGAACACCGCCGCGAAGAACAGGACCGGCCCTGCGCACGCGATCGCCGTGCCGAGCCACGGCGAAGCCGTGCCCTCGCCTGCAAGCTTCGCGAGCGAAAACACGAGCCCCGCGGCGGCACTCGAGATGTAAGCCGAGATGTACAGCGACTTGAGCATGGCGTTCCTCCTTCCGAATCTCAGTCGAGGGCCCGCAGCGTGACGCGCACGACGTCGTCGAGCGCCTTGCGGTCGGGCCGTGCCTTGGCGGCCAGATTCAGGCCGCCGATCGAGTTGGCGAGGAAATGCGCAAGCGCGCTCGCGCTTTCCTTGCGCGTGATCTCGCCCTTCTTCTGGGCGCGCGCGACGACGGCGGTGAGGATGCGCTCGAGGTGCTCGAGGATCTCGCGCGTCGCCTCGAAGACCACGGGGTCGTTCGGTGCCACTTCGCCGAGCGTGTTGTTGACGAGGCAACCGCGGCGTCCCTCGGCGCTGCGCGCATGGCGCACCATTCTCGCGAGGGTCTTTTCGATCTCGGGACGGCTCGCGTCGGGCTCGAGCAGCGGCGCGATGAGGCCCGACATTCCGGTGCCGGCGTAGCGGCGCATCGCCGTCAGCAGCAGGTCGCGCTTGGTGCCGAAGGTTTCGTAGAAGCTGCTCTTGCTGAGCCGCATCGCGTCGAGCAGCTCGGCGAGCGTCGTCGCCTGGTAGCCGCGGCGCCAGAAGACCTTCATCGCCCGGTCGAGAACGTCCGCTTCGTCGAATGCCTTCGTGCGTGCCATGGCGACCGCCGGGATTCTGGACCGGCCGGTCCAGAAATGGCCGAGGCCCCGTTCCCAGTCAAGAGGCAGCGAACGCGCTCAACGGGCGACCTGCGGGCCCGCGGGTTCGCCGGTCAAGCGGAGCGCCGGGCGTGCAAGGCAGAACATCGCCTGCTAAGGCGGGTTCCCATGACGCTGCCCAGCTTCGACGAAGATCTGTATTCCGACGACGCAATCCGCGATCCGTATCCGCTCTACCGCAAGATCCGCGACTTGGGTCCGCTCGTGTGGCTGCGCGCACACGAGATGTGGGCGATAGCCCGTTTCACCGACGTACGCGCGGCGCTGCTGGCGGATTCGGTCCTCGTTTCCGGACAGGGCGTCGCCGCGAATACGATCGTCAACTCGCGGCCGGCGCGGGTGACGCTGACCACCGATGGGGATCTGCATCGCCAGCTCCGCAGCACCGTCATGAAACCGATGACCCGCAGCGGACTCCGCGACGTGCACGAAGAAGTCCGCCGACTCGCGGATGAGGTGGTTGCCGAGCTCGTGACGCGAGAAAGCTTCGACGGCGTGGCGGACTTCGCGCGCCGGCTGCCGGTGAGCATCGTCTCGCACCTCGTCGGCCTCCCCGATGACGGGCGCGAGCAAATGCTGGCGTGGGCGGCAGCCATGTTCAATGCGCTCGGCACGGCGAACGAGCGCGGAATGACGAGCCTGCCTATTGCGCTCGAGATGGTGAGCTACGCTTCCCGTGTCGAGCGCAGCCGCCTCCAGCCGGGCGGCTGGGCGGCCAATCTGTTCGCTGCGGCCGACGACGGCCGCGTCGAGCACGGCGACATTCCGGGAATGCTGATCGACTATATCGCGCCAAGCCTGGACACGACGATCCTCGGAAGCGGCCACCTGCTGTACGAGCTCGGCTCCTCGCCCGAGCAGTGGGAGATGCTGCGCGAGAAGCCGGAGCTGATCCCACGGGCGGTGGACGAAGCGCTACGGCTTCACGCGCCGGTCCGGGCCTTCACCCGTGTCGCCGTCGCGGATTTCGCAGTCGGCGATGCGGTGCTGCCACGCGGCGACCGCGTGCTCGTGATGTTCGGATCCGCCAACCGCGACGAGCGTCGCTACGCCGATCCCGATCGCTTCGACATCACGCGCGAGGCCAAGGATCACGTCGGCTTCGGCTTCGGCGCGCATCGCTGTGCCGGAGCCTTCCTTGCCGAGCTTGAAATGGAATCGCTCCTTCGCGCCATGGTTGCGAGAGTGAGGACGATCG
>CAYYVZ010000483.1:0-3120 GCA_964475235.1 uncultured Myxococcales bacterium | reverse complement strand
GCTGCAGCTGCGCGGCGAGGCGGGGCCCCGCCAGATCACGGACCCCAGGCTCGGGCTGACCCACCACCTCGGCGGTGCGCCGGGGCGCTGCGTCAGCTTCGTTTCCGTCGTCGGGCGCTGACGGGGTTTCGGGAGGTTGGGGTGGGGTTCGCCGGATAGTTCGCGACTCCCTCTTGTTCTCCACGCCCATCGCGCCCTAAATGCAGGAATCGCGAAGAAGCGGCTGGGCCTGCTGGGGAGGGCCTGGGCATCGCCGCTCGATCGTTCTGGAGGTTATCCCCAGTGCCCTCTTGCGAGGATGCAGTCAGTCTTTTCGTGGATCTGGTCAGCCGTGCTGACCGGGAAATCCGCCTCCCCGCGGCCGCCCTTGCGATTGCCCGCATCGCCTACCCAGACCTCGACATCGATTTCTGGCTCGACGAGGTAGCCCAGCTCCGCCAGGACGCCCGCCTCGCCGTCGAGAAGAACCCGCGTCAGGACCCCGTGGATTCGCTGATCGAGGTGGTCTTCGAGGATCACGGATTCGACGGCGACCGCGAGCACTATTACGACCCGCGCAACAGCTTCCTCAACGACGTGATCGAGCGGAAGCGCGGCATCCCGATCACGCTCGCCCTGATCGTGCTCGAGGCGGCGGAAGGGGCAGGCGTCCCCATGGTCGGCGTGGGGTTTCCCGGCCACTTCCTCGTCTGCCACCCGCCGACCCAGCGCTACTTCGACGTGTTCCGTCGCGGTCTCGTGCTCGACCGCCGCGGGCTGCTCGAGCTGCTCCGACGCCAGGGGCTCGGCCCCGACTCGTGGCGCGACGACTTTCTCGCACCGGCGGGCCGCTCGCAGATGCTCGCACGCATGCTGAACAACCTGCGGCGGCACTATTCGCAGACGCGCAACGAGGCGGCGCTGTCGGCCGTCGTTGCGATGTCGCACGGGCTCGAGGTGGCGAGAGAGCAGGCGGCCGACACGCACGTCCAGTAGCGGCGCCTGCGGGTTTTGACTCTCGTCCCAATTCGCGCGACGTCTCCCGCCGTTGCGGCCACCGGTATCGGACCGGCCGGTCGCCCATTCTCCAGCGGAGGCTCTCGTCGTGGTCGAATTCGAAGTTCGTGGAAACGTTGCGGTGATCAGCATCAACCGGCCGGAGGCGCGCAATGCGGTCAACGGGGCGGTGGCGAGCGGGATCGAGGCGGCGATCGACCGCCTCGAGGAGGACGAGAACCTCTGGGTCGGCGTGCTCACGGGCAAGGGGCCGGTCTTTTGCGCCGGTGCGGACCTGAAGGCGATCAACTCCGGACAGGCGGCGGATCTCGCCACGAAGAAGGGCGGCTTCGCAGGTTTCGTTTCGCGCCAGCGCAGCAAGCCGGTGATCGCCGCGATCGACGGCCCGGCGCTCGCGGGCGGCTGCGAGATCTCGCTGGCCTGCGACTTGATCGTCGCTAGCCGCGAGGCGCGCTTCGGTGTGCCCGAAGTGAAACGCTCGCTGGCGGCAGCGGCCGGCGCGCTGTTCCGCCTCCCGAAAGTGCTCCCGCGCAACGTCGCCGCGTGGATGATCGCGACGGGCGAGCCGATCTCGGCCGAAGAATGCGCGCGCTACGGCATGGTCAACGTGCTCTCCGAGCCCGGCAAGGCCGTGGACGAGGCGGTCAAGCTCGCCGAGGTGATCTGCCAGAACGCACCGCTCGCCGTGCGCGAGAGCCTCAAGGTCATGAAAGAGATGGCGCTCGCCGACGACGAGACGGCCTTCCGCCGTTCGAACGAGGCGATGATGAACCTGGCCGCGACGGAAGACTTCTGGGAAGGACCGAAGGCTTTCATCGAGAAGCGCCCTCCGGTCTGGAAAGGGAAGTGATCTAGGCGCCGTCGTGCTTCGGCATCCGTTCGAAGTGGAGGCACTCGTCGATGCTGCGCCGCACGGGCTTCTTGTACGGCAGGAGCGGCCAGCCGATCGGGATCAGCGCGCACGACGGCTGGGCGGGGGATAGCCCCAGCCAGTCGTCGAACTCGCGGTGAAACGCGAGCTGCATGGATGTCAGTGCTGCGCCGAGACCGACGGCGCGGCAGGCGAGCAGCACGTTCTGGATCGCCGGGAAGAGCCCCTGATGCTGCGGTGTCCCGCGCCGCGTCCAGCCTGCGACGACCAGGTGCACGGGTACCTCGTGAAAGTGCTCGCTCAGCCAGATCGCCGATTCCATGTTGCGGCGCTTCGCGGCCGGGTAGTCCGGCGACCTCGCGGCTTCGACCGCCGGTGCGATGTAGGCCCGGAAGGCCGCGCGGTAACGCTCGGCGATCCACGCCCGCCGCTCGGCTTCGGTCACCGCGATGAAGATCCACGGCTGGCGGTTCCCACCGCTCGGCGCGAACGTTCCCGCTTCGCACACTTTGCGGATGAGCTCGCGCGGCACCGGGTCGGGACGCAGGCGCCGGATCGCGCGTGTCGTACGGATGCCTTCGAGAAGCGGAACGTCCTCGCCGATGGTCTCGATGTCGATATGCGCAGGAACTTCTGGTGGGTTCACCGATCGTTCCCGCTCACTGGCACTTCTCGCTCTTCGGCGTTTCGCGGTGGCAGGCCATGCTGTCGGTGACGCCGCCCGAGATGTGTGCGCACGCATTCTGCATGGCGCCTTCTCGCGCAAGCTCGATGGTCGCCGCCTCGACGGTGCGGCACTGCGACCTGCCGCGGTACTCCATGCAGACCTCGCAGCGGTGCGCGCTCACCGAAAAGCTTCCGGCGATCACGTAACCGATGACTCCGAGGAGGAAGACGAGACCGACCAGTCCGACGCGACCCATGGCCGCGCAACATAGCGGGGCGGTCCCAGGGCAGCAATGCGGGCGTCCCGCCGAGTCCGCGATGTGGACGTTTCGCCAAGGCGGCGATGCAGGCGTCTCGCCATCGCTTCAGGCGCGCGTTAAGAGCGCAGGCGATGACTGTGGAAGCTGAGGCGCCCGCTCCTGGCGAGGACGATCGAGTCCTGAGCGCCCTCGCCGCGCGAGCGCTCGGGCCGGACGACGAGTCCGTGCTTGCCCGCTTGCTGGCGCACCCCGCCAGGCCGCTCCGCCTTCGCGCCGCCTCCGTCCTGTCCGAATCGATCGCCGCCGGCCGCGCGGCGGATGGGCTCT
>CAYYVZ010000482.1:0-3144 GCA_964475235.1 uncultured Myxococcales bacterium | reverse complement strand
GATTCCGGATTGTTCGCCATCGGCGCGCTGGTGCTGCGCCACGCGCTGGGGCGGGCGGAGGCGGGCGTTGCGAGCGTCGGCGGCTGGACCCGCACCGAGCCGAACCGCTCCGGCCTGTACGGCATCTACGACCTGCTCGTGCACGTCAGCCCGAACGACGAGGGGGATCCGCGAAGCTTCCAGGTGTTCGTGCGCGGCGCCGGGACGCTCGACGAGGAAGAGGGCGAGATCGGTGTCTACGCAGGCGGCGGAATCACGGCCCACGGGTTCCTCGGCGCGAACAACACGATCGGCCTCGGTACCGGCTACGTCGAGACCGACGAGACGCACGAAGCGTTCGTCGAGCTGTTCTTCAAGTGGCGGCCGCTGCCATGGCTCACCGTCGAGCCCGACTTGCAGCTCTACGACACGGGGCGCGGAAACCCCGTGTTCGCCGGACTCAGGCTCAGGCTGAAGCTCTAGCTCCTCGTCGCGCTCGTTCGCGGCAGCGTATCGTCGCGCTCGTGCGAGCCAGCGTATCGTCGCGCTCGTGCGCTCCTTGCGGTCAGCGAGCGACCGGAGCGGCGCGCTCGAGGATTTCGCGGCATCGCGAACCCGCGGGAAGCGTGCCGAACACGAGGCCTCCACCTGCGAGCCGGCTCGCGCAGAACGCGTCCGACACGAACGACGGGGCGTGACGCAGGAGCAGGGACGCCTGCAGCAGAAGGGCCATGCTCTCGGTCAGCGCACGCGCGCGCGACTCGGCTTCCACCGGATCGCGGAGCGCGCTCTCGAGCGTCGCAAGACTGCGGTCGTACGCAGCGTTCGCACCGCGCGCCTGGTGCAACTCGCCGACGAGGGCCGGCAGGCTCTCGGGCTCGCGCGCGATCGCACGCAGCACGTCGAGGCAGATCACGTTGCCCGAGCCTTCCCAGATCGCGTTGACGGGAGCCTCCCGGTACAGGCGCGGCATCGAAGACTCTTCGGCGTAACCGTTGCCGCCGAGGCACTCCATGGCCTCGTACGTAAGGTGCGGGGCGCGCTTGCACACCCAGAACTTGGAGACGGCCGTCGCAAGCCGCGCGAACGCGCGCGCATCGTCGGACCCGGCCCCTTCGTCGTAGGCACGCGCGAGGCGGACCATGAGCGCAGTGGCCGCCTCCGTCTCGAGAGCCATGTCGGCGAGCACGTTCTGCATGAGCGGCTGGTCCGCGAGTGTCTTGCCGAAGGCCGACCGATGAGAGGCGTGGTGAATCGCCTGCGCGACGGCCTGCCGCATGATGCCCGCGCTGCCACCCACGCAATCGAGCCGCGTGTGGTGGACCATCTCGATGATCGTGCGTACTCCGCGACCCTCCTCACCGATCATGCGGGACCACGTGCCCGAGTACTCGATCTCGCTCGAAGCATTGGAACGGTTGCCGAGTTTGTCCTTGAGCCGCTGGATGTAGAACGCATTGCGTGTGCCGTCCGGCCGCCAGCGCGGAACGAGGAAGCACGAAAGACCTTTGTCCGTGTGCGCAAGCGTGAGGAACGCATCGCACATCGGCGCCGAGCAGAACCACTTGTGACCGGTCAGCTCATACGCGCCGCCCGGCCCGCCGCCGTCGATCGCAGTCGCCGTGGTGGTATTGGCGCGCACGTCGCTGCCGCCCTGCTTTTCCGTCATCGCCATGCCGATGGTCACGGCCTTCTTCTGCGAGGCCGGCACCATGCGCGGATCATACTCGGTCCCGAGCACACGCGGCTCCCACTCCTGCGCGATCTCCGGCTGGAAACGCAGCGTCGGCATGCTCGCGAACGTCATCGTGATCGGGCAGTTGCTGCCTGCTTCGACCTGGCAGTGCAGATAGTTGAGCGCCGATCGCGCAACGTTCGCGCCCCGTCCCGGCCGGCGCCACGGCAGGTTGTGAAGCTCGTTCGCCATCGCCAGCCGCATCATCTCGTGCCAGGCCGGGTGAAACTCGACCTCGTCGATGCGGTGTCCGTATCGGTCGTGCGTGCGAAGCTCGGGGGTGAAGCGATTGGCCAGCACTCCGAGGCGGATCGTCTCGGGCCGTCCGAGGACCTCACCGTAGCTTTCGAGACGGTCTTCGGCCCAGCCGGCGCCCTCGCGCCGGATTCCTTCGACGAGGACGGCGTCGGTTGCGTAGACGTTGTGGCCTTCGAGCGGGGGCGGCTGGTTCAGGACTTCATGCGTCGGCACGGGCCATCCTCGGGGCGCAGCAGCGCGGTGGACTGGTCCCTATAACCGACTGTCCGGCGGGTGCCCATCGGTTTCGGCGCTCCCGCGTGCATTCGTCCACGCGAACACGGTCCGGAAAGTAATATTTCGCCGTCAGGCATCTTCCTGAAGAGTGAACAGGAAGGTGGCGCCGTGGTTGGGCTCGCTCTCGGCCCAGATGCGTCCGCCATGGCTGCGCACGATGCGCTCGGCGATCGCCAGGCCCATGCCCTCCCCTTCGAACTCGGCCACGTGGTGGAGCCGCTCGAAGGCGTGGAACAGCCGGCGCGTGTGCTGCATGTCGAAGCCGGCGCCGTTGTCGCGCACGAACCAGGCGCCGTCGCGGCGGCCGAACTCGATGCGCGCGCGCGGTTGCTCGCGCGTGAACTTCCACGAATTGCCGATGAGCTCTCTCAGCAGATTGGAGGTGAGCGCAGGGTCGCAGTACTCGGTGAGGCCCTTCTGGACGATGAGGTCCACCTTGCGATCCGGCTCGTTGCGCCGCAGGTCCTCGTAGACGTCCCGCACGTCGGTGCTGAGGTCCACTGTCCGGCGCTCGACGAGGCGGCCGGAAACGCGCGAGAACTCGAGCAGCGAATCGACCATGCGGCCCATGCGCACGGTCGCCGTGCGGACGCGGTCGAGGCGCTCGGCGCTGTCGTCGTCCAGCCTCGGCCCGAGCTCGTCCTCGAGCATGCGGACATACGCCTCGATGTGGCGAAGCGGCTGGCGCAGGTCGTGCGAAATGGCGCGCGTGACCGCACGCTGGTCGCCCAGCGCACCTTCGAGCTCGGCCGTGCGCGCCTTGACGTTGGCTTCCAGCTCTTCGTTGAGCGCGCGATTGAACGCCTCGGCCTCGGTCAGCCGGAGATTCTCGCGCGTCGCGCGGTCGAAGGCGCTGCGGGTCTGGTGGGCAACCACCAGCGACATCAGGCAGCCGG
>CAYYVZ010000481.1:0-3145 GCA_964475235.1 uncultured Myxococcales bacterium | reverse complement strand
CCATACCTGGGCACCTGCGAAGACCAGATGTCCGAGGACGACTGCAAGAACGTCGACTCCGGCACGCTCACCGACGAGATGGGCTTCTACCGCATGGAGGTCCCGGTCGGGAACTGGAACATTTTCGTGCGCAAGTCCGGCGCACCCTACGAGGGCAGCGCATCAACGCCGACGGCGCACCCGGTCGTCGTCGAGGAAAAGAAGGTCACGCTCCTCGACGTCAACCTTCCGGGGACCGGCAAGGTCGTCGTGAACGTCGAAGATCAGAACGGCGATCCGATCTCCGCGAAGGTTTCGGTGGTAGGCGTGCCGGCCAGCCCCGACCCGCTCAACGACGAGTTCATCGGACTCGCCTCTACCAAGTACACGGGCCGTTACTTCGGCTTTGACTTCGAAGAGAAGGGCGACGTCTTCGGCCTCGCCGAAGCGCTCTTCGCCAATCCGAACGGCACGACCGGCGAGTTCGACCTCGAGCCGGGCAGCTACCGCGTCGTCGTCTCGCACGGCTACGAGTACGACGTGTATGACGAAGCCATCACCGTCACGGCGGGCAACACGAACACCGTCAACGCGGTGGTCAATCAGGTCGTCGATACGACCGGCTTCGTGTCGATCGATACGCACGTCCACATGATCAACAGCCCGGACAGCACGATCTCGCGCGAAGGCCGCATCAACACGATGCTCGCCGAGGGCGTGGACTACTTCGTGAACACGGATCACGACTTCGTGCACGACCTCTCCGACGAGATCGCTGACATGGGCGTTGGCCTGCTGATCGCCAACAGTCCGTCCGTCGAGACGACGACGAGCCACTACGGTCACTGGAACACGTGGCCGATCACGGTGAACTCGGAAGTCGACGGCGGTGCGTACGACTGGAGCTCGCACCTCGGTCTCGGCGACGGCTACCCGACGTCGGGTCGCTACGATTCGAACCCGGCAGAGATCTACACGGCCGGCCACGCGTATTCGGGCACCCAGGTCATTCAGATCAACCACTTCAACAGCGGCACGCTCGGCCACTTCAACATGATGGGCATCGACACGGCGCAGAACCCGCCGGTCAGCAGCAACCAGGTGTACCGCTGCGTCGGCGGCTCGACCCCGAACCGGCCCTGTGAGGTGCAGATCTGCATCGATGGTACGAACGACGGCAACACGTGCACGATCGACGCCAACTGTCCGGGTGGCGGAACGTGCCCCGGGGTGTCCGCTTGCGCCGGCGGCGGTACATGCACGCTGCAGTCGAACCTCGGCCAGTTCCTGCGCCTCGATCCCGCGGAAACCAATTTCTACGACGACGGCTTCACGGCCCTCGAAGTGTGGATCGAAGCTGGCCGCGGCCAGACCGCGCTGCTTCTCGGTGACAACATGGCCGACTGGTTCAACCTGCTGAACCAGGGCCGTTTCAAGGCCGGCGTGGCCGACTCCGACACGCACAGCAGCATCTCGGTGCAGGCCGGCGGCCCGCGCACGTTCGTGGCTTCGACCACGGACGATCCGGCCTCGATCGATCCCGAAGAGCTCGCGACCAACGTGAACGCGATGCGTGCGATCGGCTCGAACGGCCCGTTCATGACGGTCGAGCTGGAGAACGGCTTGGCGCAGACCGCATCTCACGCAGTCGGCGACAACCAGACCGTCCTCCTCTCGGGCGGCGGCGCCGACATGATCAACCTGCACATCGAGGCGCCGACTTGGGCCGAGTACGACACGATCGACGTCTACATGAACTCGACGACCGACTGCGAGTCCGAGTGGACGTTCTTCGGCGTGGTGAACCCGTCGAAGTGCGACACGGTCGTGCCGACCCTCACGCTGACCAAGGCCGGCGCCGACACGCCGACCACGTTCACCGTGAACAACACCACGGGCGTCTCGGGCTCGGGCCTGCGCCAGGTTACCAACAAGACGATCCCGGTCACGATCGCGGCCGACACCTGGGTGGTCGTGGTGGTTCGCGGCACGGACGGCGTCTCGCACCCGATGTTCCCGATGCTGCCGCAGGATCTGGACACCTCGGGCAACGCGACGCTGGCAGCGCTCACCGACGGCGGTGATCCGCTGCCGTGGAACCTAGGGGAAGACGGCGCGCTTGCGCTCGCGTACTCGAACCCGCTGTTCTTCAGCGACGGAATCGGCGGCTGCCACGGGGGCACGCCCTGCCCGTAAGCCCTGGCTGAAACACTCCGCCAAGCGGCGGCGAACTTTGGTTCGCCGCCGTGACGCGAGTAAGAAAAGGGGCGGGGGTCCGGTGTCGGACCCCCGCCTTCTTTTTTGAGACTTTCGATGGAGAGGAGACCAATGTTGAGAACGATTGCCTTCGCGATGGCAGCGACGCTGGCGCTGGCCGCGGCGCCCGCCCAGGCCGCTCCCGAGCCGGAGAACCCCACGTTGTTCCACTACTGCGAGAAGGCGTGGGGAGTTGGAACCATTCACCTGAGCAAGGCGCTCACCGGATACCGCGAGGGAAAGATCCAGGTATTCCCTGCGCAGTTCACCGACCTCGTCTGGGCTCCAAACGGCACGAAGCCGCGCAACATGATGATCGTCCACGAGCTCTGGCCCGGCGAAGACAAGGACAAGCCCTTCCTGAGCGATATGGAGCAGATCTTCGCGCCCATCCTGGCGCTGCCCGACCACTCCTACTGGAAGGACAACCTTCCGTTCACGCACCGTCATCAGGTGGCGGGCGGAAGGCGCTACGTGTTCCGGGGAGAGCAGATCCCCGAGGTCCGCAAGATCGTCGACGGTTACATGAAGGCGTACGACGGGAAGGGCATGCAACGCTGGAAGGATCTGGTCGTCGCGGTGGCCGCGGCGCTCGAGTCGACGATCGTGTTCGTGCGCGAGGACGCGGTCCTCTGGTTTACCGGATTCTCCACGCTCGCGCGTGATTTCGACGATCGCGCGATTCCTTCGATCAAGACGTATCTTGCCGGCAGCGCGCCCGCGGAAGAGAAGGCAAAACTCGTGCAAGCGCTCGGAGCCGCCAGGATCGAGTCGCTCAAGCCATTGTTGCAGGAACAGGCGAAGGTGAACGATGCCTCGGGCGCGAGCGCCCTTCGCGCGCTGGCGGATAGCGGCGCGGAGAAGGAGACGACCGAAGCGCTGCTCGAGAAATCGCGCTCCGCGTCAGCGG
>CAYYVZ010000480.1:0-3148 GCA_964475235.1 uncultured Myxococcales bacterium | reverse complement strand
TACGATCTTTCCGACAAGGTCGCGCCGGGTGTCACGATGTCGCGCGGCAAGCCCGTACAGAGCGGCGTGCGCGTCAAGCTTCCGGCGGGCGTGACGTGGCAGCAGCTGTCCGGAATGTCACCCGCCGAGATGCGACGCCAGAAGGCGTTTCCCGCCGGCTTTCTTCCGCTTCCGCATCCGAACCACGGCGCGGGCGGCATGCTGTTCCCGCACCAGCAGATCGACGAGGTGAAGCGGCAGAGCGGACGCGATCTCACGCGTTTCGACCTGGACTTCGATCTTCCCGACCACCTGCTGCCCGAGTTCCCGCCGCCGATGTTCCTGACGACGAGGCCGGACCTCGGTGACGTCTCGCAGGGCAGGCTCGTCACGATCAAGAACTTCTACGAGCTGTTCTCGGGCATTCTCAACCCGAAGCAGCTCGACGGCCTGCGCCTGCTGCTCACGCCGTTCGCTCAGCAGCAGTTCAACCTGACGAGCGATCGTCGCACCGTCGTCGCCCACGAAGGCGTCGCGTGCTTCGACTGCCACGCCAACGGCCACACCAACGCAGCGACCCACCTTGCCGGCGACGCGCGTCCCCAGCACTTCCGTCACCGTATCGACACGCCGACGCTGCGTGGCGTGAACGTCCAGCGCCTGTTCGGATCGCAGCGCGCGCTCAAGACCGTCGAGGATTTCACGGAGTTCGAGCAGCGGGCCGCCTACTTCGACGGCGATCCGGTGATCGCGACGAAGAAGGGCGTCAACATCCTCGAGCGCGGCAGCCAGGTGCACGACATGAGCGAGTTCCAGGCGCTACTCGACTTCCCGCCGGCGCCGAAGCTCGACGTGTTCGGGAAGCTCGTCGAAACGGCAGCGACCGACGCGGAGAAGCGCGGGCAGGGCGTGTTCTTCGGCAAAGGCCGCTGCGCCGAGTGCCACGCGCCGCCGTTCTACACGGACAACCTGATGCACAACCTCATGACCGAGCGCTTCTTCGAGGTGCAGATGGTGAGTGGCCGCGTCGCCGCCGCCGACGGTCCGATCAAGACCTTCCCGCTGCGTGGGATAAAGGACTCGCCGCCGTACCTGCACGACGACCGCCTGCTCACGCTCGAAGACACCGTCGAGTTCTTCAACCTTGTCCTTGGCACCAGGCTCACGGACGAAGAGAAGGCCGACCTCGTGACCTTCCTCCGAGTGCTCTAGCGAGTTCTCCAGGCATAGAGCGCTCTAGTGAGCACTCTATGCCTGCGAGCGGTCCGGCTCTGTGCCTGAAAACGGGGACGGCCGCCTGACTGCAGCGTCTGGATGTTCGCCCTTCGCCAGCTCAGGGCTCACGGTGAAAGGCCCCGTCCACGGGCGATAGGGAACCGTCCCCGTTTTCAGCGCCTCAGTGATAGAGCGGCGTCCCCGCTTCCTTCGTAGCCTTGGTCTTGGAGAGCGACGCCTCCCACGTGCGCGCGTCGAGCAGACTGCGGCTCGCACTTGCGCTCACGTCGTTGATCGTCACCATCACCTGGTAGATCGGCGTTCCGGCGGTGACGAGCTGAGGAATGCTCTGCTTGATCGTCTTCAGCTTGAACTTGCCGGACTTGCCCGGGTCGTCGCTCAGCGTGAGCTGGACCTGCGAGAGGTTGTTCACGCTGCCGTCGGGATCCTTGTACGCATACTTGAGGCCGTTGGCCGTGAGCGTCCCGGCCGGGATCGTGACCTGGTAGACGGGAGTTCCGTTCGGGTTCTCGACGACCACGTCGATCGTATCCACGGCGGGATCGAACACGGTCGAGCCCGTGCCGAACTTGCCGTTCATCTGGAACGAGTCCTCGAGGCCGTTCTGCTTGAACTGCGCCGACATCTTCGTGAAGCCGCTCGCGAGCCGGTCCTGGTCGCGGCCGTCGAAGCCGTCCTCGAGGCCGTCGTCGTCGGTGTCGACGTCGGTCGGGTCGGAGCCGGCCGCAAACTCCTCGTCGAGCTTCGAGTCGTCGCCGTCGGCATTGTCGTTGGAGCTGACCGTGTTGTCGCCGAAGTACCACGCTTCGAAGCCGTCGAGAATGCCGTCACCGTCCGCGTCGCCCGTCGGGGACCCGTCCTCGATCGTCCTGGCGACGTGCAGCATGGGCAGGAAGCGCCAGTCGCGCCAGATCGGCTGCAGGCTCGTCACGTTCGAGTTCATCGACTTGACGGTCAGCGAAGTCGGGCTGAGGACGAAGGTGCCGGTGATGTCGCCGCTCTGGCCGAGCGGGAACATGAATTCGCCCTTGACGGTCGCTCCGACCTCGACGATCTGCTCCCACGTGCCGCGGTTGCCCTGCGGCGTCGGCGTGAACGACAGCGCCGGACTGATCGACGACAGCGGGTGGTTGTAGTTGCTGTTCGGCCGCGCGCCGTCGGCCGGGATGCCGCCGGTCGCCAGTGCCGAGAACGTATCGCGCACCACCTGGGTCCACGGCGTGCCGTTGAAGTAGTTGCCGGAGTACTCCTGCGTGTAGTGCCCCGCCGGCGTACCGGCGGCCGAGTCGATCGCGTGCGTCACGAGCGCCAGCGCGCGCGTGCCCGTCGGAACGCCGATCGCGCCGGCGTACTCGTCGCCGTAGATCGCCACCGCGAGGTTGTTGATGAAGGTGTTGAGGAAGGCCACCTCTCCCGCGATCGACGTCGCCGTGACCGGGTCGTCGAAGTAGCGGCCGAAATGAGGCGAAGCGTTGTGGGCTTCGAGCGCCTGAAGAACCGGCTCGACCTGCACGTTGCCACCGTCGCCTTCGAGATCGACCGCCTGGCGGATGCGCGGCACGATGTGGCGGCCGAGGTTGCCGCGGCCGTCGAGGCCCGCGAGGTCCTTGTTGAGCTGACGCTGGTCGTCGCGCGTCCACGACATGTCGGCGGCGAGGCGCTCGAGGATGAACGTCACGCGGTGCTCGCGTCCGAAGTTGTCGCCGTCGTCGGAGTTGCTCGCCTTGTTGTTCCAGTTGGCGATGTAGCCTTCGGACGGGTTGACGACTTCCGGAAAGCCGACGATTTCGTAGATCTCGTAGTGGTCGCCGGCGGCCGGAGTGACGCCGAACGGATACTCGACAGTCGCGCTCGTCGCGGCGCTGCTCGCGATGCGGCGGCTCTGCCTGCCGCCGGTGCCGCTGATGATCGACAGCACGAACTCCTGGCCCTG
>CAYYVZ010000479.1:0-3152 GCA_964475235.1 uncultured Myxococcales bacterium | reverse complement strand
AGAAGGAGTTGCTCACAGAGGCAAGGACGATAGACCCATTAGTCTGGTCGACCTTCCGATCAATCACCATCAGATCCCCGTCTCGAATTTCGGGAAACATCGAGTCTCCTTCAGCATAAGCGAAAAAGGTAAAGGAAGGATGCTTGACCAGTTCCTTTTGTAGATCGATACGAGTTTCGACGTAATCGGCCGCCGGTGAAGGAAACCCAGCAGGAATAGGTATTCTAACGAGTGGCAGTTGTATTTCTAGGGGGAACTTATCTGGAGAGTACAAATGCATCGTGTTCAAGATGTACCACACGTGCACAGACGTATCGACCACGCCACTTCTTTTTGCCATGGCTGCGGGCCACGCGCAAACAATTACCTACTCACATTTTAGAACAAAAAAAGGCGGCGGACATCCCGTGAAAAGCTAGAAAGGCCAACCCGTATGTCGGAACTATTACCAGAAGAACTCAAGAGAGCACTGCAAAAGATTAGTGAGCAAGAAGGGCTCAAGGATCCGACCGTCTATGCCGTGTTTCAATTTCCATTGAGTGGTTGGACGTGGTTCGTGACTGAAGGCGATTCGTACGAGGACGACTTTTGTTTCTTCGGTTATGTCGTCGGGCTTGAGAGCGAATGGGGATATTTCTGCCTTAGTGAATTGGAGGCCGTTGACATCAACGGAATCAAAGTCTGTCTTAATAAGAATCACTTACCGAGGCCCTTGTCCGAGTGTTTACAGCATTACGGAATCTCTGAAAATTGGGCGGTGGACACAATGCGAATGGAAACTCAAACATCTGCAGGACTAACCGGCACTCCGGTACTGCCATCGTTAGCATCGTCCGTACTCCGAAACGTGTTCGGTGGCTCTCAGGCGGCTGACGCATCTGAAGAAGAAATTTCCCGAGATTCTTGGGATGAGCAGCCGTCTGAAATTGCCAGAGAAGTGCTGACTCGGCTTGAAACCAGGAAGGAACGAGCTGCGACAGAGTTGGGTATCAGTGGTGAGGAGGTCGAATCTCTCCCATTCGATCTATCGACCCTGGAGAGTGAAGGCATCTTCATGAACATCGATTGCCGAGGGTTCGGTAGTCTTGTAAGGCAACTGGAATGGAGAACTCTCGGAGTTCAGCTGCCTGAGAATGCGGCCGTGAGAGTGAGTCCGCCACGAGCCGGGTTGTTGCCCGATGTCTATCGGAATCGCCTAATGCGAGGAGCAGCCCAGGCTCACAACGCTCTCAACAAATTTGGCTTTAGATTCACCCTTTGCGAAACGGTCTGGGGAACTAGCGAATACAAGTGGATTCCCTGGACCGCCTTCGAATCTTTCGAAAACGCATACCTTCAAGCCTGCGAAACTCTCGCCGCTGCGAAGAGTGAAGTTCTTTCGAAATACGACGAGATACTCACAGTCCTTCAGGACAGTTTCTATCAGCTTGCGAGAGATTCTGCCGACAGATTCGAGGCGACCAGCGATGAGCCTTTCGATAGAGAGGATTTCGTAAACGCGGTCGCGGCACAAGCCATCGGGATGGTGCCGACCCGCGAGATGATTCGCGATGGTCTCGTGATAACAATGAGGCCGAAGGTGATTATTCTCGGGTCGGAGATGATCGCCGAGCGGAACCTCGCAAAATCTCTTGCACTTGAAACGACTCGTATCAACTCTGAGCAGACGAAGATCGATCTTGAAATCGATGCAAAACGTCGTATCGAAGAGATAAAGGTCGATGAGGTCACCGCTGAAACCCGAAGAGAACGTGAAGTGAAAGAGCGTATCCGGGAGATGAAGATCGAGGCAGCCCGGCGTGAAGCCGAAGAAGCCGTATCTCCGATCAAGGAAGGCTTTGCTCAGATAACTGCCAACATTTTTGAATCAGCTTCGGAAATGGCGGAACGCATGAAGGATGCGAAGTTTGTATCGGGTTCATTGGCTAAACGAGCACGTCAGATGTGCGAATGGTATCAGCTGATGAATTTCACGGGAGATACATCTCTCGAAAACGTACTCGAACAGCTGCAGACCGCTGCTGGCCGTGAAGCCAAGCAGCGCTCGCCGGAAGAGATGCGAACTGCCTTAAGCGATCTTTTGCGAATGACATCGGTTCATTCAAAGAAACTGCTCGATGAAGACCGCCTAACCGCTCTTGAACTTTAGATCCACGACACCCAAGGCCCAATACCCAACAATGGCAAACTTCGACCTTAATAAATACATTCCGGTTCACGCACGCATAGCGGAGTTCTATGAAAAGTATCCTGACGGCCGGATCGTTACTGAGATCGTGAGGCTTAACGAAGATAGCGGCTTTGTGTGTATCAAGGCAAGCGCATACCGAAACATAGATGACGCGGAACCCAGTTCAACCGGACACGCCTTCGAGATCCGTGGTCACGGATACGTAAATACGACATCTTTTATCGAAAACGGTGAAACAAGTGCTGTCGGCAGGGCTTTAGCAAATCTAGGGTTCAAGATCGACAACGGCATCGCATCAAGAGAAGAGATGCAGAAGGTCGAAAGAATGACCGAGGCACCCAGATCCACCGGCAACAATGGACGAAATAGCGGTAACGGGCGACTCGTTACACAATCCGTTTCTTAAACTTCAAATAAACAAAAAATGTCTGAATTAGAAACCGGCGCTGACAGCATCCGGAAGTTCCTGCACGAGCTCGATATTAGGATCAGAGCCCGGTACCCTCTCATCGCTATCAATACCTACGAAGAAGACCGCGTAAGGGAGGCGTTGGTCGATCTTGTCTTTCAGGAGAGACATAAGGAGAAGCCTCTCTATTTCTGGAGCCGCCCAAGTGGCCTTCAAAAGGTGGTCGATCCGAAAGAAGGACTACTGGGCTCACCTCAAACGATCGGCGATACGGAAGATCCCGAAAGTCTTCTTGGATTCATAGGCGAGCAGAAGACAGGTATTTTCCTGCTGTGTGACTACGCACCGTACATCTCGCCGTATGGGCAGGAAGACCCTTTACTGGTTCGACGCCTTCGTGAGATCGCCTGGAAGCTGAAATCCACGAAAGCCACCATTCTGTTTGTAGGACCGAACTTTCCAGAGCTAAAAACACTGGAAAAGGAAGTCACGCAGATAGATCTCGATCTTCCGAAAGAATCCGAGATCGAAGACTCGATAGAACTTCAGTTT
>CAYYVZ010000478.1:0-3166 GCA_964475235.1 uncultured Myxococcales bacterium | reverse complement strand
GACGCGAAGACGCTGGCAGAACCTGCGATCACCGCGGTGCGCAACGGTTCGACACGGTTCGTGCCGCAGAACTGGGAAAAGACCTATTACGAGTGGATGGAGAACATCCAGCCGTGGTGCATCTCGCGCCAGCTGTGGTGGGGCCATCGCATTCCCGCCTGGTACTGCACGAACAACCACCTGTCCGTCTCGCGCACCGACCTCACCGCCTGCCCCGAGTGCAACGCGGAGGTGCGCCAGGACGAGGACGTGCTCGACACGTGGTTCTCGTCCGGACTATGGCCGTTTTCGACGATGGGCTGGCCGGAGAAGACCGACGACCTGCGTCGCTTCTATCCGACGACGGCCCTCGTCACCGGCTTCGACATCATCTTCTTCTGGGTGGCCCGCATGATGATGATGGGCCTCAATTTCATGGGCGAGGTGCCGTTCCGCGACATTTACATCCATGCCCTCGTGCGCGACGAGCACGGGCAGAAGATGTCGAAGTCGAAGGGCAACGTGATCGACCCGCTCGTGATCGTGGACGAGTTCGGTGCCGACGCGTTCCGCTTCACGCTCGTCGCGTTCGCTGCGATGGGTCGCGACGTGCGCCTGTCCGAAGACCGCATCGCCGGCTACCGGAATTTCGTCAACAAGCTGTGGAACGCCTCGCGCTTCGCGGCGATGAAGCGGCAACCTGCGCCGGACGCGCCGCCGTCTTCCACGGCGACGTCGTGCCAGATGCCGCACGATCTCCGGCTCGTGCCCAACCGCTGGATCCGCTCGCGTCTCGCGGCGACCATCGCCGAGACGCGCGAAGCCCTCGACACCTACCGCTTCAACGAGGCCGCGCAGGCCCTCTACCGCTTTACGTGGAACGAGTTCTGCGACTGGTACATCGAGATTTCCAAGGTCCTGCTCGACGGAGACGAGGAAGGCCGTGCCGAGACGCTCGTGACGCTCACGGCGACGCTCGAGCAGCTTCTGCGCCTGCTGCATCCGATCATTCCGTTCGTCACCGAGGAGCTCTGGCAGGAGCTGCCGGCGGGCGGACGCGCGACGGGGATGCTCATCACGGGCAGCTATCCGGAAGCCCACGTCGAGTGGCGCGACGCTGCCGTCGACACGACCATGGACACGCTCATCGAGGTGGTGCGAAGCGTGCGCAACATCCGCGCGGAGATGCGCATCGCTCCGAAGGTCCAGCTCGAGCTGTGGCTCGAGGACGGCGCCAACGCCGAGATGGTGCGCGAGAACGAGGCGATGGTGAGAAGGCTCGCGCGTCTCGGCTCGGTGACCTACGGCGGCGCGATGCCCGCAGGTGCGGCGACCGCGGTGGTTGCGGGCTCCGAGATCGCGGTGCCGCTCGCAGGGCACGTCGACCTCGTCGCCGAGGCCGAGCGCCTGCGGCGCGAGATCGATCGCGCGTCGCAGGAAGTCGCCCGTGCGGCCGGCAAGCTGTCGAACGAGTCGTTCGTCGCGCGCGCGAAGGAAGAAGTGGTGGAAGCGGAGCGCGCCAAGCTCGCGGCCGCCGAGCAGGAAAAGACCGCCCTCCAGGCCGCCATCGCGCGCATCGAGTCGATCGGGGCGGCATCGTGAGTGCGAACGGCCTCCGTCCGCCCGACGAAAGAGCCGTTCGCGACCTCGTTCGGCTCGCTCTCGCCGAAGACGTCGGCTCGGGCGACGTCACGACCCGCGCGACCGTCGGGCGAACGATCCAGGCAAGAGGGCGCGTCGTCGCGCGCGAGAGTCTCGTGGTCTGCGGCATGTACCTCCTCGAGACCATCCTCGAAGAGCTCTCGGCGATGGGCGCCGCTGGTGCGGGCTCGTCCTCGCTCCGCGTGAGCGAAGAGGCTGCCGACGGCGCGCGCGCGGCGGCCGGCGCCACGCTCTGCGTGATCGACGGCGATGCGTGGGGCATCCTCACGCTCGAGCGCACCTTCCTCAACTTCCTCGGCCACCTGAGCGGAGTTGCCACGGAGACGGCGCGCGTCGTCGCGTCGGTGCGCAGCGCCGGGTGCCGGACACGCATCCTCGACACGCGAAAGACCACGCCGGGCATGCGCTCGCTCGAGAAGTACGCGGTGCGCTGCGGCGGCGGCACCAATCACCGCATGGGCCTCTACGACGCCGTCCTCATCAAGGACAACCACATCGTCGCGGCCGGCGGCATCGCCGAAGCGGTGAAGGCGGCCATCGCGCAGGCTCCGGCCGGCATCACGATCGAGGCCGAGTGCGACACGATGGATCAGGTGACCCTCGCGCTCGAAGCGGGGGCCACGTCGCTGCTGCTCGACAATTTCACACCGGAAGAAGTCAAGGCCGCGATCGGTTTCGTGGCCGGCCGCGCCGAGATCGAGGTCTCGGGCGGCGTGACGATGGACACCGTCGTGGCCTATGCGCAGGCCGGCCCCGACTCGATCTCGCTCGGACGCCTCACGCACTCGGCGCGCTCGGCCGACGTGAGCATGGATGTCGTGCTGCTCGCATGACGAGCCGGGGCGTCCGTCCATGACCAGCCGTTCCGGCATACTGGCTGCCCTCGAGGAGGCTGGCGACTTCGTATCCGGCGAAGACCTCGCGTCCAGGCTCGGCATCTCGCGAGCCGCCGTGTGGAAGCACATCAGCGCGCTCAAGCACGGCGGCTACGAGATCGAAGGGGCACGCGCGCGCGGTTACCGGCTGCTCTCCAAGCCGGCGGCGCTCAGCGAGGAGGCGATTCACCTGCACGCCGCCGAGCTCCCGGGCGGCGCGGCCGGCCGCATCGGCGCGCGCATCCAGGTTCTCGACGTCACGCGCTCGACCAACAGCGACGCGATGGCGCTCGGCCGCGAAGGCGAGCCCGAGGGTACCGTCGTGATTGCCGAGGAGCAGACGGCCGGACGAGGCCGTCTCGGCCGCACCTGGGAATCGAGCCGCGGCGTGAACCTCTACATGTCGATCCTGCTACGCCCGCAGATGGCGCCGTGGCTCGCGCCCCAGCTCTCGCTCGTCGCGGGCGTGGCCGTTGCCGAAACCGTTCGCGAAGAAGACGTCGACGCACGCATCAAGTGGCCGAACGACGTCGTGACAATCGGGGACGGATCCCGATTGCGTTCCACGCAATCGGGATCCGTCCCCGATTACGGAAATGTGATGAAGCTCGCCGCCAGTCTCAACGATATAGTAGCGGTGTCCGACCGCT
>CAYYVZ010000477.1:0-3170 GCA_964475235.1 uncultured Myxococcales bacterium | reverse complement strand
GCTCCGCCCGATGTGCGGGCTGCGCGGGCTCCGCCCGATGTGCGGGCTGCGCGGGTTGCGCGGCGGCCGGTGCCGCGGCGGGGGCGGCGGGCTGCGTCTCCTCGGCCGTAGAGATCCCCGCGACCGCGAGTCCCGCGGCAACCGCGATGACCGGGGCGAGCGTCCTGATGCGACGATGCATGCGTCTCCTTACGATCGGGAACGGGTGCCCATCCCGCGGAATGCGGGATGCGTCGCCGGACATCGGCGGTTGCACCGAAAGCGCCGGCCGCCTGGCCGGCCTCTTCCTCCTGGTTGAGCCCGATCGTGTGTTCCGTGTGCCTCTGGGGGAGGAAGCCCGTCAGCCACGCGCAGGAAGGTAGGTGCGGCCTGTTAGGCGACCGCGAGGGCTGCGTGGGGATTCGGTTAGATCGCCGTTAACCGGCGCGGAAACGGGCAGGAGCCGCCGCGTCTCACCGCGTTTATCGCAGAACTAACCGCGCGCAGACGAAACGCTGATACGGCCCGGGGCATTCTCGACCCGTGACCGCATCCCGCGGCTTGCGGTGGCCCGCTACACCCACTGCTCGCACGCGGGGCGGTCGCAGAACCACCAGGCTTTCCTGCAAGCCTGCATTCTGGAGAAGTCGCACCCCCTTCCGGTTGCTACCGGGTTTCCGAGCCCTCCGGCGCAGCGGTAAGGTGCGTTGGCGGCGGGGGCACGCGTGTTCCTGTGCCGCCGCCGCCGCAACTCACTCGGCGCCGGGGTAGCCCGCGCCGTCTCGCCGGAAACGAAGCTTCCCTCTGGGAAACCTTCCCTGCAGCCTGACGCTCGCGAAGAACACCTCGGCCAGCAGGCGGCTCCACGGCGACGCATCCCAGCGGCCGGCGAGCACCGTGACCACCGACCGGAAGATCCACGACGGCGGATTCGGGTGGAAGAAGCGGTCGCGGAACTCCGGCGTGTAGAAGCCCACCACGAAGCGGCGGAACACCTCGAAGCGGCGCCGCTGGCGATCCGAAAACGCGCGGAACCGGCGGACGGAGAAGTCGCCGAGCCGCATCGCCTCGTCCAGCGCGGAGGCGGCCTCGATGCCGGACTCCATCGCGATGGAAACCCCGGTCGAGAATACCGGGTCGAGGAAGGCCCCCGCGTCGCCCACCAGCAGCCACCGGTCGCCGGCGTACGCCGAGGCGCTGTACGAGAAATCCTTCTCGGCGCGCACCGGCCACGCGCGCTCGGCGCCGGCCATCGCCGAAGCGACCGCGGGAGTGTCGGCGATCGCCTGCGCGAGCCTCTCCTCGTTCGTGGCGGCGGGCATGCCCTGGAACAGCCGCTTCGGAAGCACGACGCCGACGCTCGTCAGCTCGGCCGAGATCGGGATGATCCAGAACCAGCCGGCGTCTTCGCGCGCGACGATGCGGATGTCGTTCGGCCGATCGCCTTCGAGGCGCGGGACGCCGCGGTAGTGCGAATACACCGCGATGTTCGCGAGCATCGGCTCGTCGCGGCGAAGCGCGAATTTCTTCGCGAGGAGGCCGCGCCGTCCGGTCGCATCGACGACGGCGCGCACGCGCACCTCGGCGCGCGTGCCGTCGCACTCCGTCTCGACGACGACCGCGTCGCTCTCGAAGCGGCAGTCGGCGACGCGCACGCCTTCCCGGACTTCGGCGCCCGCCGAGCGCGCGCGCTCGAGCCGGATGCAGTCGAACTCTGCGCGGCAGCCGTGCCCGGTGTCGGGGCGGCCGATTGCGCGCGACGCGGCGAAATCGACTCCGCGGCCGCTGCCGCCGTCGTGCGTGAGCAGCCGTGCACCCCACTTGCGCGGAAATCCGGCGGCCTCGATCTCCCGCCGCACGCCGAGCGCGTCGATGGCGTCGTTGGCGGTGGAAAGCAGCGACTCGCCGATGTGAAAGCGCGGGAACGGCTCGCTTTCGAACAGCACGACGCGGTGACCGCGCTGCGCGAGCGCGATCGCCGTCGAGCTGCCGCCCGGCCCTCCGCCGGCCACGGCGAAGTCGAAGTCGTATCCGGAGGCCGTCACGTCTCGTCTCGCATCGGGGAATGCGGCGACGTCGGCAGTCCCCAGCCACGGCGGATCGCCAGGAAGCGCAGCCCGAAACAAAGCACGATACCGACGAGCATCGCCGGCACGCGCGGAAGCGCAAGCGCGTCGCCCACGACGACGACGACGCTGCCGGCCAGAGCCGCGATCGCATACAGCTCCGAGTAGAGGACGACCGGAACCTGCGCGACGAGGACGTCGCGCACGATGCCGCCGCCGATGCCGGTCAGCATTCCGAGCAGAACCGCCGACACCGGGTGCATGTCGAGCCCGAGCGCCTTCTCGGTGCCGGCGACGGCAAAGAGCCCGAGACCGGCCGCGTCGAAGATCTGCACCGGGCTCTGCAGTCTCTCGATGTCGGAGTAGCGGAAGAACGTGACGAGGCCGCCGAGGCAGGCCGCCGCCACGTAGCGCCAGTCGGCCACCGACGCCGGCGGCACGGCGCCGATCAGCAGGTCGCGCGCGATTCCGCCGGAAAGCGACGCGACCACCGCGAGCACCAGCACCCCGAACAGATCGAGCCGCCGCTGCACCGCCACCGTCGCCCCGCTGAGCGCAAACACGACGACCCCGGCCAGCTCGACCGCAACGCGAAACTCCTGCACGCGCCGCTCATATCACGCCCGCCCGCTGTTGCTCGGCCCACGTTGGAGGGGATTGAGCTGTCGTAAGCGAGCAGCCGCGAGTCACATCGAGCCCGCCGGCGATTACCCCACGCACGGCGATGGCTGGTGAAAGGCCCCGTCGACGGGCGTGGGGTAATCGCCGGCGGGCGGCGCATGCAGCGGGGGAGAGATCCGTCGACGGGCGTGGGGTAGCCGCCGGCGGGCGGCGCATGCAGCGGGGGAGATCCGTCGACGCGCGTGGGGCAACCGCCGGAGGGCGTGCCACGATCGTGAGGTGTCCCCAAAACGAACTCGGGCGGAGCCGCCTGCGCAGCCCCGCCCGAGTGATGTGCGAGATGTGTTCGCCGGCCGGAGTTCAGATGCCGACGCGCTCGGCCGTCGCCTTGTACTGGCTCCAGATTTCCTTCGGACACCGGTCGCCGAACTTCTCGAAGAACTCCTTCTGGCTCTCGAGCTCGGTCTTCCAGTCGTCCTTGTCGATGCGGAAGAGCTCCGCGAG
>CAYYVZ010000476.1:0-3173 GCA_964475235.1 uncultured Myxococcales bacterium | reverse complement strand
GGGGTGCGCGACTCGACTTCGCGCGTGGAGAACGACTGCTACACGAGCGAGCTCTTCCGCGACGCCGTGTGCGATCGGGACCGCGGCTAAATCGGGATCCGTCCCCTTTTTCGCCGCTCCTCTTTTCACTGCAGGGTTGGCGTGATCGGGAACGCGACGCCCGTGAAATCGACGAGCGCCGGAATCGTCAGGTACTGCATGCTCCCGAGCGGCTGGCAGCAACTGTTCGGTCCAATGAAGGTGCTGCCCGGATAGTAACTGAAGCAGTCGAGCGGAGACATGATGATAACGCTGGTGTGAAGAACGCTGCCGTCGGACTGGTACGAGCCGCCGTCGGGCGCGTAGTAGACCAGGCTGCTGTAGGAATCGGGGACGGTGACGTTCCGGAACGGACCGGTGTCCCCGGGCACGAGCGCCGTTCCGGTGCAGTCCGGCGAGTTGTAGTGGAATGCGCCGGCCTCCTGGAAGTTGCTGCCTCCCTGCATGGCGATCCGGACGACCACGTCGCCGGTCTTGCGGAAGAGCACCTGGCCCGTGTCGTCGGAGGCGCCGGCGATCGCTCCGTTCGAGTCCTTCCACACGAGAGACGCGCTGCTGCGCCGGCCCGGCGTGCAGCCCTTGATCCACGTCGAGCACGGAGCCGTGCCGTCGTCGAGATAGATGGTGCAGCCGTCGGGCGGCGTCTTCGACGCGAGCGTCAGGGGATCGGCGAGCTGGCAGCCCTTCGCAGTGCCGCTCGCAACGCACGACGGATTGAAGAAGGCCTGGTCTTCCGATCCGGCGGCGGATCCCCATTGCAGCGTGCCGACGACACCGGTGGCCGAGACGGTGAGGACGCCGGTCTTGGAGTCCACCTTGACCTTGCACTTGTCGATCGCTCTTGCCGGCGTCGAGGCGGCAAGAAGTGCGAAGCAGGCGAGCGCGGAGACGACGAACAGACGATCGGTGCTCATGAAGGACCCCCGGGAGCCGGTTGCTCCAGTCGAATGCCGCCCAGCGAAGCACATCACACGGATTCAGGACAGCACCGCCCCTCAGAAAATCGTCCTGGAACGAGGGATGCCTGCTGCGCGGCGTCGGTCTCGAAGGCTCGTCGCTCCGGTTTCCAACCCAGGTCAGATGGGGGCCACACGAGGCTTGCCACGCGGCCTTACGGTCGTTATCTCGGTAGAGCCCGTCTACGGCAAAATTCCGCATGGCAGATTCCCAAACCACGATCGAGGTGGCCTCGAGCGCCGATGGGCGCGCGTCGATCCGCCTCGCCGGGGTCTGGTCGATTCGCGAAGCCCTGCCCGAGCCCGAGGCAGCCGCACGCGAGGTGGAAGACCTTGGCGCGAAGACCGTCACGTTCGATGCGGGCGCGATCGAGCGCTGGGATTCGGGCCTCCTGGTCTTTTTGCTCCGCCTCGAGCACCTGCTCAAGGAAAAGCACGTCGACCTCGACCGCGAGGGCCTTCCCGAAGGTGTGCGCCAGATGCTCGCGCTCGCCGAGGTCGTGCCGGAGCGCGAAGGAGCGCGCGGCAAGGACAACGAGATTTCCGCCGTCGCGCGGCTCGGCGCCTGGTCGGCCGGACTCTGGGAAGGGACCCTCTCCGGCGTCGAGTTCCTCGGCAACTGCGTGATCGCGTTCGGCAACCTCGCGCGCGGCAGGGCACGCTTCCGGCGATCCGACCTGTTTCTCCACATGCAGGAGGCCGGCGCAGAAGCGCTGCCGATCGTCACGCTCATCAGCTTCCTCGTCGGGACCATTCTCGCATTCGTCGGTGCCGTGCAGCTCCAGCAGTTCGGCGCGACGATCTACGTCGCCAACCTGGTCGGCATCGCGATGGTGCGCGAGATGGGCGCGATGATGACGGGCATCGTGATGGCCGGCCGCACGGGCGCAGCGTACGCTGCCCAGCTCGGCAGCATGAAGGTCAACCAGGAGATCGACGCGCTCGCGACCATGGGAATCTCCCCGCTCGAGTTCCTCGTGTTGCCGCGCATGATCGCGCTCGCGCTCATGATGCCGCTGCTCTGCCTCTACTCGGACGCCATCGGGATTCTCGGCGGAGTGACGGTGGGCGTGATCGGCCTCGGCCTCTCGCCGGTAACCTACTACCAGTACACGCAATGGGCAGTGCAGCTCGACGACCTGTTCGGCGGAGTCGCCAAGGCGTCCGTCTACGGCATCCTCATCGCTCTGTTCGGCTGCCTGCGCGGCATGCAGTCGGGCAACAGCTCGTCCGCGGTCGGTGAGGCGACGACCAGTGCGGTCGTCAGCAGCATCGTCGCGATCATCACGGCCTGCGGCATCTTTGCGGTGGTTTTCTATGTCATCGGCATCTGAGCCCTCGCGCACGACGCAGAACGGCGGCGGCCACGCCGCTGCCGGCACCGGCCAGCCGCACATCGTGGTGAAGGACCTCACGATGGCCTTCGGCGACTTCGTCGTCATGAAGGACCTCGATTTCACGGTGAATCGCGGCGACGTGTTCGTGATCATGGGCGGGAGCGGTTGCGGCAAGAGTACGCTGCTCAAGCACATGATCGGGCTCATCGAGCCCGCGAAGGGAGAGGTGCTCTACGGCGACGAGAGTTTCACCAAGGCGACGCCGGAACAGCGGGAAAAGATCCTGCGGCGTTTCGGCGTGCTCTACCAGACCGGCGGGCTGTGGAGCTCGATGACCCTTTCGGAGAACGTGGGCCTGCCGCTCGCCCAGTTCACCGACCTCAGCCCCAAGCAGATCGACGAAGTCGCGGCGCTCAAGCTCGCGCTCGTCGGGCTCGCGGGGTTCGAGGAATACTACCCGTCGCAGATCAGCGGCGGAATGCAGAAGCGGGCCGGCCTCGCGCGCGCGATGGCCCTCGACCCGGAGGTGCTGTTCTTCGACGAGCCGTCCTCGGGTCTCGACCCGATCAGCTCGCGCCTGCTCGACGACCTCATCCTCGAGCTGCGCGAAAGCCTGGGCGCAACCGTGGTCGTCGTCACGCACGAGCTCGCAAGCATCTTCACGATCGCCAACAATAGCGTGTTCCTCGACGTGGACACCCGAACGATGATCGCGCAGGGCAACCCCTCCGAGCTTCGCGACTCGCACCCCGATCCCAAGGTGCGCCGCTTCCTCACGCGCGCCAGCCAGCTCGACGAGAATGCGGCGAACAACGGCAATGCCGGCGACGTCGAAGGCGCG
>CAYYVZ010000475.1:0-3177 GCA_964475235.1 uncultured Myxococcales bacterium | reverse complement strand
AGCTGCTCGAAGCCTACGTGTCGCGCATCGAGAAGCTCGACAAGCCGCTCAACGCCGTTGTCACGCTCGACCTCGAGCGTGCGAGGGCTCGCGCGAAGGAAGCCGACGAGGCGCTCGCGCGCGGCGAGAACTGGGGGCCCCTCCACGGGCTTCCGATCACGGTCAAGGATTCGCACGAGACCGCCGGGATCCGTACGACAGCCGGTTATCCGCCGTTGTCGGCGCACGTGCCTGCGGCCGACTCGGTGATCGTCGACCGAACGGTCCGCGCCGGAGCCGTGGTCTTCGCCAAGACCAACCTGCCGGTGCTCGCGGGCGACCTGCAAAGCTACAACCCGATCTTCGGCACGACCAACAACCCGTGGAACGTCGAGCGCGCGCCGGGCGGCTCGTCGGGCGGAAGCGCCGTCGCGGTCTCGATGGGATTCACGTCGTTCGAGCTCGGCAGCGACATCGGCGGATCGATCCGCACGCCGTCGAACTGGTGCGGCGTCTACGGGCACAAGCCGACGCACGGGATCATTCCGGATCGCGGGCATATCCCGGGTCCGCCGGGCACGCTGTCGGAGTTCGACCTCGGCGTGATGGGCCCCATGGCCCGCAGCGCAGCCGATCTCGAGCTTCTTCTCTCCGTGCAGGCCGGCGCGCTGCCGGACAAGGCCAAGGCCTGGCGGCTCGAGATGCCGCCCCCCCGGCGGCAGAAGCTCGGGGAGTATCGCATCGCGGCGTGGCTCGACGACGATGCGTTTCCTGTCGATCCCGCCGTCCGGGGAGTACTCGCGAACACTGTCCAGGCGCTACGATCGGCGGGTGCTTCCGTGGAAGAGGGGGCCAGGCCGGCATTCCGCCTGGCCGACCTGTTCGACACTTACCTGCGGCTGCTTCTTCCCATCATCCTCTCGGGCTTTCCCAAAGAGGTCGTCGCGGGCATGCGCGAGCTCGCCGCTTCGGCGCCTTCCGACGCCCGCGACGGTGTCACGCTGATGGCCCGCTACGGAACCGGGTCTCACATGGACTGGTTGTCGGCCAACGAGGCGCGCGAACGGTACCGCGCGGCGTTCGCGGACTTTTTCTCGCGCTACGACGTGCTGCTCACTCCGATCACACCGGTCACCGCGATTCCTCACGATCACAGCGACCCGATGGCGATGCGAAACATCACCGTCGACGGGAAGCCGCGGCCGTACTTCGACCTGCTGTCCTGGATCTCGCCTGCAACCTGCGCACTGCTCCCGGCGACGGCCGCGCCGGTCGGACGCGCATCCGACGGGATGCCGGTCGGCGTGCAGATCGTCGGGCCGTATCTCGAGGATGCGACGACGATCGACTTCGCGAAGAAGCTCGCCGACGTGACCGGAGGCTTCGAAGCGCCGCCGCGCGCGAAGTAGCAGGCTCGTGGCCGACAACACGAGCACGCAGCTCTACCGAGGTGGCCGGATCCGTGCGATGGACGCGTCGCGGTCCGAGGCGACGGCGATCGTCGTGCGCGACGGCCGCATCGTCGCGCACGGCAGCGACGACGACATGAAGAGCGCGGCCGGCGCCGGTGCGACCGTGATCAATCTGGGAGGCGCGACGGTGCTGCCCGGTTTCGTCGACACGCACCCTCACCTCTTCCACTTCAGCCTGCTCGAGTATCCGCTCGTCAAGCTCTGGGACGCCGTCAGCCATGACGACATCGTGCGACGTATCCGCGAGCGCGCCGCTTCCACGCCGGCGGGCCAGTGGATCATGGCGACGCCGGTCGGCGAGCCGCACTACTTCATCCGCCGCTCTTACCGCGACCTCGTCGAAGGCCTTCTTCCCGACCGCCACGTGCTCGACCGGGCTGCCCCCGATCACCCGGTCTGGATCCAGGCGTGGGGACCCACGACGCCGAACGTCTGCGTGTTCAACTCGAAGGCTCTCGCGGAGCTCGACATCAACCGCACGACGCCCGACCGGCGCAGCAACGTATGGATCGAGAAGGACGCGGCCGGCGAGCCGACGGGACGCCTGAGCGGCCCGGTCAACACCTACTACACCGGCGATCCGTACATGGACGAGCTGCTGTCGCGCGTGCCGCTGCTCGACCCGGGAATCGCCGTGCCTGCGACCCTCGACGGCGTGGCGCGCTACCATCGCATGGGCGTCACGACGATCTACGAAGGTCACGTGATGGGCGAGGCGGAGATCGGCCTCTTCCGCGCGCTGCGCGAGATGAACCAGCTCCGCATGCGCGTGATGACGTCGCTCGAGTCCGAGCAGTACTCGATGCCGTGGCAGAAGCCGATCTCCGAGGAAGAGTTCGTCGCCAACCTCGAAACGTCGCGCGGAATGACCTCGCTCGGCGACGATCTCTTTCGTCACAACGGGGTGACGCTGTCGCGCGGCGGGCCGCTCAACCCTGGCTTCCTGCGCATGCGAGAGCCCTACATCGGCCCCTACGGCGAGCTGACGCGCGGCCGCGAGTTCGTGCCGCAGGAGCGCGAGCGCATCGCCCTCGAATACTGTGCGAAGCACGACGTGCGCCTGAACTTCATCGGCGCCGGCTACCAGGACCACGACGACTTCCTCGCCAACGCCGAGGCGCTCGCCGCGCATACGCCCGTGAAGCACCGGCGCTGGATCCTGCAGCACAACTACCTCTGCACCGAAGACCACGCGCGGCGCTACGCCGCGCTCGGCTTCGTCGTGACGACGAGCATGTCGTTCTCGTGCGCGAAGGGAGACCTCTTCGAGAAGCGCGTCGGCAAGCACGTGTGGGCCGACCTGATCCCGCTGAAGCGGCTGCTCGAAGCCGGGCTCACCGTCTCGGCCGGCAGCGACTGGGGGCCGAAGAACGTCTTCGAGCACATCGCGCTCGCCGAGACGCACGAGTTCTGGGGCAGCGGCCGCCGCAACGACGGACCCGCGCAGAAGGTCTCGCGCGAGGAGGCCGTGAAGATGTGGACCTGCGACGCAGCCGCCGCGCTCGGCTGGGAGGGCGTCGGCTCGCTCGCGCCCGGAAACCACGCCGATCTCCTCGTCGTGGACCGCGACGTCCTCTCCTGCCCGGTCGAAGACCTGCCCGCGACCTCCGTGCTGAGAACGGTGCTGGCCGGCGAAACCGTCCACGACTCCGGCGCGCTCTGAAATCGAGGAAATCGGGGACGGGAGCCGCGAGCTGGCGAGCGGCGAGACCGACCTCCGTACCGG
>CAYYVZ010000474.1:0-3233 GCA_964475235.1 uncultured Myxococcales bacterium | reverse complement strand
GGCTCACGGCCGCTTTCCTGCCGGCGCGTCTTTCGCAACGGCGTCCGCGCCCTTCGCAGCGGCGTCCGCGCCTTTTGCAACGGCGTCCGCCTCCTGTGCCACCGCGCGGCGTACCTGCTCGGCGATCTCGAGGGCAACGAGGGCCTCGCGTCCGCTGACGGCCACGGACACAGGCGGCGGCAGCGAGTCGCCGCCTCGACGCGCGCGCACCGACGCGACAAAGGCTGCGATCTCGTCGCGCAGCGGATCGGCGTCGTCCGCGAAAGAACGCTCCTCGACCTCGATCGCTTCCATCGGATTCGCGAGATCGACGGGACCCGCGCCCTCGCGGCGCCGGACGATGCGCAGGCTGCGCGCGTCGAAGTCCACGGCGACGTAGGCGTCTTCCTGGAAGATGCGGAGCCGGCGCTCGCGCTTGAGGGACACACGACTGGCCGTCACGTTGGCGATCGAGCCGCCCTCGAACCGGATGCGCGCGTTGGCGATGTCCGCGTGATCGCTCAGCACCGGCACACCGATGGCCTCGACCGATACCGGAGGCCGCCCGACCACGAACGAGATGAGGTCGAGGTCGTGGATCATCACGTCGAAGATCACGTCGGTGTCGGCGCCGCGACCCGCAAAGGGCGCGAGGCGGTGACACTCGATGAAGCGCGGGTGACCGACGATCGAAGGGAGGTCCGCAAAGGCCGGGTTGAAGCGCTCGAGGTGGCCGACCTGCAAAAGCACGTTCGCGCGCTCGGCCTCTTCGACGAGGGCACGCGCATCGGCCAGCGAGGACGCGAGCGGCTTTTCCACGAGCACGTGGACACCGCGCGCGATGGCCTCGCCCGCGACGGCGCGGTGCGCCGCCGTGGGCGCCGCGATGCTCGCGCAGTCGACCTCGGCGAGCAGCTCGGCCGCGCTCGCGAACGCGCGACACCCGGTGCCCTCCGCCACGCCCGCGGCCTTCGCTGCGTCGATGTCGAACACGCCGACGAGCGACACACCGGCCTCGGCGGCGTACTTGCGGGCGTGCAGCGCACCGAGGTGGCCGGTGCCCACCACGCCCGCACGCACGCGCTCAGTCATCCGTGAATCCCGCGACGCCGCCGGTGCGGCTGCAGCCGACGATGGTGACGCCCGCGCGAACGGCGTCGTCGCAGAGGTGGCCCCGGTCGATGAGCAGCGCGGCTCCCGCTTCGACCGCGAGCACGCTGGCGCGCGCGTCGATCATGCTCACGATGGTACCGGGGCCGACGGCCGGCACGTCGAAGCGCATGTCCTGGGCGTGCTTGGCCATCTTGACGACGACGGCGCCGCCGCGCCCGAGCCGGCCGGCGCGTCGCACGGCCTCGTCGGTTCCCTCGACTGCTTCGACCGCGAGCACGACGCCGTGCTCGACGACGACGCTCTGGCCGACGTCGACGTCGCCGAGCGCTTCGAGCACGCGGCAGCCCGTCTTCACGTCGGCAAGGGCCTGGCTCGAAGGCTTCGGTCCCGCGATGCGGCCCGGCGGCGCGAGCAGGTTCTCGAGGAAGATCGTCGACGGCACGACATGGATCCCCTCGCCTTCGAGCTCGTCGGCGAGCGCGCGCAGGATCGAATCGTCGCCGTGACCGCCTCCAGTGATCGCATGGCGAAGGAACAGCACGCCGCGAAGGTCCGGGCGAATCTGCGTGAGCGAGCGCACCTTGTCGATGCCGCCGGCCATGACGGCGCGCTCCACTCCGGCCTTCTTCAGCGTACGGATGAGCTTGCCGAGCTGGCCGACTCTGACCCACACGAGCTCGTCGACTTCCTTCTCGATCGCCTCGTCGGTCTCGCCGCGATGGGCGACCGCCGTGATGCGGTGGCCCCGCGCGCGTGCCTCGCGTGCGAACATCAGCGGGAAGCGGCCGTTGCCTGCAATGAGGCCAATGGGAGCGGCCGCCGGAGCGGCTGCGGCCATGGGATCGGACGAGGCTGCCGGAGCCGCGGCGTCCGCCGCGGTCGCGCTCCCCGCTCCGACCTGCGCGACGGCTCCGACCTGCGCCAGGCCGCTGCCCGGGCTGCGCCTCGCGTCGTCGGCGCTCACCGGCAGATTCCCCGCTGGCTCTTCTCGATGAAACCCACGAAATGCGCGACACGCTCGTCTTCGGCGGCGTCGCCGCGGAGCTGCTCGAGGGCTTCCTGGAGGCGAAGCCCCGACTGGAAGATCGTGCGATACGCCGCGCGCAGCGCGATCAGCGTCTTCGCGGAAAAGCCTCGCCGCTTGAGGCCGATCAGGTTGAGGCCGTGCAGCGCAGCGCGGTCACCGGCCGCCATGCAGTACGGCACCACGTCGAGCGTCACCATGGCCCCGCCGCCGAGGATGGCCGACTCGCCGATGCGCACGAACTGGTGGATGGCGACGAGGCCTCCCACGATCGCGTGGTCCTCGATGGTCACGTGGCCCGCCAGAGTCGCGCAGTTGGCCATCACCACGTGGTCGCCGACCACACAGTCGTGGGCCACGTGCGCGTAGGCCATGAACATGCCGTGGCTGCCGACGCGCGTCACGCCGCCGCCGTGCTCGGTCGCGCGGTTCATCGTGACGAACTCGCGCACGATGTTGTCGTCGCCGATCTCGAGGCGGGTGGGACTGCCCTGGTACTTGAGGTCCTGGGGCGGCGAGCCGATCGACGACTGGCCCGTGAAACGGTTACGCGCACCGATGGTCAGGAGACCGTCGAGTACGACGTGCGGCCCGATCTCGGTGTCGTTGCCGACGCGGACGCCGGGGCCGACAATCGAGTACGGGCCTACGCTGACGCCGTCGCCGAGCTGCGCGGCAGCATCGACGACGGCGGTCGGATGGATGCGAACGCTCACGCGTCAGCAGTCCAGTGGGCCGAAAGAGCTCAGTAGCTCTTGTCGGCCAGCTGGATCACCTCGTTGGTGACGTCGGCTTTGTTCGAAATGTAGAGGAGAGTCCCGGCATCGAGAATGAGGTCGTAGCCGTTGTCCTTGGCGAACTTCTCGATGACGGTGCGGAACTTCGTCATCATCTCGTTCTCGATCGTCTGGCGCGTCTTGTCGAAGTCGCGCTGGGCGTCCTCCTTCTTGCGCTTGACGTCGCGGTTCTTGCGCTCGAACTCTTCACCCAGCTTCTGCTTCTCCTCGTCGTTGAGGACCGAGCCGCGCTTGATGATGTCTTCCTGCATCTTCTTCAGCTCTTCGACGTCCTTCGCGAAGCTCTTCTCGGCCGACTCGGCCTTGGTCTTGAGCTTTCC
>CAYYVZ010000473.1:0-3241 GCA_964475235.1 uncultured Myxococcales bacterium | reverse complement strand
GAGATCTTCTTCTTCGCGCCGGTTGCGACGAGGCCTGTCGGCGCGGCCGGAACAGGCGTTGCGACCGGCCACGTTTCGACGATGGCATCGCTCCAGTCGGCAGGCGCGCGGAACCCGGGATCCTGCTCGACGTGGAGGAATCGGCCGCTGTAACTCGACGCGGCCGTGCTGCAGACGCTCGCCGCGGCAACACCGTTGAGCAGTCGGCCCTGCGTGTTGTCGGTGCCGGTCAGCGTGCAGGCGCCGCTTCCCGGAACCTGGATGGACCATGCCGGATGACGCTCGAGCATGGCCTGCTGGAGCAGCGTGATCTTGTCGCCGGCTGCCGGTGTCACGTTACGGCCGTGCGAAAGATAGATCTCCGCGGCGGGACACGTGTCGGCGGCCATGCCGTGCCACTGGATCGCCCACCAGGGCGTCGATCCGTAGTAGGCGAGCATCTCTGCGTTCGTCGCGTGGAACATCGTCTCGACGTTGTGGGCCGCGTCGGCCTGCTCGTAGGAAGCCTGGCAGGTGCTCGCGGCCGTGTTGGCGCTGCGGTAGGCGCCCGCCATCAGGTAGCTGCGCGAATCGGTGTCGCGGAAGAGCGCGATGGCCTGGACCTCGGTCGTGGAGTCGGTGGCCGGGTGGGGGGCCTGGTGGCTGACCAGCCTTTGCGAGGACGCATTCACGAGGAAGGTGCCCCAGCCGCGGTCCACCTTGCCGTCGTTGTCGGCATCGAGCACCTCCATGAGGAGGCAGTAGCTGCGGCCGGCCGTCGAGTCCGTGAAGCTGCGGAGCTGGGCCCGCGAGGCGAGGCCCGAGGGCAGTTGGAACGAGCAGGAGCCGCCGAGCATCGAGCGAACCGCGGACCTCCAGTCGGCCTGCTCGGAGGCGGTCGGGGCGACGAAGCCCTGGGAGCCCCCGGCCGGCATCTGGCCGCGGATGCAGGCCGCCAGGGCCTCGACAGTCGAGGCCGAGCTGCAGGCCAGGGTCGCCGCCGCGGCGCCGGAGCTGCTGACGGCCAAAAGCAGGGATGCGGCGAGGGCAGCCCCGAGGGCTGCAACGGGGGGTCGGAACTGGGCTTTCATCGGTCCTCCGGGGCGCCCCTGGCGCGTTGGGCCACCTTCGGCCCCGAGCGACCGGAGAGCAAGGTGTTTCGCCCGAACACGTCGTGCGGGAACTTCGAAGGCCGGACACCCTGTCGCGCTTGACCTGTTTTCCGGCCCTGCCTAGGGTCCGCGTTTCCTCGCCGCCCGGACCGTCCAACAGGCCGCGCTCTTCGGAGTGCGGACGAGACGACCCCGAGCGCGCGTAGAGACGCCCCGGGCCTCGCGCCCGCGGGAACGGGACCCACGGTCTCATACTATGGGCTGCGGACTTCGCGGCCCGAGAAGAACGGCCCGTCATCGGGCCGAGAAAATCGCAGGCCGGCAGGTCTCCGATCGATTGCCGGAAGGGTGATCGGGACGAGCTGCCGAAGTCGTTTCCATAAGGAGGCGGCCTGCGAGTTGGCTATCACCGGTCGCGATCGGGAAGGCAGGCTCCGGCTCGCCGCTACGTCGCGCAAACAGCTGAAAAACCACGGACGCACCGCGTCGTCAGCGTTTGACGTATTCGGGTGTCGTGAATAGGGTCCGCGATTCTTTGGTGCGCCGATGCGCCCTCAGGGCGCGCTTTCAGGACGCATCGACCAGGTCGAATCGACAAGGAGAGATTGTGCCGACGATCAACCAGCTCGTCCGCAAGGGCAGGCAGAAACTCGCCGTCAAGACGACGGCCCCCGCGCTCGACAAGTCGCCTCAGCGACGCGGCGTGTGCACGCGCGTCTATACATCGACCCCCAAGAAGCCGAACTCGGCTCTACGCAAGGTCGCGCGTGTGCGTTTGACGAACGGGATCGAGGTCACGGCCTACATTCCCGGCGTCGGACACAACCTCCAGGAGCACTCCGTCGTGCTGATCCGCGGCGGCCGTGTGAAGGATCTTCCGGGCGTCCGCTATCACGTTGTGCGCGGAACGCTTGATTCAGTAGGCGTAACGGACCGCCGCCAGGGCCGGTCCAAATACGGCGCGAAGCGCCCCAAATAATCCGGTAACCTCGTATGTCGCGAAAAGGTCCTGCCCGTAAGCGCGAGCTGCTCCCCGATCCGGTCTACCACGACCGCGTCGTCACCCAGTTCATCAACTGCATGCAAGAGCACGGCAAGAAGAGCATTGCCGAGTCCGTCTTCTACGGCGCCGTCGAGACGGTCGAAGGACGCCTCAAGGAGAGCGGCCTCGAGATGTTCAAGCGTGCGCTCGACAACGTGAAGCCTGCCGTCGAAGTGCGCTCGCGCCGCGTCGGCGGTGCCACCTACCAGGTTCCGATCGAAGTCCGCCAGTCGCGTCAGGTCGCTCTCGCGATCCGCTGGCTGATCTCCCACGCGCGTTCGCGGCCGGAGCGCACCATGCGCGACCGCCTCGCCGGCGAGCTCATCGACGCCTCGAACAACCGCGGCGGCGCCGTGAAGAAGCGCGAAGACACGCACCGCATGGCGGAGGCCAACAAGGCCTTCGCCCATTACCGCTGGTAATCGGAGGAGCATCGACGGCTTTCTGCCCGGCTCAAGATCATCATGGCGCGCAAGACCTCACTCGCGAAGACTCGCAACATCGGAATCATGGCCCACATTGATGCGGGCAAGACGACGACGACGGAGCGAATCCTCTTCTACACCGGTATCAGCCACAAGATTGGCGAGGTACACGACGGTGCTGCGACCATGGACTGGATGGTCCAGGAGCAGGAGCGGGGCATCACGATCACCTCGGCCGCGACGACGTGCTTCTGGCGCGAGCATCGCATCAACATCATCGACACGCCCGGACACGTCGACTTCACGATCGAAGTCGAGCGCTCGCTGCGCGTACTCGACGGCGCGTGCGCCGTGTTCTGCGCGGTAGGCGGCGTCGAGCCCCAGTCCGAGACCGTCTGGCGCCAGGCCGATCGCTACGGCGTGCCGCGCATCGCGTTCATCAACAAGATGGACCGCGTCGGCGCCGACTTCGACAGCGTCGTCGCGCAGATCAAGGACCGCCTCAAGGCCCCTGCCGTCCCGATCCAGTTGCCCGTCGGGAAGGAAGAGAACTTCGTCGGAGCGATCGACCTCGTGACGATGCAGCTCGTCAGCGCCGACGACAAGGACATGGGCTGGACGGTCACGACCAGCGAGATCCCGGCCGAATATCTGGAAGCCGCCAAGGCTGCGCGCGAGGTCCT
>CAYYVZ010000472.1:0-3281 GCA_964475235.1 uncultured Myxococcales bacterium | reverse complement strand
ATCCGTCCCCGATTTCCGCTTGTTGACGCGGCGATGACGACACGTTCGCTCGCCCGCTGGATCGAAGCCTGCTCGTGGGGCTTTGTCGCTCTCGGCCTCTTCCTTCCCCTCCTCTTCCACACCGCGCCGTTCTCGCCCTACCGCGAGGCTCTCGTTCGCTGGGCCTACGGCGGCACGTCCATTCCTGCGGCGGACGCGGATCTGACCGGGCTGATGCTCGGAATCACCGGCGGCTCGATCGCCGGCAAGTGGATCGTGCATGCCCTCGTCGCACGCGGCGCGCTTGCCGAAGGCGCCGCGTGGGCGCGGGACCTCACCCTGCGCGGCCTCGTCGTCTGGTTCCTTGCCGATTCGACCGCGTCGCTGATGGTCGGCGCCGCGTTCAACGTCTGGATGATCAACCTCGTGCCGATGGCCCTCGTCGGCGTTCCGCTCGTGATGTCGTGGTCCCGGTTTCCTGCCGACCGCGGGGAAGCCGAGCCGCTCGCCGGCGTCGCTCGCGTCTGCTTCTGGGCCTCGCTGTTCGGTGCCTCGACGGGTCTCGGGATCGCGTTCGGCGGCACGACGCCGCTGTTCGCGCCGTGGTTCGCGGGCCTCGAGGCCGCCCACTACGGCGGCGCGGTCCTCGACGACTCGTCGCGCCGCTTCGCGCTCGCGTTCTTCGGCCCGATCGGCGGCTCGACGCTCGCGCAGTTCGCGATGCTCGCGATGCTGGCGAGGCGCGAGCCGGCGCGGCTTCGCACCGCCCTCGCGGGATGCGCGTCGATCCTGTCGTGGTTCGCCATCGACAGCGGCTACGGCGCCGCGCACCGCGGGTGGTTCAACATTGCGATGGTGAACCTGCCCGCGATCGCGGCGACGCTGCCGCCGTGGCTGTGGCTGGCCGCGCGCGCCAGGCGCAGGGCAGCCGGTCGTTGAGCCGCCGCCGCGGCGCTAGATCCAGCCTTCGTCCTGCGCACGCTTCTCGATGCGATCGGAGATGTCGTCCGCCGTGCGCTTGGCCGCGCCGTCGATCGTGGTACGCCCGCTCGCCTCGCCTTCGATCTTGGCTGCTCCGCCGACGATGAGGCCGATCGGATTCGCTGTCGCGGCGGTAACGATGATCGGCACGAACAAGCCGGGGCCCTTGCCGCCGCCCGAATCGACGGTGCCTCCGCCCACGCGCTTCAGCCCGCCGGGCGTCATCTGGTAGCCGACGACCACGGTTCTCATCTCGGCCTTGCCGGAGCCGAAACCGATCGCCATGCGCTTGGCGGCACTGCCCTCGTCGATGGACTCGAAGTGGCCGCGGATGACGACGTCGTTCACGCTCGCCTGCGTCGCACCGGTTCCGACGACGGCCTTCATGCCCATCTCGTTGAGGTTGTCGACGAGGCGTTCGGCGACTTTCTCGCCCAGCTCGCGTCCGACGCGGACGTGCTCCGCCGAACCCGCCGCGTCGGTGTAACCGTCCTGTTGGTCCGGCGCGAGATCGGCCGTGGTCGCGGCGAACGGGTAGACGATGATGCGGCCCGGCTTCGCAAGCTTGCCCGACCGGGCCGCGGATCCGTCCGGCGTGAAATTGGTAGTGGCGCAGCCCGTGGCGACGAGACCGGCGAGCGCGCAGGAAAGCAGGATTGTGAAACGCTTCATGGCAAACCTCCCGAGTTCAGCGCTTCTGCGCGGCGACGTCGCCCGAGTCAATCCCGGCCTCCCGGGCAGGCGGACCGAGTGCACCGACCGTCAGTACGGCCACTTCCAGCCCGTGATCTCCGGCCGGTCCATGCCGTGTTCGTGGGCATAGCGGAGGTTGTCGATGATCGTGTTCTTCATCTCTTCCTTGAGGTGAGCTGCCTTGTCGATGAGGCCGGGCACGCGGTCGATCACGTCCATCACGAGGTGGAAGCGCGAGACGTGGTTGATCATCGCGAGCTCGAGCGGCGTGTTGATGTTGCCCTTCTCGATGTAGCCGCGCACGTGCAGGTTGTCGTGCCCCTTGAAGCGGTACGAAAGCTTGTGGATCAGCCACGGATATCCGTGAAAATTGAAGATGATGGGCTTGTCGGTGGTGAACAGCCCGTCGAACTCGGCCTCCGTCGAGCCGTGGGGATGATCGGACACGGGCTTGAGCTTGAAAAGATCGACGACGTTCACGAAACGCAGCTTGAGGTCCGGCAGCCGCTCGCGAAGGATCGCCGCGGCCGCAAGCGCCTCCATCGTCACCACGTCGCCGCAGCTCGCCAGCACGACGTCAGGCTCGTGCCCCTCGTCGGTGCTCGCGCGCTTCCAGATGCCGAGGCCCTTCTCGCAGTGGATCACCGCCTCGTCGATCGTCATGAACTGCAGGTGCTTCTGCTTGTCGGCGACGATCACGTTGATGCAGTCGGTGCTGCGCAGGCAGCGGTCCGCGACGGCGAGCAGGGTGTTCGCGTCGGGCGGCAGGTAGATGCGCGTGACCGAAGGCCCCTTGTTCGTGACGAGGTCGATGAACCCGGGGTCCTGGTGCGAGAAGCCGTTGTGGTCCTGCCGCCACACCGTCGACGACAGCAGGATGTTCTCGGAGGAAACCGACGCGCGCCACGGCACGTGGTTCTTGCAGATGTCGAGCCACTTGGCGTGCTGGTTGAACATCGAGTCGATCACGTGCGCGAAGGCCTCGTACGTGTGGAAGAAGCCGTGGCGCCCCGTGAGCAGGTACCCTTCGAGCCAGCCCATCAGCGTGTGCTCGGAAAGGATCTCCATCACGCGGCCGTCTCGCGAGAGCTCCGCGCCGTCGTCGTCCGACGGCAGCATCTCGGCCATCCACGTCTTCTTCGTCGCTCCGTAGATCGCCTGCAGCTTGTTCGACGCCGTCTCGTCCGGACCGAAGACGCGAAAGTTCGTCATGTTCTGCTTCATCACGTCGCGCAGGAACTCGCCGAGCGGCGCGGTGTTCGGATGCTCGATACTGCCGCGAACCGGCACGTCCACGGCGTAGTCGCGGAAGTCGGGCAGGCTGAGCTCGCGGCGCAGCACGCCTCCGTTGGCGTGCGGGATCGCGCTCATGCGCTTGTCGCCTTCCGGGGCGAGAGCCTGCAGCTCGGGCACGAGCTTTCCGTCGCCGTCGAAGAGCCCGTCCGGATCGTAGCTGCGCATCCACTGTTCGAGCAGCGCGAGGCTCGCGGGGTTCTCGCGTACGTCGCCCATCGGCACCTGGTGCGCTCGCCACGAGCCCTCGACCTTGTGACCTTTGACTTCCTTCGGACCGCTCCAGCCCTTCGGCGAGCGCAGCACGATCATCGGCCATCGCGGGCGCTCCATGC
>CAYYVZ010000471.1:0-3281 GCA_964475235.1 uncultured Myxococcales bacterium | reverse complement strand
GAAGAGCGCGCGCGACCTCGAGGCGGTGCGCAAGGTCGATCGCGTGTTCACGCCGAAGATGAAGGCGGCCGAACGCGAGTCCCTCTACGCGGGCTGGCAGAAAGCCGTCGCGCGCGTGCGCTCCTGAGTTCGACTACGGCTGTCGCGGATGCGAATGGCCTTCGGCGTCGATCGAGTCGCTGAAGTCCGGCTTCGACGACAGCGATACCGTTAACTCGTGCTCGAGGCGGATCGTGACGCCAATTCTCAGGGGATTCGGTAGAGGGCACGAAACGCCGGGTCGAAGGCCTTGCGTTCCACGATCCGGCCCGAGCCGCGCTTGACCAGCGGATGCTCGAGCTCCCCGAGCATCGCCGTACGATACGCCGGCCGCTCGCGGATGCGCGTCCACCAATCGGCCAGCCGCGGGCGCCGCGGGTTTTCCAGCACTTCCGTCCAGTCCGCCTCGCGCAGGCGGTCGAAGATCACCGCCCAGCTCACGTCGGCGAGCGTGAACTGGGCGCCGACGATCCAGGCGCCGGCGTGGCCGGCGAAATGCGCTTCGAGGTCGTCCAGGTGGCGCTCCATCTGCACGCGACTGTCGCGGATCACCTTCACGACGGGCTTCAGCGCGGGTAACCGCTTCAGCCCCGCCGCCTTCAGCGCGAGAAAGAACATCGGCCGCCCCTTGAGGCGGTGAAACAGCAGCCCCTCGAAGATCTTCGTCACAGGGATGTCGGCGATCATCGCCGCGAACAGCGGGATCGTGAGGCCGGGAACGCAGTTGCCCGCGCTCTCGTCGATGCCGCGCACCGGGTCGTCACCGGTGAGCGACGACTTGCGGATCCAGTGCTCCATCGCTTCGGCTTCGGCGGTCCAGTGCGGAACGAGCGACACTCCGCCGCGCCCATGAGCGGCCGCATAGCGGATGATCTCGTGCGACTCGTAGATCGGGTGTCCGTCGTGCACGAGCACCGGAACCAGCCCCGCCGGGTTCACCGCAAGGAACTCGCGGCTCAGCGTCTGGTACCCGCCTGTCTCGACGAGGTCGATGTGGTGGGACGCGTGCTCGATGCCGAGCTCGGCCAGGCACATGCGGACCTTCTTCGAGCACAGCGAAAAGGCGTTGTGCCACAGCTCGAACGGCGCGCGGTGAGGCAGGGCAATCTCCGCATGGAGCCCGCCCTCCATGGGATGGGTGCGTCTGCGCGACTTTTCGCGGACGTACCAGCCGGCGGCGGCGACCGACGCGGTCGCGGAGACGGTGGCGAGGGCGGTGGTGATCATGGCGGCTTCCGGCCCGGTCCGATTTTTCTCTTGACAGAATGTCGAAAACCGACGATATGTCGATTTCCGACGTTATGTCAACGACGACGTCCCGCCAGGCCAGCCCTCCCGAGGGAATCTCGCGCCGCAGCCGCCGCACGCGCCGCGACCTCATCGTCGCGGCCCGCGCCCTCCTCGAGGAGCAGGGGGTCGGGGCGCTGACCGCCAAGGCCGTCACCGAGCGCGCCGACGTCGGATACGGAACCTTCTACCACCACTTCGAATCGACCGAGGCCGTGCTCGCCGCCGGCATCGAGGAGTCGATGCGCGACTTCGCGACCGACATGCAGCGCGACTTCGCCGACGCCGACGACAAGGTCTGGGTTTTCACGGCCAGCATGTCGAATACGTTCCGCATGCTCGCGGGCCACCCGGCGCTGAGATGGATGCTCGAGCGCCCGCAGCTGCTCGCAGCCGCGCTGGTCGAAGCATGCGGCCCGTTCGCCAGGCGCGACGTCGCCGCGATGGTCGAGGCCGGAGACATCGAGCCCGACGCCGCAGGCGGCATCGGCTACTTCGAATGGGTTCTCATCGGAGCTCTCGCCGACGTGTCGAAACAGCCGAAGCGTCTTCGCGAAGTGGAAGTCGCGCTCGTGTCGCTCGTGCTGCGTGCGATCGGTGTCGAAAAGGAACGCGCCGTCGCGCTCGTCGCCCGTCTCGGCGCAGCGAAGAAGAAGGCAAGGCCGTGAGCGCCGACCGGATCTACGACGTCGCCGTCATCGGCTGCGGCCCGGTCGGCGCGAGCGCCGCCGTCCTGCTCGCCCGCGAGGGCCTGCGGGTCGTCGTCGTCGACCGCTCGACGGAAGTCTACGACCTCCCGCGCGCCGTGTTCCTCGACGGCGAGACGGTGCGTGCTTTCCAGCGTGTCGGGCTGAGCGAAGAGATCGACTCCGTTCTGCAACCCTGGCGCGAAGGCGACGGCGCGTGGTTCACCGATTCCCGTCGCAAGCAGCACTTCGGCATCGAGATGCCCCGGTTCGGGGTCTGCGGCTGGCGCGACGGGGCCTTTTTCGACCAGCCCGAGCTCGAAGCACGTCTTCGCGAGCTGGCCCACGACGAACCGAACGTGAGCATGCGCCTCGGCAGCGAAGTGACCGACCTCGTGCAGGACGAGGGCGGCGTCACCGTGACGGCGACCCATCTCGGAACCGGGGCGCCCTTTGCGATGCGGGCGCGCTACGCGATCGCCTGCGACGGTGCGTCGAGCTTCGCACGCCGCCGCCTCGGCATCCCGTGGAAGAGCCTCGGCTACGACCACGACTGGCTCGTCGTGGACGTCGTCATGAAAGACGGTGCGAACCTCCCGAACGTCACGATGCAGGTCTGCGATCCAGCCCGGCTGACGACCTACATCTGCGGCAAGGATCCGTACCGGCGCTGGGAGTTCCGCCTGCTCCCCGGCGAGAAGCGCGACGAGATCGCGAGCGAGGAGAGCGTGCGCGCGCTGCTCGCTCCGTGGATCGCTCCCGAGCACTACGAGATGCGCCGCACGGCCGTGTACCAGTTCCACGCCGCGACGGCGTCGCGCTGGCGGGAGGGCCGCGTCTACCTCGCCGGCGACGCCGCGCACCAGACTCCGCCATTTCTCGGCCAGGGCCTCAACGCCGGCATCCGCGACGTCGTGAACCTCGCGTGGAAGCTCACGATGGTGCTCCGCGGCGCGGCGCCCGAGAGCCTGCTCGACACGTACGAAAGCGAGCGCAATGCGCACGCCCACGAGCTCGTCGACTGGGCCGTTGCCGTCGGACGCCTGATGGATGCCCTGGCGGATGGGGAAGCGGGACGCGCCACCGGCCCGCCTCCAGACGACCTCGTTCGCTCGGGCTACGGCCAGGGACGCACCGCGCCGCCGCTGCGCGCCGGACTCGTCACGGCATCGCAGGTCTCCGACCACGGAGTCACGGGCTACCTCTTCAATCAGCCGACCGTCCGAACGAAGCTCGGCCGCGAATGCATGCTCGACGAGCTGCTCGGCC
>CAYYVZ010000470.1:0-3296 GCA_964475235.1 uncultured Myxococcales bacterium | reverse complement strand
GCCGAAATTGCGGATGTCGAGGTCGTCCAGAACGACGCGGGCATCCCAGTTCAGGATCATTTTGATGCCGGCATCCGGATCGTCCGTCTGGACGAACGGGAATGGCACGCCGGCAACGTAGTTCAGCATATACGTCTTGTCGTCCGAGAGACGGACCTGGGGGCTGTAGCGCTGCGTCGCCTCGGCCCTCTTCGGCTCCATCGGGATCGGCGTGGTCTCGATCACCGGGAGCTTGGCGCCACGGCGCACGGCCCACGCGATCGACGGGCTGATGAAATCCTTCCACCTGTCGAGATTGCTCGCTTCGACGACCGTGCCCGGAGGAGGAACGTTCGAAGAGATGAACGCCGCGGCAGGCGCCGTCGCCTGGGGTACCGGCTCGGCGGCTTCCTGGACCTCGGGAGCCGGAGCCTTCGGGGCGGCAGGGGCAGCCGGCTTCGGCCGCGGCTTGGCGACCTTGGGGGCGGCCTTCTTGACGGGGGCCTTGGCGGCCGGTTTGGCGGGCTCGGGTGCGGCCACGGCCGGCTCGGGTTCCGGTTCGGGTGCCACGGCCGGCTCGGGAGCCGGGGCGGGCTTGGTCGGAGGAGCCTGGACTCCGAGCAGCTTTCTCAACGTGTCGTAGTCGGCTTCGGTTGCCGGAGCGCCGGCCTTCGGAGCGCCGCTATCCTGGGCAAGGACCCGGGGCGCGACCAGCAACCCGACTGCCGCAACTACGACCAGGAGGCGGCCAAGCCCGTTCCGGCTGCCGCGGCGTGAGCGCAGACGCTCGAGATTGCTGGAGAAGTCCCTGATCAACGGAGTCGCTGTCCTTTCCTCGACGGCCGTCCGGGCTTGGAGGCGCGGCCTCGTCCGACCGTCGCCGGGGTCGAATGCCGTAGCCCTTTTTCCGCCGTGTACCGCTCGATGGAGGCGCGATGGTGCTTCCGTAGTCCCCGATCAGCAACCAGAAAAGGCGGCGGCGGCTCCGGTCCGGGAGGGCCCGTCCCCAAGGCTCGCCGGGGTCGGTCCCCGGCGCCCGGACCTACCGGGTTTACGACTCCCATGGCTTCGATGCAATGGAAAAATCCCACCCGGCGGGGTGGGAGGAGAAATCGTTCCGGCTGACCGGAATGTTGGAGGATCAGGGACTTCCATCTGAAGAATCGACCCCGCGCGCGGTTCTTGGTAGCCCCGCCCGGTTCGGCGCCGCGACGACCGGCCGGCCGGCGAGATCCCTTTCCCATTCAGGAGGAAGTCATGAAGACGCGGTTCACCGAGCTGTTCGGAGTGGAGCACCCCATCGCGCAGGGCGGCATGCAATGGGTCGGCAAGGCAGAGCTCGTCGCACCCGTCGCCAATGCGGGCGCCCTCGGCTTCCTCACGGCGCTCACCCAGCCCACGCCCGAAGACCTCACGAAGGAGATCGAGAAGACCCGCTCGATGACCGACAAGCCCTTCGGCGTGAACCTGACCATCCTGCCGGCCATCAAGCCACCGCCCTACGCCGAGTACCGCCAGGCCATCATCGAGAGCGGCATCAAGATCGTCGAGACGGCGGGCTACAAGCCCCAGGAGCACGTCGACGAGTTCAAGAAGTACGGCATCAAGGTCATCCACAAGTGCACGGCGGTCCGTCACGCGCTGTCGGCCGAGCGCATGGGCGTCGACGCGATCTCGATCGACGGCTTCGAGTGCGCCGGCCATCCCGGCGAGGACGACATCCCCGGCCTCATCCTGATCCCGGCCGCGGCCAACAAGGTGAAGATCCCGATGCTCGCGTCGGGCGGCTTCGGCGACGGGCGCGGCCTGGTTGCGGCCCTCGCGCTCGGCGCCGACGGTATCAACATGGGGACCCGCTTCTGCGCGACGAAGGAAGCGCCGATTCACGACGCGGTGAAGCAGCAGATGGTGGCCAACGACGAGCGCTCGACCGAGCTCATCTTCCGTACCCTGCACAACACGGCGCGGGTCGCGAAGAACGCGATCAGCGGCCAGGTCATCGCCCTCGAGAAGCAGGGCGCCAAGTTCGAGGACGTGCGCGACCTGGTGGCCGGCGCCCGCGGGCGCAAGGTCTACGAGATCGGCGATCCGGACTACGGGATCTGGTCGGCGGGCATGATCCAGGGGCTCATCTACGACGTGCCCACGGTGAAAGAGCTCGTGGACCGGATCATGTCGGAAGCCGAGGCGATCATCAGGGGGCGGCTCGACACGATGCTGGCGGCGGGCAACGGGAAACACTGAGGTTTCCTGCACCGCACCTTCTTTGACGGGAGGTGGTCGTTGCGCGAAACAGCGCGCACTCCGATCCGCCCGGCGGACGGGACCATCGGCGCCCTTTCCCTCGAGGGCGCATCAAAGGAGGCCTCATGAAACTTTCGAACTTCCACTCGCGGTGGGCAGCGGGACTGCTCGCCCCGCTCGCCGTCGCGCTTGCGCTCGCGACGCCCGTGCACGCGCTCGACGAAGACGAGGGCGCGGCCGCGTCGTCCAGCGCGGAGGAGCCCGCGGCAGAAGAAGAGGACGCGGACGACCCCAACACCGGCGCGCTCTCGATCACCTTCGATAACTCGTTCACGACCGCCTACATGTTCCGCGGCATCATGAACGAGCGCGACGGGCTGATCTGGCAGCCTTCGCTCGGGCTTTCGCTCAACGTCTTCGAGGCCGACGAAGGCATCGTGCAGAGCGTGGATCTCGGCGTGGGAACGTGGATCAGCTTCCACACCGAGGAAACGTTCGGCAAGAACGAGATGTACGAAGTGGACTACTACCCGAGCCTCAGCGTCACATGGGCGGGCGGTATCACCACGGGCATCACGTACTACTTCTACACCAGCCCCAACGATGCCTTTCAGACGGTGGAAGAGATCGCCGTGGACCTGTCGTACGACGACAGCGAGCTGCTCGGCGCGTTCGCGCTCAACCCCACCGCCACGTTCGCGTTCGAGACTCACCGCTCGTCGTTCGGCGGATCCGGCAAAGGTGCGGTCTTCGAGCTGGGGCTCGAGCCCGGCGTCGAAGTCGAGCTGCCCTGCGAGAAAGGCGACGAGTACCCGATCGCCCTCACGTTCCCGTTCAAGATGGGACTGTCGATGGACGACTACTACAAGAACGGGCCCGACGAGAACACGTTCGGCTACGCGAGGCTCGGCTTCCACTTCGGGATCCCGATCGCGTGCATCCCGCCGCGCTTCGGCGACTGGAGCGTGACGAACGGCTTCGACGTATACTTCCTCGGCGACTCCGTCCACGAGTACACGAAGGACACGTTCGGCATGGGCAGCACGGTCTACCCCGTCTGGACCAGCAGCCTC
>CAYYVZ010000469.1:0-3298 GCA_964475235.1 uncultured Myxococcales bacterium | reverse complement strand
CTCGATCCCGGCGAAACTCCGTCCGAGTGCATCGAGCGCGAGATCGAGGAAGAGTCCGGCTTTCGCGCGCGCTCGATCGAGAAGCTCGGCGTGATGGTGCCGGCCCCCGCGTACACCGACGAGCGCATCTGGCTCTACAGCGCGTCGAACGTCGAGAAGGGCACGATGGCCCATGGCGCCGACGAGGAGATCGAGGTCCACGAGGTCGAGCTCGACGAAGCGCTCGCCATGATCGTGCGCGGCGACATCATCGACGCAAAGACGATCGTCGGGCTGCACCTGGTCGCGGCCAGACGCGGCACGATCCTGACCAGCCGCTCCGCTTGAAAATCGGGGACGGGAGCCGCGAGCTGGCGAGCGGCGAGACCGAGCTTCGTCCTGGATCCGGACACTGCTCGCTCGCGAAACGCACGAAATCGGGATCCGTCCCCGATTTTCCCTACTTCCGGATCCAGTCGTTCGGGCGCCACATGTCGTAGGTGACGCCGGCGGTGCAGAAGTCCGGGATGTCGATCACGTCGCGCAGCTCGGGCTCGGTCGTGCGCCGCGAGCGCAGGTGCAGATCGAGGTTCACGAGCGGGGAGCCCCGTCGCTCGCGCCGGCACTCGTTGCGCGCAAGGTTGAAGTAAAGCACCGGGTCGCACGCGATTCGCTTCGAATAGCTGCGGTTCGAGTACGCCGACTTCTTCACCCTGCCGTCCTCGGTGCGAATCATCGCGTAGCCCTCGCAGACGACGCGCGCGTCGAACATGTTGAGCGCGAACAGGCGGCCCTCGCCGGTGATCGCTTCGTCGCCCGGGAAGGCCTTCGGAAGAAACTGCGTAAAGGCGAATCCCGCAAGCAGCACGAGCCCTGCCGTGCGTACGTGCGGCGCAGCCAACTCACGCCAGTCGAAGCCGCGACGCGCAGGATCGACGAGCCACGCGACGACGAGGATGCTGTCGAGGCCGAACATCAGCATAGGGTAGAAGAAGCCGACGATCGGCCACGACCAGATATGAAACACGACGAGCTGCGCGAGCGTGGTCCAGAACAGCCACGCCCGCCGCGAGTACAGCCCGAAGATCAGCACCATCTCGAGCACGACCACGTACACGCAGCTCGCCGGCACGAGCGCATCCGGAACCCAGAGCTTCTCGCGCTTGTAGAGCGCGGCGCCCGACAGCCACTCGTAGTCGAGCTTGAGCACGCCGGCCCAGAAGTAGAACGACACGAGCAGCGCCGGCACCAGCACGCGCCGGGCCGGGAAGAACAGGAACGCGAGCGCGGCCCAGTTGGCCATGTAGTGCTGGTTGAGCCTGAGCGTGAAGTCCTGGAAGAGCAGCGCGACGCGAATCGCGTTGACGGCAAGCAGTCCCCACCATCCCCACGCGACACGGCGTTTCGACAGGAAGCAGGCGCCGGCGACGATCGAGAGCGCAAGGTACGCCCACAGGACCGCCGCGACCTGCCCTTCCGAGAACACGCGCCACTCGTGGCAGTTCTCCCAGAACGGCCAGCAGATCGGCTGGTAGGTGTCGCTGACGACGCGCGTCACGTCGCGACGCACGAACCAGTACACGAACGTCAGCACGTTCACGTACGCGAGCGCGACGCCGTAGAGCCGCAGCACGCGGTCTTCGGCGATTTCCTCGATCTGTCTGTGGTACCAGTTGCGAAGCAAAGGAACTGGACTCGCTTACCGGTCAGGCTCGTCGCGCTTCAATAGCGCAATTTCATCGTCGCGCTGCGCGCTCCTTATGGAATGGAACTGGACTCGCTTCCCGGTCAGGCCCGTCGCGCTTCAATAGCGCAATTTCATCGTCGCGCTGCGCGCTCCTTATGGAGTGGAACTGGACTCGCCGCTCGCCGGCTCGCGGCTCCCCCCCCGGCCCCCGGGGCCGCCACGGCCTCCCGGTCGCGCACGCCGCTAAGAGACAGGATCCCGTCCAGCCCTGCCGCGCTCAGCGCCTGGCGAGCCGACTGCTTGACGATGGGCTTCGCGTTGAAGGCCACGCCGAGACCCGCGATCGCAAGCATGGGCAGGTCGTTGGCGCCGTCCCCGACGGCGATCACCTGATGCAGCGAGATGTTTTCCTTCTCGGCGATCGCGCGCAGAAGCTCGGCTTTGCGCGCACCGTCCACGATCTCGCCCACGACGTTGCCGGTGAGCTTCCCATCTTCGATCTCGAGCTCGTTGGCGTGCACGTAGTCCACGCCGAGCCGCCTGGCGAGATGCTCTCCGAAGTACGTGAAGCCGCCGCTCAGGATCGCGATCTTGAATCCGATGCGCCTCAGCACCCCGAACAGACGCTCGACGCCCTCGGTCAGCGGCAGCCTCTCCGCGATCTGGCCGAGCACCGACTCGTCGAGCCCCTTGCAGTGCGCGAGTCGGAGCCTCAGGCTCGTCTTGAAGTCGAGCTCCCCGCGCATTGCACGCTCGGTGATGGCCGCGACCTCCTCGCCGTGACCGGCCGCGCGCGCGAGCTCGTCGATGACCTCGGCCTGGATCAGCGTGGAATCCATGTCGAAGGCGATCAGGCGACGGTTGCGCCGGAAGAGATCGTCGGCCTGGAAAGCGACGTCGACCTCGTGCTCGTGCGTCACGTCGAGGAAAGCCGCGCGCATCGCCGCCGGGTCGCGCGGCGTGCCGCGCACCGACAGCTCGACGCACGCGTACGGCGTGCGCTGATCGCCGCGCAGCGGAATCCGCCCGGACAGGCGGTGGATCATGTCGATGTTGAGGCCCTGCTCCGCGAGCACGGTCGAGACGGCCGCGATGTGCTCGGCCGTCAGCCTTCTTCCGAGCACGGTGATCGTGTGGCGCGCCTTGCCCTGCTGGCCGACCCAGTGCTCGTAGTCGTCCTCGGGGATCGGCGTGAAGCGGATCTTCATCTCGAGCTCGTGCGCGCGAAACAGCAGGTCCTTGAGGATCGGTCCCGACGCCGCCCCCGGCGGCACCTCGACGAGGAGGCCGAGAGTCAGAAGGTCGTGAATGACGGCCTGCCCGATGTCGAGCATGATCGCGCCGTAGCCGGCGAGAATCGTGGTGAGCGAGCGTGTGACGCCCGGCCGATCCTCGCCCGACACGTTGATGAGAATGATCTCGCGCGACGGGCCGGCCTGCTGGGTCATGCGCGCTGCGTATCGCCTGTCGGCGGCAAATCCAAAAGTCGCAGCGTTGGAGCCGTCACCGGGTGCGCCGCGTTCGCGCGTAACGGGCGGATGCCTGCTCGCCGTGCCTGAACCGTCGCCGGCGCGTAGCGGGCGGGTACGTGCTCGACGGCGGCTCAGAGCCGAGCGAAGCGAGATCTCAGCC
>CAYYVZ010000468.1:0-3313 GCA_964475235.1 uncultured Myxococcales bacterium | reverse complement strand
TCGCCGCCGAGGCGCGCAGAGGCCGGCACGCGGCAGCCTGCCAGCGTGACGCCGTAGGTCTCGAGCCCGCGCAGGCCGAGGTTCTTCTCGCGCTCGCCGATGCTCATCCCTGCGGTGCCGGCCGGAACGAGGAAGGCGCCGATGCCGTCCGGCGTCGCGGCGTAGACGACCACGTGCGGAGCCTTGGCCGCGAGCACGGCCTGGCACTTCTCGCCGTCGAGAACCCAGTCGCCGCCGTCGCGGCGCGCCGTGGTCTTCATCTTCGTGAAGTGGAAGCCGATCCAGGGCTCCACGACGGCCGCCGAACCCGGGACGAACTTGTCGCCGAGATAGACCGGCAGGACGGCTTTCTTCTGCTCTTCGCTGCCGAGGCGCATGACGGCGTCGACGACGAGGCGCGGCGACAGGAGGTGGAGGGCCATCGCGAGGTCTCCCTCGGCGAGCCCCTCGGCCACGATCGCGCCGGTGATGGCCGAAGGCTCCGCGCTCGCATAGCCGCCGTAAGCTTCGGGCACCGAGCCCTGGATCAGGCCGAGGTCCCAGCCTGCCTTCACGATCGAATCGGGAATGATGCCGGTCTCGTCGGCCTCGCGGGCGGCAGGACGGAGCTGCTCGGAGGCAAACGCCGTGACGGTGTCGCGGATGAGCTGCTGCTCTTCGTCGAGCTCGAAATCGATCATGCTGGTGTCTCCATTGATGGGCGATGGTCCGGGGTGCTTCCCGTGCCGGAGGCTCCGGTGCGAAGATCGCGACAGAGCCCGTCGATGAAAAGGTCCATGGTCTGCTCGAGCCGGATGCGCTCGGGATCCAGGTAGTACTGCGTCTCGCCGCCGATCACCGTGCTCGTCAGCGTGGCTGCCAGCCCCTCGGCGTCGGCGTCGGCGCGGAAATCACCCGACTCCTGGCCCTTGCGGATGATGTTGCGGACGAAGGCCCGGTAGCGCTGCATCATGCGGCGCATCGCGTCGCGCAGGATGTCGTGCGTGTCGATGGCCTCGACCATCAGCTTGATGGCGAAGCGCGGCCGGTCGTTCGACAGCGCATGCTCGACCGCGACGGCGACGACGCGGCGCAGGCTCTCTTCGGGTCCGCAGCCTTCGACGGCCCGCTGCACGCGATCCTCGAACTCGGCGACACGGTCGGCGACGGCAGCCGCGAGCAGGTCGTCCTTGTCCTTGTAGTGGTAGTAGATGGCGCCCTTGGTGACGCCGGCCTCGCGCGCGATGCGATCGATCGACGTTCCCTGGTAGCCGTAGCGCGCGAAGCAATCGATGGCGGTTTCCTTCAGGCCGTCTCGCGCATCGCGAGCCGGTTGCGGACCGTCCCGCCCATCGCGAGCCGGCTGAAGATCGTCCCGCGCATCGTCCCCCCGGCGATTGCGTTCCTGCTTCGACATACCGGTCGTTTAGTACGTCCGGGGGGTGGGCGTCAAGCTCTTTCTACGGATCTGTCAGCGGACGCTCGATGACACCGTGGGGAGGGGCGGCGCGATCCAGGAGCGCATCTCAACGTCGCGCTGCGCGCTCCTTCCCGGTGGAACTGGACTCGCCCCTCGCCGGCTCGGGGCTCACGGCGACGGCGTTTGACTGCCGGGGTTTGCCTGAACGATGCTGCGCGCCGCCGTGGCCCATATTCGTCATATCGCGCCTTCCCAGGCCGGCGGGCGTCTCGCCCAGGTCTACAAGGAGGTCCGTTCCGAGATCCCCCGGGTCCCCAACCTGATGCAGGTCTTCAGCCTGAGGCCGGAGACCATGGAGGGGGTCTACCGGCACTGGATCGCGCTCATGTGGAGCCCGCGAACTCCGCGTCAACTAAAGGAAATGCTTGCGGTTTGCGTATCGGTCGCATCGCGCTGCGACTACTGCGCCGACGCCCACATGATCTACCTGCTCGCCTCCGGAATGGACGGCGACAAGGCCCGCGACGTGAGATCGCGCCTGGCCGACGCGGACGGCCTGACGGATCCCGAGCGGGAGGCCATCCGCATGGCCGTCCGCCTGACCACCGATCCGCGCAGCATCAGGGCGTCCCACCGCGAGGCCCTCACGGCGGCCTGGCCGAGCCTCGAGGAGAGGACCGAGGTCGTCACCGTGATCTGCGCCTTCAACAGCGTGACCCGGCTGGCCAACGCCCTCGGCGTGGACTCGGAGATCCCGGCCCCGCTCCGGAGCTTCGAGGCCGGCAAGCGCGGGGCCATCGGCCTGCTCGCGCGCCTGGCCGCCTTCAGCATGAACATGGAGGAAAAATCGCTGCCCGGGCAGCCGCCCGAGGTCGACCGCGCGGCACTGCGCGAGCTTTTCCTCCACCAGATCGGCTTCCCGGCGACCCCGCCCGGCTTCGAGCTGCTCGAGCTCTGCCCCGAGATCTTCGACGTCCAGCTTCGCGCCATCCGGACGGCCGCGGCGGTGATGCCGCGCGATCGCTGGATCCGCATCGGCCTGGTCGTCTCGCGCCTGACGGGCTGCGAGTATTTCTCGACGAACTGCGCCGAATGGCTCCGCCAGCGCGGGGAGAACCCGGCCGACGTCATCGCGGCCGCCGAGGGCTCGCCCACGAGCCTTGCCGACGTCGAGAACTGCTGCGTTCGCTTCGCGCGCGACCTGACCCTGCACTCGCACACGATCACCGGAGAACGGATCCAGGAGCTGCGCCGATGCGGCCTGTCCGACGGGGCCATCCTCGACCTGGCCTTCGTCACATCTGTGTTCAACGGCGTCGTGCGCTTGGTGCTGGCTCTCGCGCCGAACTAACATGCGAAGGTCCGGGTCAGCTCCCGTCGGCTCCGCTCCACGATCGGGCGGCCGCGCTTCGGGGACCTGACCCAATTCAGCTCAGGGGCTCGACTTGGTGGAACCCGCCCAGATTTCCGGAAAAGTTTTCCGCTTTCTCTCGACGATGCACCCGTCGCTCTCCAAGCCGGAGCGCAAGCGGTACTCGGAGTTCGATCCCGACAAGTGGTACCCGTGGACGGCCGACATCGCCGGCGAGTTCACCGATCTCATGAAGCGGTCGCCGCGCGACACGAGCTTCGCGCGGGGGCTGGCGTACGCCGCGACCAAGGGCCTGCCCGAGGACGCGAGGCTTTCGCCGACCGACATCGTCGCAGGCCTCGCGACGCTGCCTGCTGCGTTCGTCGGACCGAGTGGAAGCGGTTTCGAAGTCCAGATGGAATACCCAGGCCAGGCGGAAGTTTACTACCGGGGCATGCCGGGCTTCTCGAACGTGTGCATCGCGATCGCAGGCGAGCTCACGCAGCGGCTCCAGGCGGTCGGTGCGCGCGGCCTCGACGTGAAGCATGCCGAGGGCTGCCGCC
>CAYYVZ010000467.1:0-3317 GCA_964475235.1 uncultured Myxococcales bacterium | reverse complement strand
CTGCCCGGACGGCGGGTGAGGAGCTGAATGAGCGTCTGCAGCGCGGGAGTGTATGCCATGCGTTCATCCGAAATCGGGGACGGATCCCGATTTCGTCACTGGGAGCGTTCGTGTGTCAGTGTCGTTTCACGAAATCGGGATCCGTCCCCGATTTCCCGGTATTCTACCGGCCGAACCACTTCTTGAAGCGGCTGCCTCCGGCGGCGTCGCCTGGGGCCGAAGCGTCGTCGTCGCTGTCGTCGCCGCCGCCCATCGCTTCGCCGAGCGCATCGGGCGGGATGCCCATGTCGCCGGCCATTTTCTGCATCTCGACGGCCATCAGGTTCTGGGCCTTCTTGATCGCGTCGTTGACGGCCTTCGTGAGGTTGCTCTGCAGCGCGAGCTTGTCGGCGCTGTCGAGCAGGCTCTGGTCGATCAGGATGCGGCGCACTTCGAGCTTGCCGGTGATGACGACCTCGATCTTGCCGTCGGCGGCGGTCGTCGAGACCTCGCGCTTGTCGACCTTCTTCTGGATCGTCTTCATCTGCTTCTGCATGGTCCGCGCCTGCTTCAGCATCTGCATCATGGATGGTTCTTCGGCCATTTCTCTCCTCACTTCGCTTGTCGCCCGGTCGCGCTCTTTCGCGCGGGGCGTCGTTCGTTCGCGGCGCGGGGCGCCGGCTACTCTTCCAGTACGGAAACCTTGGTGACGCGGCCGCCCATCTCGCCCACCGCCTTGTCGACGAAGGGATCGCTGAGCGCCGTCTGCTTCTTCCTGGCCGTGCGGTCGTCGTGGATGCCCTGCAGCGTGACGCCCTCGCTCGACGACGAGCCGTCGACGATGCGCACCTGCACGCTGTCGCCGAAATGGGTGCGGGCGACTTCGGTGACGCGATTCAGCACGGTCGGGTTCTTGAGCTTCTGCGCGAAGCCGGCGTTGATCGGCGCGAGGTCGACGTTCTCGGACGTGATCGACGTCGCGCGGCAGTTGGTGATCGTGACGTAGAGGTCGAGGCCGTAGCGCTTCTTGATGTCGTCGAGGAAGGCTTCCCAGCGCCGGGCGGTCGCTTCTTCGGCGGACAGCGGTTCGAGAGGCTCGCCCTCGGGGCCGGTCCAGGCTTCGACGGCGGCCGCGTTGGGTTTGCCGGCGAGCGGGAGGCGGCCGGCCGGCTCGGGTTCTGACGCTCGCGGCGGGGCGGAAGACTCGCGCGATGGTGATTCTGCTGCGGGTGACGCCGGGGGGCGCTGCGACGGCGCCGCTGCTCGCGGCGGCTCGGATTGCTGTGCTGGTGCGCGCGGCGGGGCGGCCTGAGGCGGAGCCGCCGGCCGCGGCGCGAACGTCGGGCCCTGCTGCGCGGGTCGCGACGGTCCCGCGGCGGGGATGCGCGCCCCACTCGCTTCGAGAGCACCGATGCGCGCGAGCAGCGTGGTCGCCGACTCGACCGGCTCGAGCGACGCGACCTTGAGCAGACCCATCTCGAGAACGAGGTCCGGCATCGCACCGCGACGCACGTCGGAGAACGTTCCGAGCAGCGACGCGAAGATACGCTGCAGGTCGAGCGGGCTTCGACGGCCGGCGAGCCTCGTTGCGATCGAGCGCGTGTGCTCGGGGAGCGACGCCGGCAGCGCGGCCGGCTTGGCGACCGTCGCAACCGTGACGTGCCTCAGCACTTCGAGAATCTCGCCGAGCAGGCGCTCGACGTCGTAGCCGTAACGGCGCACGTCGCCCATGAGGTCGACGATGCGCGCCGAGTCGCCGCCCACGATCGCCTCGACGCAGCCGGAGACGAGCTCGGCGCCGGCGACTCCGAGAAGGCGCGCGACGTCGTCGGCCGTGAGAGCGCCGTCGGCGCCCGCCATCACCTGCTCGAGCAGCGACTGCGCGTCGCGCATGCTGCCCTTCGCCTCGCGCGCGATCAGCGCGACGCCGTCGGCGGCGAGCTGCATGCCGTCCTTCTCGGCGATGGCCTTGAGCTGCGTCGCGATCTCGTCGTCGGTGAGGCGCCGGAAGTCGTAGCGCTGGCAGCGCGACAGGACCGTGGCCGGCAGCTTGTGCACCTCGGTCGTCGCCATGATGAACTTGACGTGCGACGGCGGCTCCTCGAGCGTCTTCAGCAGCGCGTTGAAGGCCGACTTCGAGAGCTGGTGCACCTCGTCGATGATGTAGACCTTGAAGCGGCCGGTGGCCGGGCGGTACTGCGCCGCTTCGATGAGGTCGCGGACTTCCTCGACGCCGTTGTTGGAGGCGCCGTCGATCTCGATGATGTCGAGGGAGGTGCCGGCGAGGGAGGCCTTGCAGGATGGGCACTCGTTGCAGGGCTCGGCCGTGTCGCCGCGGTTGGTGCAGTTGATCCCGCGGGCCAGGAGCCTCGCTATCGTAGTTTTCCCTACTCCGCGCGTACCGGTGAGGAGGAAGGCGTGCGGGATGCGGTCGCGGCGGACGGCGTTGGCGAGGGTCCCCGTCACGTGGGACTGGCCGACCACCGATGCGAAGGTGAGCGGGCGCCAGCGCCGTGCGACTACTTCATAGTTGGCCATCTCTCTGGTTCGCCGGGCGCGCTCCGAACGCGAGTCGGTAGCACCGGGGCGAGGTCCGGGCAAGGCGGGGTCTGCCCTGCGTTTGTGCTTTGCCTACGCGGCGTTGCGCGTTCCTGTTGTGTCGCGGAACGGGCGTTCGAGCGTTGCATACGGGCGGTGGCGCGGCTAGGTTCCCGCTTCCTTCCTGCCCGTCCTCATCGCGGAGAGGTGTCCGAGTGGTTGAAGGAGCACGCCTGGAACGCGTGTGTGGTGTAACAGCCACCGTGGGTTCGAATCCCACCCTCTCCGCCAACTAGCCCGATGCTACCTTCCATGCGTCTTTCTCTGGCCGCAAAACGGGCCGATTGCGGCGGCAAATGCGGATTGCCGGCACTGTATCGCCAGCACAGAGAGCCGAATCGCGCAGCGCCGAGGCAGACTTGGCCCAAGTTTCTCTACGCGAGAGAAGGTCAGTTAACGAACAACGGAATGGGAGCCACTCAGAGGCGAAAACTGGCGGCGTGGAAGGCGTCTCTAGTTCACGTTCGCGGCCATCATGTTCGATGGGGATTCCTCTACGGTTCACGTTGAGCCACCTAGAAAGTCTCAACAACCGTTACTAGGAGTTCGCTCCGGCGCAGTGCCGTTCCTAGCCCAGAGTCTGCTCGAACAGTACTTCCGGAAGCGGTGTTCTGCTCTTCCAGAGTCCCTTTCTCTTCCGTACGTACTGCTGACAAAGGGAAACGATCTTGTCTTCCTCGCCTAGGCGGACTCGTTGCTTCGAGATCTCATTGAGGCAGCTGTAGACTTCATCGGTGTAA
>CAYYVZ010000466.1:0-3324 GCA_964475235.1 uncultured Myxococcales bacterium | reverse complement strand
GCCGAAGGCGGAGGCGCCGGAGGAGTAAATCGGGGACGGGTACAGGTTTTCGCGAAGCGCGCCGCCGGGGAGCAGCGATCGCGAAAACCTGTACCCGTCCCCGATTTACTGCGCGGGGCCGCGGTGGCGGAAGTCCCAGGGGGCTTCGAAGGTGCCGCCCCACGCGCCGCGCTTCTGACGCTTCGCGGACTCCTCCTCGTCCACGTAGTCCGTGCTGTACTGCCGATACGCGAGCGCCGCGCCGTCCAGAACGAGTCGCGCGGCGAGATCGCCGTCTCTCGTGCGGCACGTCGCCACCATGCGCCGGTACTGGTCGATGTCGCGGCGCGAGCACGTGACGGGGTTGCGCGCGATTGCGATCACGAGGGCTTCGCGGGAGAGCTGGCCGCACGAGTACGTGCTGTCGTCCTGGCGCCGGCACGTCTGGTCGCGCTCGAACGCATCGATTCCGAAAAGCCGCACACGAAGCCCGTTGAAGTCGAGGCTGTCGCCGTCGAGCACGAGCGGCGTTCCGCTTACCTGCGCGGGGATCTCGCGCGGCGCGCCCTCGGGAGGCGCCGACGACCAGCGCCCCACGAAGAACGCGACCAGTCCGCCGACCACCAGCAGCACCATGCGCTCCCCGCGCGTGCGGCCCAGCCGCGAAAGTTGGCGCACCACCGGCGGCAGCGATCGATTGGGGCTCGGAAAGCTCATGTCGAGTGTGGCCGCGCTCCGGTCGCGGCATCGGGAGATGCCGCGGGGTCAGAGCGTCGTGCGAAGGCCGATCATATAGATCTGCCCGCCGATCGTGTAGCGGCCCGGGAAGATCACGGCCTCCGAGTCCGACACGTTGCGCCTTCCGGTCGGCTGGTGGCCGACCATGAAGTCGATGGTCCAGTCGGACCAGTCGCCGGGAAGCTGCCAGGAGACGCCGCCCCCGACCTTCCACTCCGCCGAATCGTAGACGAGCGGCGACACCCATGAATCGGGCACGATGCTGTCCGCGTAGCCGAACCCTCCACGCACGACGAGCGAGGGCATGAGCGCATAGCTCGCGCCGGCGCTCACGCGCCATTCGTCGCTGGCCGACCGGATGTAGGGAGTGTCCGCGCCCGGCGTCTGGCTGAAGCGGAACACCGAGTCGTTGAACTTCGAGGTGCGCGTCCAGCGTCCGGCAAGGCCGACGTGGAAACGCTCGGTCACGTCCGCGTTGACGCCGGCGAAAATCTGCATCGGCATGTCGAGATGAATGTCCACGTCCTGCTTGTCGCCCGACGGCAGCCGGTCGTCGCCGTCGGCCCACACCATGCCGGGCGGCCGGAAACCGACCCCCAGCGCCACGCGGTCGCTCACCTTGTAACGCAGGCCCGTCATCGCCTGCACGCCGGGGCCGCGCAGCGTGTAGGCGAACTGCTTGCCCTGGTAGTAGCGCAGGTGAATCTGGCCGTAGAGGACGGCGATCGCCGCCCCGATGCTGAGCCGGTCCGTGATCGGATACGCGGCCATCGCCGCGACGTTCGACACCGCCGACGACGCGTAGAAGTCGTGATCCACTCCGAACGCGGGATCGGCGTCCGAGTCGAAGCTCGAGCCGAGGCTGCCGTAGCCGGCCAGTCCCCAGCGCAGGCCCGACTCGTGCGCATACACCGCGCCGCCGTCGGGCGCGTACGCGACGAAGTCCGACGTCGTGTCGTAGCCCGGAGGTGTCGTTGCGTGAACTTGCGAATTTCCGACCGGCAGGCCGAACGATGCCGACATGGCGCCGGGCTGCATCGCCGTGATGCCCGCAGGATTGGAGAACGCCGCGGCGGTCGGGGTAATCGGCGTCGCGACGGTGGCGCCCGACATCGCGCTGTCGGGCACGCCGATGGCCGGCACGAGGAGCTCGGAGGCGGCGGCGCGGTCGGCGACGAGCAGACGAACGGCCAGCGTCGCGAGCAGAATCGGAAAGCGCGCGCTCGCCTCGCGCTTCGTCCTCGGGACACCCGCCCTGCTCGAGCCCGGTTTCGAACGATCAGCGTGCATGAAATCCCCCAATCCGCCGCGGCGGCGAGTGTCGAGTTCCACTACACGCCGGGCAAAGGCGAGGAAAGCCCCACGTAATCGAAAACGCGGGCTTTTCGCCGACCGCGATCGCGGCAGCCGTGCATCGAGGCCCGGTTTGACTAGCGGGACTACCCCTCTTTTAAGTGCCGCTCGCCCGGCCGGGATGGCGGGGCGTCGCAGAAACCATCCAACGGCGCCGCGCGGGCGGCGCCCGACCGCTCGTCCGGTCCGGCGGATGCAACGCTTCGAAGCATCCGCCCGGCGAGCCGCCTGGGAGAACACCGTGCCCGAACGCTCCGGTCTCGTCGCCTTCTGGAAGAACTACAACCGCAAGCAGGTGCTGCGCCACGCGCAGGAAGCGGACGAGCTCGGCTACGACTCGTTCTGGGTACCGGAAGCGTGGGGCTACGAAGCGTTCAGCCTGCTCACGGAGATCGCCGTCCACACCAAGCGCATCAAGCTCGCGACGGGCATCGTCAATGTGTTCAGCCGTTCGCCCGGGCTTCTGGCGATGCACGCCGCGACGCTCGACGAGATCTCGGAAGGCCGCGTGATCCTCGGCCTTGGTACTTCGGGCGAGAAAGTCATCGAGGGCTTCCACGGCGTCCAGTACGAGAAGCCGCTCACGCGCATGCGGCAGTACATCAAGGTCATCCAGTGCCTGTTGTCGGGCCAGCGCCTGAACGAAGCCGGCGCCGACCTGTGGGAGTTCCGGCACTTCCAGCTCGCGATGACGCCCGTGCGCGACCGCATTCCGATCTACTGCGCGTGCCTCAACGACAAGGCCATCCGCATGGTCGGCGAGCTCGCCGACGGCTGGATGCCGACGTTCTGGCCGTGGCAGCAGCTGAGGAACGGCATCTCCATCCTTGCCGAAGGCGCCGCCAAGAGCGGCCGCGACGTGAAGGAGATTTCCGTCTCGCCGTTCACCACCGTGATCCCGATGCCCGACAAGGAGATGAGCTACCACTCGGCGCGCGGGATCATCTCGTTCTACATCGGCGGAATGGGAGTCTACTACCACGACATGCTCTCGCGCATGGGCTACGCCGAGAACTGCGACGTCGTGCGCGACCTCTACGTGAGCAAGCGGCGTCCCGAGGCGGCCGAAGCCGTTTCGCAGGAGTTGCTCGATGCGCTCGTGATCGCGGGCGAGCCGGACTTCTGCCGTGCGCGACTCGGCGAGTGGCGGCGCGCGGGCGTCGATCTTCCGATCCTCGGGCTGCCGACCGACATGGGGCCGGAGATCTGCTCGATGTACCTGCAGCTGATGGCGCCGGCGGCATGAGCCGCCTC
>CAYYVZ010000465.1:0-3330 GCA_964475235.1 uncultured Myxococcales bacterium | reverse complement strand
GGTCGCAGTCGGCGACTGCGTCGATCTTGTCGGTGAAGTGCAGCCTGGCCAGCGACGCGTCCATGGCCGACTGCTCGAGCTTGCCCTTCTCGACGATGCGCCGGAGGTCGTTCACGATGGACGCGCGTGCCTTGTCGACGGGACCCGGCGTCGCCTTGATCATGACGACGTCGATGCCGGCGGCCGCGGCCACCTGGGCGATTCCGGAGCCCATCTGGCCTCCGCCGAGGATTGCGATCTTTGCGATGCTCATGAGTGTCTCGTCTCCACTGTCCTGATTGTTCAGCCGTTCACGCGGAAGACCGGAAACCAGCCGACCTTGTCGTTGGAATAGTCCTCGAACAGCTGCGGCATGTCGTCGTAGTCGTAGACCGGGCCGTCGAGCGGCGGCAGCCAGCCGTTCTTCTCGGCGAACTCGACGGCTGCGAGGCCCTGCGAGTAGCGCGCGTAGTGGGTGTTGACGTGCTGGTGGCGCTGGATGCACTCGGTTGCACGCACGAGCTCGATCATCATGCCTTCCTTCCAGCCCGCCGTGGTGAGCACGCCCTCGCGCGCGAGCACCTTGAGCGTGGCCCGCAGCACCGGAACGCCGACGTAGTCGATGAAGATGTTGACGAGGTTGCCGCCGGTCATCTCCTGAACCTTCTTCACGAAGATGTTCTCGGCGGCGGTGTACTTCTTCGTGTACTCCTCGTCGGCCTTGAACTTCTTCTTGTCGAAGTAGAGGTCGCGGAACTCGCGGCGGTCGACCGCGCGGATGCCGAGGCTCTCGATCGTCGTCAGGCGCTCGTCGGTCGACGCGATCTGCGCGACCTTGCAGCCGTAGTGCTTGGCGAGCGCGAGCTGGCCGAGCGAGACGCCGCCGCCCCAGCCCCAGACCTCGGGCTCGGGGAGCTCTTCCTTGTTGAGCAGCAGGCGGAGCGTTCCGTACGCGAGCTCCCAGTTCGACCAGGCCGTCACGTAGCGAAGCGAGAACGCGGCCCACTGCTCGAGCGGCCACGTGGTGTTCTTCGGAATCGCGATGAGCTGCTTCTGGTGCATCCTGGTCTGACGCGCGAGCACGCCGATGCTGCCCGGCTGGTCGTAGGCCCAGATGCGCTCGGGGTAGCCGTACTTGTCGGGAATGCCGCAGCAGAAGACGATCGCGATGTCGCCTTCGCGCACGGTGGTGACGGCGGAGCCGACCTTGTCCACGCGCACGACGCCGGCGTTGCCGACGACGACCTTCGACTCGCCCCGCGAGAGCGGGACGTCGATGGGCCTGCGGTCGAGCGCATGGCCCATGTTGCCTTCCATGCAGCCGAACAGGGGCGAGACGAGCGCGTCTTCGGGGCCCGGATCGGAGAATTCGAAGGTCTCGCGCACGAGCTGCGTGCGCTTGGGCGGTGCTCCCTTTTCGCCGGCGTGGATGGTCCACGCCTCGGTCTTGATCGTCATCGACGGGGTCTCCTGCGTTGAAATGAAACGGTGCGCGGCGGATCCGGAAACTGTGGCGCCGGCCCCACGCGTCTTGCCGTCCGGCAACGGACGGTGGGGGGCTCAGTAACGCGCCCCGGACTCCGAGACAACTCGCGCAACGGCGTCGCGAGACCCACGAAAAAGGCCCCTGCATCTCGCGATGCAGGGGCCCTTTTCTTTCCCACCGCTCCGGGGAGCGGAAGGACCGGCGACCGGCCTTTCAGCCGGCCGCCGGTGTTTCAGACGTTACGGACAGGTCGGACCCGCGGGCAGCTGGTACGGCGTCGTCCCGTCCGCGCAGAACAGGTCGAAGTCGAAGTTCAGCTTGACGCGGCCAGGTCCCGGGAGACCGCCGGCGTTATCCACGCCGCCGTTGCCCGTCTGACCGGAGCAGAACACCGACACGCCGTCGCTCTCGAAGATGCCCGGCGTACCCGTCGCCGACACCGTCGGCAGGAAGCACTGCGGGAACTGCTGCGCCGTGCACGTTCCGCACTCGCCAGCCGTCAGCATGTTGTCGCCGTTGCAATCGTTGGCATCGCAATCGGTGTTGTCCGTGCAGGTGAGGATGGCGTTGCCGAAGCTGTTCAGGAACCCGCTGCAGTAGTCGAGCAGGGGACCGTCACAGGTGCCGTTCCCGTTGCCGTCGTTGGTGCAGGTGGTGTCGCAGTTGTTCTGCGACGGGTTGTTGGCGAGAGCCTGGCCGCAGGTGCCGGCGCCGAGCGCCGCGCAGTCCGCATCGACCGTGCAGCCGATCTTCGCGTCGCCCGAGCAGACCTGGCAGTGGCACGGGCTGCCCGGAGCGCTGTTGCACTCGCCGACGTCCGTGATGCCGGCCGTGATCGCCGACGTGCCGCTCTCGAAGACGAGGGCCAGGTTGAGGCCCGATCCCGAGATGTTCGCGCCCGAGGTCGGCGGGCAGTCGAAGCTCGTTGCGCCGAAGTCCGGGTGGACGGCGTCGACCGTGCAGGCCAGGCCGTTACGCGGGCCGCCCGAGCAGAGGCCGGCGACGCAGGTCGGGCAGGGCTTGGTCTGGCTGATGCCGGTGTGCACGATCGCGCGCGTGCGCGTCTGCACCTCGTACTCGCCGACCTCGAAGGTCTGACCGTCGAACTCTTCCGCGAAGCGGTTGACGACGCAGACCGGCGTGGCCGAAGCCGAGATCGCGAGCGGCGGGCCGAACATGCAGTGGCAGGTGTTGCCGCCGCACTCGGTGTCCGCGCCTTCGATCACGTCGCACTCGATCGTCGGGTCGTTCTCGCAGCGGCAGTTGCCGTTCTTCGGGTTGTGCGTGACCGTGCAGTTCTTGCACTGCGAGTCGCAGCCCGAGAGCGTCACCGCGCCGAGCGAGTTGTCGACGACGTCGACCTCGTGAGCGGTGCCCTTCCAGCCGGAGTCGAGGCGGGTCCCCGTGAGCTTCGCGCCGTCGTGGGCGTTGATGGTCACGTCGGCCACCGTGGCGCACGTGCCGGGCAGCTCCTGGTTGGCGCCCGCGAGGCCGTTGGTCACCGGGTTGGCAACCTTGGTCACGCCGCAGGCGACGAGGTCGCTGTCGTCCGGGGAGTTGATGTTGCCGGCGCAGTTGTTGAGCACGTCGAAGTCGGCCTCGGCCGCACCTTCACACGTGGCAACCGCCGCGTTCAGCGCGGCGAGACTGTCGCTGATCTTGGTGTTCGCCGCCGACGCGCAGGTTGTGTAGTTGAGGAACGCCGGCATGAGAGGGTTGTCCTTCTCTTGCGTGGCCTGGCACTTGCCGCGCTCGCTCGTGACGGTCTTCACGAACTTCGAGAGCGCCTTGCCGATGGCGCCCTGGCAGTCTTCGGCGGCTTCGCTGAGCGTGACCGGCACGGCCGTGTCGCCCATGAGCTCTTC
>CAYYVZ010000464.1:0-3335 GCA_964475235.1 uncultured Myxococcales bacterium | reverse complement strand
GAACGCGAACGCCAGGCCGTGCTCGTCCTGCAGCTCCATCAGGAGGTTGAGGATCTGCGCACCGACCGAAACGTCGAGGGCCGAGACCGGCTCGTCGGCGACGATGAAGCGCGGCGACAGCGCGAGCGCGCGCGCGATGCCGATGCGCTGGCGCTGGCCGCCGCTGAATTCGTGCGGATAGCGATCGTAGGCGTCGCTGCCGAGCCCGACACGCGCGAGCAGCGCATCGACGCGCTCGCGCAGCGCTGCACCTTCGGCGATGCCGTGCACTTCGAGGCCTTCGCCCACGCTGCGGCCGACGCGCATGCGCGGGTTCAGGGACGCATACGGGTCCTGAAAGATGATCTGCATGTCGCGGCGCTGCGCGCGAAGCTCGGCCTTCCCGAGCGACGCGAGGTCACGGCCGTCGAACTCGACACGGCCCGAGGTGGGCTCGAGCAGGCGAAGCAGGAGTCGGCCGAGCGTGGACTTTCCGCAGCCGGACTCGCCGACGATGCCGAGCGTGCGGCCCGGCGCGATGTCGAGGTTCACGTCGTTCACCGCGCGCAGCACGCGGCGTTTCGCGAACGGCCCGCCCGAGCTCTGGAAGTCCTTCGTGAGGCCGACCGCGCGGACGAGCGGCGACGTGGAGAGTTTGGCGGCCGCGCTCACTCCGTTCGATCCCATCGAACCGCTCACGCTGTCCGCTCCCATCGAATCGCTCACTTCGTTCGCTCCTGGCGCATCGTCACGATGCACGCTGCGCCGCGGCCGTTGCCGAAGCGCTCGAGCGGCGGATCGATGCGCGCGCAGCCCTCTTCGGCGAGCTCGCAGCGGTTGCGGAAGCGGCAGCCGGAGGGAAGGTCCGTCAGGCGCGGCACGACACCGGGAATCGGATCGAGCTTCCCGCGCGCCTGCCCGAGGCGCGGAACCGACCGGAGCAGGCCGCGCGTGTACGGATGGCGCGGGTCGTGGAACACCTCGCCGACGGTTCCCTCCTCGACGACGCGGCCGGCATACATGACGAGCACGCGCTCGGCGCGCTCCGCGACGACGCCGAGATCATGCGTGATGAGCAGCAGCGCCATGCCGAGCCTCTGACGAAGTCCGTCGAGAAGCTCGAGGATCTGGGCCTGGATCGTCACGTCGAGCGCCGTCGTGGGCTCGTCCGCGATCAGCAGCTCCGGCCCGCACGAAAGAGCCATCGCGATCATCACGCGCTGGCGCATGCCGCCGCTGAGCTGGTGCGGGTAGGCACGCGCGCGCTCGGCCGGATCGGGAATCTCGACGAGGTCGAGCATCTTCACGGCCTCGGACCACGCTTCGCGCTTCGAGAGATTGCGATGGAGCTGCACCGCTTCGGCTACCTGGAAGCCGACTGTGAGCACGGGGTTGAGCGACGTCATCGGCTCCTGGAAGACCATGCCGATGCGCGCGCCGCGCACCTTGCGCATCTGGTCTTCGGGGAGCTTCGCGAGGTCCACGCCGTCGAGCAGCACGCGGCCGGCGGCGATGCGTCCGGCGGGGCCCTGGACGAGGCGCATGATCGAAAGCGCGGTCACGCTTTTGCCGCAGCCCGACTCGCCGACGAGCGCGACGGTCTGGCCCTTGCGGATGGTGAGGTCCACGCCGTCGACCGCGCGAATCAGCCCGCCTTCCGTCTGGAATTCGGTGACGAGGCCTTCGACCTGGAGAAGCGGCGCCGTCACAGCGTCACCGTTCCTTCAGGCGCGGGTCGAGCACGTCGCGCAGGCCGTCGCCGAACAGGTTGTAGCCGAGCACCGTGACGAGGATCGCCAGTCCCGGATAGACGGTCAGCCACCAAGCGATGCCGAGCGTGCTCTTGCCCTCGGTCAGGATGTTTCCCCAGCTCGGCATCGGAGGCTGCACGCCGATGCCGAGGAAGCTGAGCGCGCTCTCGACCAGGATGGCCCCGGCGACACCGAGCACCACCGACACGAACACCGGCGCGAGCGCGTTCGGCAGCGCGTGCCGGAAGATGATGCGCGACGGCGGCAGCCCCAGCGCCTCGGCCGCAACCAGGAAGTCGCGCTCGCGCAGGCTCATCACCTCGGCACGAACCAGGCGGCACATACCCATCCACGAGGTCAGGCCGATCACCGCCATGATGTTCCAGATGTTCGAGTCGAGGTACGCGATCACCGCGAGGATCAGGAAGAAGGTCGGGAAGTTCAGCATCAGGTCGACGAAGCGCATGATCACCGCGTCGATGAAGCCGCCGAAGAAGCCGGAGATCGCGCCGAGCGTCACGCCGACGAGCGTCGAGATGCCGATCGCGACGAAGCCGACGAGCAGGGATACGCGCGCACCGTAGAGCATGCGGCTCAGCACGTCGCGCCCGAGACCGTCGGTGCCGAGCCAGTGAAGGCTGCTCGGAGCCTCGAGCACGTGCTTGGCATCGAAGTCGTAGGGGTCGTAGGGCGCGACCCACGGCGCCGCGGCCGCCAGCACGAACAGCATCACCACGATGAGGGCGCCGACGACAGCGAGCGGATTCGAAGTGAACCGGCGCAGCACTTCAGCGTCTCCTCAGGCGCGGATCGACCAGATAGTAGGCGACGTCCGCGACGAGATTGCCGACGAGCGTCAGCAGGCCGCCGATCATCAGGATGCCCATCACGACGGGGTAGTCGCGCGACATCACGCCCTGGTAGAAGAGCCAGCCCATGCCCGGAATCGCGAACAGCTGCTCGGTGATCACCGAGCCCCCGATGAGACCGGGGATCGAAAGGCCGAGCAGCGTGACGACCGGAAGCAGCGCGTTGCGCATGCCGTGGCGCAGGACGACGGTCCGCTCCGCGAGCCCCTTTGCGCGCGCCGTCTGGATGTAGTCCTGGCGCAGCACCTCGAGCATCTGCGAGCGCATGTAGCGCGACATGCCGGCCAGGCTCGTCAGGACCGCCAGGCTGATCGGCAGGATCAGGTGCGTGATCCAGTCCCACAGCTTGCCGAGCGCGGACATCGAGTCGTGATCGAGGGACTGAAGGCCGGAAATCGGCAGCAGGTTCAGCTGCGCGCCGAAGTACGTCATCGCGAGCAGGATCAGCCAGAAATCGGGAACGGCGAAACCGAGGAACACGAACACCGTCGTCAGCCGGTCGCCGAGCGAATTCTGCCGCGCAGCGGAATAGACGCCTATGGGGATGGCCAGCAGCAGGACCAGCGTCAGCGAGATCACGTTGATGATCAGTGTGATCGGCAGGGCCTCGAGGATCTTGTCGAGCACCGGCCGGCGGTCGCGCGAGAACGACGTGCCGAGGTCGCCCTTGACGACCCGGCCGAGCCACAGGCCGTACTGGACGTGCAGCGGCTTGTCGAGGCCGTAGAACTTCTCG
>CAYYVZ010000463.1:0-3350 GCA_964475235.1 uncultured Myxococcales bacterium | reverse complement strand
GATGGACGAGGACGAGTACGAGGCGATCCTGCGGCCGATGTTCAAGGACGACGAATGGGTCGTCATCGTCGTCGGCGGCATCCTCGGCGCCATCGTCGGTGAACTGCAGGTCCTCATTCTCACGAGCGTGTGAGGAGCGTGCGATCTGCTCACCCCGCCGGCACCGAGGCATTCGCGCCGTCGACGCACAGCCGGGGACGACGCAGACCCCGCCGATCCCAGGGCCGGGCGGGCAGCGGGGGCTCCAGGTTGCCCACGGAGAGCAACACAGGCCCCTAACCGCGTCGTTCGCGCGCGCAGCGGCAAAGCGATCGTTTCCCGAGTCTCGGCATGGTTCGATCCATGATCTGCGACGCGTAGTGCACCGCGTGAACGAACGTTGACACCATGCTACTGAGGTGTCAGGGTGTTGGACCATGACGACCGCGCCTGTCGCTCACGGCGACCCCCGCAGCCGCTCGAGGGCGCAGTGGCGCGACGGCAAGCGCTACGCCTGGCTGCTTGGTCTTGTCGTCCCCACGTTGCCGTTCCTGACCTATGGCCTTGTCGAACTCACCGCCTTGGACGGGCTGTGGTTCTTTGGCCCGTTCCTGCTGTTCGTCATCTTCCCGCTGCTCGATCTGCTCGTCGGCACGGACGCAGCGAATCCCCCGGATTCGGTGATCAAGTGGCTCGAGCAGGACCGCTACTACCGATGGTGCACGTATGCGTTCTTGCCCGTCCAGTACGCCGGCCTCATCTTCGCGTGCTGGCTCTGGTCGCATGGAGACCTCGGGACGACCGACTCGGTGGGACTGGCGCTCACCATGGGCATGGTGAGCGGTACCGCGATCAATACGGCTCATGAGCTCGGACACAAGCGGGCGAGCCTTGAGCGCTGGCTGAGCAAGATCGCATTGGCACAGAGCGCGTACGGCCACTTCTTCATCGAACACAACCGCGGCCATCATGTTCGGGTCGCTACCCCTGAGGATCCGGCGAGTTCCCGCCTCGGGGAAAGCTTCTGGGCGTTCCTGCCTCGGACCGTCGTCGGGAGTCTTCGCTCGAGCTGGACACTCGAACGCGAACGGCTGCGACGGTGCGGCCGAGAGAACCCTTGGACGGTCCGCAACGACGTCCTCAACGCGTGGGGCATGACCGCGCTGCTATTCACCGCCCTCGCCATCGCATTCGGCCCGGTGGTGCTGCCCTACCTGCTGCTCCAGGCGGCTGTCGGGTTCTCGCTGCTCGAGGTCGTGAACTATCTCGAGCACTACGGCCTGCTTCGGGAGAAGCGTGACGATGGTCGCTACGAGCGGTGTCGGCCCGAGCACAGTTGGAACTCCAACAACGTCGCGTCGAACGTGCTTCTGTACCATCTCCAGCGGCACAGCGACCATCATGCGAACCCAATGCGCCGCTATCAGGCGCTCCGGCACTTCGACGAGGCGCCGCAACTTCCCACGGGGTATGCCGGCATGATGCTGCTCGCGCTGATCCCGCCGCTTTGGCGCCGCGTGATGGATCGCCGCGTCCTTGCCCACTACGACGGCGACGTTCGCCGTGCCAACATCGACCCGCGCGCCAGGCGTCGGGTTCTGCAGCGCTACGGAGCACTGTCGTGACGCGGTTCGCGTGCTCATGCTGCAGCCATGTCTACGACGAGCTTGCCGGAAACCCGAGAGAGGGATTCCCGCTGGGCAGGCTCTGGTGCGACATCCCCGATAGCTGGGCATGCCCGGACTGGTGGCGTGCGCGAGAAGGCCGACCTCGAGCCGACGTGCTGAGGGCCACCCCGACGATTCCCTTTCCGGTAGCCGCACGCGACCTGCTCCGGAGCACCTTGCTCGACGCACTGCGCGAGGAGCTGACTTACAGGCCGTGGCCTGACGTAACCATGGCCGACATCGCTCGCACCGCGGGCGTGAGTCGACAGACGCTCTACAAGCATTTCGGCTCACGTGATGAGCTGGCACAGGCATTCGTTTTGCGCGAGGGAGATCGATTCGTCGATGCCGTCGAGGAAGCGGCTCGCGGTAACGCGGACGACCCGATCAGGGCACTCGACGCGGCGTGCCGCGTGTTCCTGACGGCCGTCGCCGACGACCCGGTTGTCCGCGCGGTCATCTTCGGCGGCGGTCGTGACACCCTCTTGCCGTTGGTCACGACTCAGGGCAAGCCGCTGGTGGAACGAGCTGCGGAGCAGCTTGCGGGCGTGGTGATCTCATCGTGGCCGTCGGTGAAGCGCGACGACGCCGAGCTTCTCGCTGAAGTCCTCGTGCGGCTCGGGATCAGCTACGCCGCCTTGCCGAAAGGGCCCGCAAGCGTGACAGCCGCCTCCGTGACGCGACTCATCGGCCCCTACGTCGAGCAGATGCTAGATCGACACCAGACCACCCCAACAACGACACCGGAAGCCAAGCGTGAACTTCGAGCTCTCTGACGAACAACGAGCCTGGCGCGACGAGTGTCACGCCTTCGCCCGCGATGTGATGCGGCCGGCCGCCCCACAGCACGACCGTGATCAAACAACGCCGTGGGACGTGCTGCGGGAGGCACGCCGCCGGGGCCTCAGCGGCCTCGATCACCTCGAGCGAATCGGATCTGACCCAGACGGCATCTTCGGCGCGATCTATGCCGAGGAGCTCCATTGGGGGTGTGCGGGCATCGCGCTGGCCATCGCCGGCTCTGGCCTGGCTGCGTCCGGGATCCTGACCTCCGGGACACCGGAGCAGATCGCTACGTGGGTCCCCCGGTGTTATGGCGATGGCGACGATGTGCGGCTCGGGGCGTACGCGGTCACTGAACCAGGCGCAGGTTCAGACGTGCGCTCCCTGCGAACTCGCGCGGAACTCCACGGCGATTCATGGGTGCTGAACGGCACGAAGACATTCATCACGAACGGTGGCATTGCCGATGTGACGGTCGTCGTCGCGACGGTGGATCCATCGCTCGGACACCGCGGCCAGGCGTCGTTCATCGTGCCCGCCGGCACGGCGGGCCTCTCCGAAGCGCGAAAGGAGGACAAACTCGGCATCCGCGCCTCGCATACCGCGGAGATCGTCCTTGACGACTGCCGGATCCCGGCCGATCACGTACTCGGCGGCGTCGACGCGCTCCAGGCCAAACTCGCGCGTGCCCGTGCAGGCGACTCGGAGAAGGGCCGGTCGAACGCCCTCGCGACATTCGAGATGACCCGGCCGTTCGTCGGTGCCTCGGCGCTCGGCATCGGAAGGGCAGCGTTCGAATGGACGCTCGACTACCTCGAAGGCGAAGGAGCAGGCGGCTCGATCGATGAACAGGCCACACAGCACACGCTTGCCGAGGTGGCGACGGAACTCGACGCCGCACGCCTACTGGTGTGGCGCGCC
>CAYYVZ010000462.1:0-3390 GCA_964475235.1 uncultured Myxococcales bacterium | reverse complement strand
TCGCCGCCCTGACCGGCGGCGACAACCCGACCTTCCTGCGCGGCTTCCACGAGACGCACGGAGGTTTTCTTCATCCGGGTCTCTACGTCGCCGGCCTGCGGCGCGCGGCGCTCGAAGCGGGCGTCGAGATCTTCGAGCACTCGCCGGTCACGGCCATCGACGACGAGGCAAAGCCCCGCGTGCGCACGAAGGACGGCTCGGCGACCGGCGACCTTCTGGTGCTCGGCGTCAACGCCTACGGCCTCTCGCTCGAGCTGCCGCGAACCCTGACGTCGCGGATGCTGCCGATCTACGTGCAGCTGCTGCAGACAGCGCCGCTCACGCCCGAGCAACTCGCCCGCGTCGGCTGGCAGGGACGCGAGGGCGTCTACACGGCCCACGAGGTGCTCGAGAGCTGGCGCCTCACGCACGACAACCGCATCGTCGGGGGCTCCAAGCACATCCGGTACGGCTACGGCGGCCGCCTGCTGCCCGACCGCGACTCCTCGATCACGATCAAGCTGGAAGCGGTGCTGCGCCGCCGCTTCCCGGAGCTTGCCGAGGTCAAGATCGCCGACGTCTGGGGCGGGCGCATCGGCCTCAACCTCGACTTCCTCCCCGTCGTGGGGCGCACGGGAAAGTCGGGGAAGATCCTCTACTCGATGTCGTACGCGGGGCACGGCCTCGCGATGGCAAGCTACGCCGGCCGCATGATCGCCGACCTGGCGGCGGGCCGCGACGGCCCCGGCGAGACGCTGTGGGGGCGCCGCTCGCTCGCGATTCCGCCCGAACCCCTTCGCTGGCTGGTCTTCCGCGCCCTCAACGGCTTCTTCGAGGCTGTCGATCGCCGTATCGATCGCTCCGTCTGATCGCCGTATCGAGCGCTCCGTCTGATCGCCGTATCGATCGCTCCGTCCGATCGCCGTATCGATCGCTCCGTCCGATCGCCGCGCCGATCGCGTCGGAAGGAACAAGCCTCGCTGGGCTTGGATTTCCGCTCCCGCTAGACAGCGCCGATGCCCAGCACCCGAAAGCCTGCCGTGAAGTCGCGCTCGAAGAAGACGATGGCCGCCGAGGCCGACAAGTACGAGCTCTACGTCCGCTCCGTCCAGTCTCCCGACGTCGAGGTGGCCTTTTTCGACCGCGCCTTCCGCGGCAAGTACGGCCGCCGCCCGGCGACCCTGCGCGAAGACTTCTGCGGCACCGCGGCGGTCTGTTACGAGTGGGTCAAGAGCTCGCGCGAGCGCCGCGCCCTCGGCGTCGACCTCGACCCCGAGCCGCTCAAGTGGGGCGAAAAGCGCTTTGGCAGCAAGCTCACCGCCGAGCAGGCGTCGCGGGTCCGCATCGTCCAAGGTGACGTTCGCACGACCAACTCGAAGGCCGAGATCATCGCGGCGCAGAACTTCTCCTACTTCTGCTTCGACACGCGCGACAGCCTGCGCGCCTACTTCCGCCACGTGCGCCGCTGCCTCGGCAAGGAAGGCATGCTGGTGCTCGACGTGCTCGGCGGCTCGGAGGTCCTCGAGGACAACCGCGAGGAAGAGACGTCGTTTGGCAAGTTCAAGTACGTCTGGGACCACATCGACTACGACCCGATCACGGCCCGCTGCCGTTTCGCGATCCACTTCCGCTTCAAGGACGGCTCCGAGCTGCGCGAAGCGTTCCGCTACGACTGGCGCCTGTGGACGCTGCCGGAGCTTCGCGAGCTGCTGGCCGAGGCCGGCTTCTCGTCGTCCGAGGTGTTCTGGGAGGGAACCGACCGCAAGACCGGCGAGGGCAACGGCGTCTATCGCAAGCGCGAGCGCGGCGACGCCGACCCGGCCTGGGTCGTGTACCTGGTGGCGTGGAAGTAGCGACGACCAGAACGCGCGCGCTTCGCGCTTCGAAGACGCTCGCACTGGCAGCGGCAGCCTGGGTGATGCTCGCCGGCGCGGCCGGCGCCGAAGAAAGCGCGCCGGCCGCCGGGCCGCCTCCATCTCCCGCCGACGCGCAGAAGATCCTGCGCGTCGCCACCTCCGGAGACTACGCTCCGTTCAGCTTCGAAGCGTCGCCAGGCGGGGCCGAGGCCCTCGACGGTTTCGACGTCGAGGTGGCCAGGCTTTTCGCGAGAGACCGCGGCTACCGGATGGAGGTCGTGCGCTTTCGCTGGCCCGACCTGTCGAAGGAGCTGGCCGCCGGCAGCTTCGACGTCGCGATGAGCGGTGTCACCGTGCGCCCCGAGCGTTCGATCGCCGGGCGCCTCAGCGTTCCCGTCGCGGCCACGCAGGCCGTCGCGATCACGTGGAAGGGATCGGGAGTGCCCACGCTTGCCGATCTCGACCGGCCCGGACGCCGCATCGCCGTCAACGCGGGCGGCCACCTCGAGAAGGTTGCGCACGGTTACTTCCGCCGCGCCGACGTGCTGCCGATCGCGGACAATGCGGCGGTGCGCATGGCCCTGCTCGATCGCACGGCCGACGCGGTCATTACGGACAACTTCGAAGAGAAGGTGTGGACCGCGTCCGCGCCGGATGCCGTTCGCCTCGGCACGCTGAGCGACGATCGCAAGGCCTATCTCCTTCCCGCCGCGAACGCCGAGCTGGCCGCCGAGCTCGATCGCTGGCTGCTCGCGCGCGAGGCCGACGGCACGCTCGCCGGTCTTCGCCGTCGCTACTTCCGCAACAGCGACGGCAGCGAGGTCACGAGCGGAGACGAGACGATCGCGACCGCCGAGCCTGTCGCTGCGCTCGCTGCCGCCGTGCGAGAACGAGTTGCGCTCATGCCGCTGGTCTACGAAGCCAAGAAAGCCGACGGCAAGGCGATCGAAGACAAGGCCCGGGAAGTCGCGGTGCTCGACGGCGCCGTGGGTGCGGTGACGGCCGAGGCGGCCGCGGTCGGCCGCAACGCTCCCGATGCCGAGGCGGTGCGTGCGCTCTTCGACGTGCTCATCGCCGTCGGCAAGGACGTGCAGCAGAAGATCGCAGATACGGAAGCGCGCCAGCGGCCGGGGACCATCCGCAAGCGGCCGGGCTCAGCGGCGGAGAGCCAGGGCGGCGCGAAGACTGCCGGAGAACCGACGGCTGCCGGCTCGGCCACCGCGGCGGAAGAATCGGCGGACACCGGCGCGGCGTATGCCACCGCAGCAGAAGATCCCGATGCCGAGGCTGTGCCGCGCAGGACCGGGCCGGATCTCGCACGCGACCTGCGACCGGCCATCGGGCGCATCACCGACAAGATCGCACGCATCCTCGTGGCGATGACGGAGCCTGTGCCTGTGCGCGGTGCGCGCTCGAAGCTCGAGGCGTCGCTGGCATCGCAGGGAGTGCGGGCGGAGCGCCTCGACGAGATGGCCGAAGCCGTCTCCAGGGTCTCTTCGACGAGGAAGTAGGTCGGAGAAGCCCGGCTCTACGCGCGTCGCGGCTTCATCGCGCG
>CAYYVZ010000461.1:0-3396 GCA_964475235.1 uncultured Myxococcales bacterium | reverse complement strand
CCCCCTGCGACGAGCGGCTCGCCGACGACGAGCACCATGCGAGCGAACGGTTTCGGCAACATGAGGCGGTCCCAGGTGCCGAGCCGCCAGGAGCGCGTGCAGCTGACCGCGATCGGAAAGAGCGGTGCACCGGTAGCCAGGGCGAGCTCGGCCGCGCCGCCCTTGGCCACGCCCGCCGGGCCGCGCGGGCCGTCCGGAATCAGTGCGATGTCGAGGCCGCGGCGGCTCGCGCGCACGAGGCCGAGGAAGCCCGGAACCGCGCCGCGCGTCGACGAGCCGCGCGTGGCCTCGATGCCGAAGCCGGCGAGCACGCGCGAGACGATCTCGCCGTCGCGGTGCTGGCTGTTCATGATGCAGGCACCGCGCCCGCGATAGACGAAAGGCAGCATGATCGAGCGTCCGTGCCAGAAGGCCATGAGCACGGGACGTCCCGAAGCCCACGCGCTTTCGAGCTCGGCGGTTCCCTCGCGCGTCCAGCGCACGGTTGCCGCGAGCAGGCGGAGCACCGTGCGAATGGCGAAGGCGGCCGCCGCGACCTCGAGGCGTGCGATCGGTTCGAAGCGCCGGAGGCCCCGCGGCCTCGCGACCTTGCTCATGCGACGTCCTCGACCAGCTGCATCTGGTGCAGGCGCTTGTAGAGCGCCGCACCCTCCATCAGCTCGCCGTGCGTTCCCGACTCGACGATGCGGCCGTCTTCGACGACGTGAATGCGGCCGGCGCGGCGAATGGTGGAAAGCCTGTGGGCGATTACCAGAGTCGTGCGCCCAGCCATGAGGTGGGCGACGGCTTCCTGGACCGCACGCTCGGACTCGGAGTCGAGTGCGCTCGTCGCCTCGTCGAGAATCAGGATCGGCGCGTCCTTGAGCAGGGCTCTCGCAATGGCCAGGCGCTGGCGCTGTCCACCCGAGAGCTGAACGCCCATCTCGCCGATCACGGTGTCGTAGCCTTCCGGCAGCTTCTCGATGAACTCGTGCGCGTTGGCGGCCTTTGCCGCCGCCACGAGCGCCTCTTCGCCCTGGTCGGCGCGGCCGTAGGCGATGTTCGCGCGCACGGTGTCGTTGAAGAGGAAGGTGTGCTGCGTGACCACCGCGATGCGAGCGCGCAGGTCTTCGAGGGGAATGTCGCGCACGTCGCGACCGTCGAGCGTGATGCGGCCGGCCGTCACCTCGTAGAAGCGCGGGATCAGGTCGGCGATCGTGCTCTTGCCGCTGCCGGAGGGGCCCACGAGGGCCACGACCTCGCCCGCCCGGATCTCGAAGTCGACCCCGTGAAGCACCTCGACGGTACTGTACGTGAAGCTCACGTTCTCGAAGCGGATCGACTCCCGCAACGCGCCCGGAACGCCGCCGCGGCTGCCCGTGACGAGCGCGAGGTGACGGTCCTTCTTCCAGCCGTAAGGCGCGGGAGCATCGACGCCCGTGCGGCCGGCGACGGAATCCTCCTCCGGATGGTCGAGCAGCGCGAAAACCCGTTCGGCCGCGCCGAGGCCGGCCTGAAGCGTGTTGTTCGTGCGCGCGAGCTTCTTGAACGGTTCGTAGATGAGCACCAGCGTCGTCATGAACGCGAGGAACCCGCCCGCGGTGCGTCCGCCCGCGAACACCGACACGCCTCCGTACCAGAGCGCACCCGCGATCCCGAGAGCCGAAAGCACCTCCACCATCGGCGCCGAGAACGCGCCGATGCGCGCCGCACGAAGGTGCAGGCGCCGCAGCCGCCGGTTCTCCCCTTCGAAGCGAAGGCGCTCGTACTCCTGCATGCCGAAGGCCTTGACCACGCGCGCGTTCTGCACCGTCTCGAGCAGCAGTCCCGTGAGGCCGCCGAGCGTGTCGAGGCCGCGACGCGCGAGGCTTCGCATCTTCCTCGACAGCGCCGAAAGCGGCAGCACGATGGCCGGCAAAACCAGGAACGCGACGACGGCCAGTGTCGTGTCCAGCCAGAAGGCGACGCAGACGAGCACGACCATCGTCGTGACGTCGCGGATGACCGACGCGGCTCCGTCCGTCAGCGCCTGCCGGACCAGCAGCACGTCGCTCGTCATGCGCGAGACGACCTGGGCCGACGGAGTACGGTCGAAGAACGACACGGGCAGGCGCTGCACTTTCTGCTGAAGCTGTCCGCGCAGGTCGTAGACGATGCTCTCGCCGACCCACTCGCCGAGATAGGCCTGCCCGAAGTTCACGGCCGCGCGCACGACGAACACGACGACGATGAGGGCCGGCAGCATGGAAAGCATGCGCTCGTCCCTGGCCGCGAAGACATCGTCGATGAGGCTGCGCACGAGCCAGGGCACCGCACCCGACATCGCGCTGTAGGCGATCATGCAGACGAGCGCACCGCCGAACTGGGGCCACACGTAGGGTCTCAGGAAGACCAGCAGCCGGCCGATGATCGCGCGCGCGCTCACTGGAGCAGCTCCAGTGCCAGCGAAGCGGCGGCGTCGGCGGCGCCGGGCCGTGCGAGGATGGCGCGGATCTCGGCGAAATCGGCGAGCATGCGTGCACGCTCGGCGTCGTCGGACAGAATTCGTTTCGCTTCACGCGCGATGCCGGCGGCATCGGCGTCGTGCTGCACCAGCTCGGGCACGACGCGGCGGCCGAGCAGCAGGTTCGGCATCGCGATGAAGGGAACCTTCACGAGCCGGCGCGCGAGGGCATAGCTGAAGGCAGACATCCGGTAGGCGACCACCATGGGGCAGCCGACGAGCGCGGCTTCGAGCGTCGCGGTGCCCGAAGTCACGAAGGCCGCGTCGGCCGCACCGAGCAGATTGTAGGCCTCGCCGCGCCGGCACGCGATCCGTTCGGAAGCCCCTCCTGCCGCCTTCCGAAGCACTCCTTCGACGAGGCCGGGGGCGAGCGACGGAGCCTCGGCGACCACCGCCCGCACGCCGGGACCCAGCATGGAGACCGCTTCGACCATCGGCGGCAGCATGACCTCGACCTCGCGCCGGCGGCTGCCGGGCAGCAGCGCAATCAGCCGCTCGTCCGCGCCGACGCCGAGCTCGCGGCGCACCTCGGCGCGAGGCCGCGACGCCGCGACGTCCTCGACCAGCGGATGACCGACGAAGTGCGCGTCCACGCCGTGCTCGCGGTAGATCTCGGCCTCGAACGGAAACAGCACGAGCATCGACGAGACGGTGCGCGCGATCGTGTCGATGCGCCCGCGCCGCCACGCCCAGACCTGGGGGCTCACGTAGTAGAAGACCGGCACGTGCGCCTTGTAGGCGGTCCTGCAGAGCGGAAGGTTGAAGTCGGGGAAGTCGATCGGGACGAAGAGGTCGGGTCTCCCGCTCTGGAGCTCGCGCCGAAGCGTGCGCCACGCGCCGAGCACGCGTCCGACCTCGCGGCCGAGCTCGGCAAAACCCATGACGCTGAGCTCGGCCGTGTCGATGAAGGTATC
>CAYYVZ010000460.1:0-3399 GCA_964475235.1 uncultured Myxococcales bacterium | reverse complement strand
TGCATTGCGGCCAGCAGTGCATGATCCCGGCCACCACGACGACCACGACCAGTACGACTACGTCGACGATGTAGACAGACGAGGGGAGGCGCGCCGAGCGTCCTCCCCTCGTCCTACGGCATCCTGCCGGACTACGACCCAGCAAAGGCCCCGCCTTCGACAACGTCGGAGGCGGGGCCTTTTCGTTTCGCCCCACCGCCGCGACTACCCGACCGCCCTTCAGCGCCGCTTGCGGGAAGAGGTCGAGCGCAGCGGCTCCGACAACGGCAGGATCCAGCGAGCGGGCCACAGACTGCGGCGCTCCTTCGTGAGGTCGACCATCGGATCGACGAGCGGCTGCCGTCGGCGGCCGTTCAGCGAGGCACGCGAGCGTGCCCTTACCTCGACGAGGCTGAACCCCTTGCTGCGACTTCGCTCGGCCAGATGGTGGCCGTACTGCAGGATCATCTCGGGGTGCGTGCGGATCATTCCGAGCTGCCAGCCGGGCAAGCGCTTCGCCGGATCGACGGTCCACTTCCGCCCCGACTCGGGATCGCGAACGACAAAGCGGAGGTCGCCGTCCTTGTTGCGAAGCTTCATGTGCCAGGAGAAGCGGTGTCCTTCCTCGGTCCAGCTGACGTTCCCCGGATACAGGAAGTGGCGGAACGGCAGCAGCAACTGCACGGCGACGTAGCCCGTGACCAGCAGCGGAATCATGCGCGTGCCGGTCGTACGCGCAGGCTCGTCATGCTCGACGGGACGGCTGCCGATCGGCAGTCGCAGAAGTTGCAGCACGCGCCGCGACCATTCCGGCGGAACGAACACGAGCGACGAGGCCAGCATCAGCCATGGGAAGATGCCGATGCGGAAGATCCAGGCGTTGAGCAGGTGGAAGCTCGTCGCCGCGAGCAATGCCGGTATGCGCGTTCGCTGCCAGAGCAGGCACGGCACGATCAGCAGGTCGAGCAGCACTCCTCCGATCGTGAAGAACCAGACGAGCGGCTCCTCGTGCACGAAGTTGCCGAGCACGGGATAGTCCGCGCGCCTCGCCAGCCACATTCTCATCGGTTCGCCCTGAAACCAGTCGGCGTTCATCTTTGCGACTGCGCCGAAAAGGTACGGGAAGCCGATCTGCGCTCGAAGCAGCCAGAGCGACCATGCGGGCGCGAAATCCGATCGCCTCGTTCGCCCGAGCGCAACGTCCAGCGAACAGCTCTTTCCGGCGGGAACGAAGATCAGGAGGAAGCCGATCAGGCAGACCAGATAGAAGTGATTGAGATAGTGCGCTTCCTCGAGAAGAAAGACGTAGGTGAACCCCAGAAAAAAGGCCGCCGCGGCGACCCGATAGAACAATCCCGTCGCAATGCATGCTGCGGCGAGCCCGAGCGCCGCGAAATGCAGGTGCATCCCCTGGCCGGGCCAGGGCCTGACCCATTCGAATCCGTAGTAGGTGAAGTGGAAGTCGGAGGGAGAGTAGTACCGCTCGATCCAGCCATGGTCGAAGTAGCGATAGACCTCCCAGAGCATCACGCATCCGAAGACGATGCGCAGGTAAACCAGCGGCGCGATGTCGACGGGCTCGAAGAGCTTCCGGGAGAGGGCCTGTAGTCGCGCGCACATCTCCATGGAAGCTGTGCGCGATGTTGCCGGTGGTGCAAGGCGATTCGTCCGACAAGACGCCACCGGGTGGCGAGCGCATACGGATCCCGTCGAACCGGCGCCCCACCCCGGAGAGGATGTGCTTCAAACCATCGCAGCTATGCGAGCGTTCCGGCTCGCCGTGCGCCTCTGCAAGATCTCCGCCGGGCCCTCTCCCGTCGCTCGAACCCGGCCGTCCCGGGCATCCCGCGTCTCATTCCGCATTCCCGATGCTGCGCGGCGCATGGCCGCTTTTCGCGCGCACACCCGTCTGCGCTCGCCTCGGGTAGGTGGGCAGCGGCCCGGGTCTGGTTTGTAGGGGGTCGTCGGGGGAGGGACTTCCATGACAGGATTTCGTTCTGCCGGCGCGTGCGAGACGCGTCCGGCTTCCATTGCTATCGCCGCCGCCGGCGCACACCGTCAACGCAGCTTTCGCACGGTCATCGGCCTGGCCGTGGCCGCCGCCCTCGCAACGGCCGGCATCGCCTCCGCTCAGTGCCCGCCCACGCTGCCGGTCCAGGGCGCGCCGCCGCCGGGTCCCCTCCCCGTCTTCCCCGCGGACAACTGGTGGAACCTCGACATCAGCTCGGCGCCCACCGACACCAATTCCCAGAGCTACATCAACTTCATCAACAACGGCGGCACGCGCCGTCTGCACCCCGACTTCGGCGGCGAAGAGTCGCCTGGCAGCGTGGGGATCTACGGCATGCCCTACGCTATCGTCAGCGGTACGCAGACGCCGCGCGCCGTCACGTTCCAGTACTGGGACGAGAGCGACGGCGTCGACATGAGCACGGGCCAGGGCATCCCGTTCTACCCGATCCCCGACGAGGCCATCACCCAGCCTCACTGGGTCGAAGGCGGCGCGCCCGCCAACGTCGACCAGCGCAGCTCGAGCGATCGTCATCTCCTGATGATCGACTGCGCGAACAAGCACCTCTACGAGCTCTACAACGTCTATTACAATACGAGCCAGAGCCGCTGGTACGCAGGCTCGGGTGCGTTCTTCGACATGAACACGAGCGACCGCCGTCCCGACGGATGGACGTCGGCCGACGCTGCAGGCCTTGCGATCTTCCCGGGCCTCGTTCGCTGGGACGAGACGTTCGATCCCGCGATCACGGAGATCAACCACGCATTCCGCGTCACCGTGCGCGCGACCAACGGCTACGTGTATCCGGGCTCGCACCGCGCCGGCAGCACGGCCGGCGCGCTGCCGATGGGTGCGAGGCTGCGCCTGAAGCCCCTCGTCAACGGACAGGATCCGGTGCTGCGCACGTCGAACGCGAACGTGCGCAAGATCTTCCGCGCGATGCAGAAGTACGGACTCATCGTCGCCGACAATGGCAGCGACATGTACATCACCGGCACGTTCGACACGCGCTGGAACAACGACGTGCTGAATCCGGCATTCGCTCTGCTGTCGGCGAGCGACTTCGAAGTGGTGCAGCTCGGGTGGAACCCGCCGACGGGGCCGGCGTCGCTCAGCTCCGTTTCGGCGAGTCCGAATCCCGTTGTGGGCGGCAACGCTTCAACCGGAACCGTGACGCTGACCGGGCTCGCGCCGTCGGGCGGCGCCGTCGTTTCCCTCTCGACGGCGAGCCCTAACGTTGCGATCCCAGCGAGCGCGACGGTGGCGGCAGGAGCCGTGTCGGCTACGTTCTCGATCGCGACGTCCGTGGTGACGTCGTCTACGGCCGCGACGATCTCTGCCACCTACAACGGCGTGACGAAGCAGACCGCGCTCACGCTGACTCCGGTGCCGCCTCCCCCGCCTCCGCC
>CAYYVZ010000459.1:0-3413 GCA_964475235.1 uncultured Myxococcales bacterium | reverse complement strand
GACGTCCACGCTCTGGCTGGTCACGACCTCCCGGACGCCGGGAACCGCTGTGGCGAGCCGGAGAACTTCGATGGGCCGGATCAGCGTCTTGGTCGGATTGCACGCCCAGTAGTGGCATTCCCCGCCGACCAGCCGGTCTTCGATGAGGGCGACGGCGAGCCCGTGGGCCGCGAGACGAACAGCCGCGGTCGCACCGCCGGGGCCGCCGCCTATCACGACTGCGTCGAATCGGTCGACACCGCTCATGGCTTCTCCTCGAAATCCGTTACATCGCTCCATTATTTGGGCTCGCTCGAAAGTGCCGGTCGACAATCAGGCGCCGAGCGTCCCGACTTCCGCGACCCGGAATCCAGGATCGCAAGCGAAGCAATTCATCGCTTCGTATCGCGCACGTAGGTCAGTCCGTGAAGGCCGCCAGTGCCTGCCGCCGACGGTCGACGACGAGTCTGGTCACGTCGGGACGACCGTAATGGCCTGACGGATCGAAGTTCTGGCGCTCACGGCGCACTTGACCGTGGTCGAGTGTCGCGACCGTCAAGCCCTCGGTGTCAGCGATCGGTTCGATCACCCAGCTTCCGTCGGGCGCGGCGATGCACGTCCCGCCGGTGCTGATGCGTTCGTCGCTCGCCTCACGCATCATGTCCGCGCCCGGCATGAAGTCGGGGACGTGCTCGCGGCGAAGTACGCCGGACACGGAGATGACGTAGGACCGCGATTCGAGCGCGATGAACCGGGTGGCGTCCGCGGTGTCGTAGACATCGCCCGGCCACAGCGCGACGTGCAGATCCTCGCCCTGGGAGTATAGGGCGGCACGCGACAACGGCATCCAGTTCTCCCAGCAGTTGAGCGAGCCGACGGTGAACGGCGGCAGCTCGTGCGTGACGAGTCCGTGGCCGTCACCGCTGGCCCAGCTCAGTCGCTCTTCGTAGGTGGGAGTGAGCTTTCGGTGCACGGAAGCCACGTCACCGCGCGCATCGATCGTCACTGCCGAACAGTAGATGCTGTGGCCGCCACGGTCGGCGGGGCGCTCGGCGACGCCGAGCACGACCGTAGTGCCGTTGCGCCGAGCGGCATCCCGCACGCCGTCGAGATGGCCGGCCTCGATCTGAACCGCTTCCCTCAGGTACAGCGAATGGATGTCCCGCTGCAGCTCGGAGTTGAACCTGGCCCCGTCGGTGCGCCCCAGCCAGAACGGGTAGCCGGGCACGAGCGTCTCCCCGAAAGCGACGAGACGGCACCCGCTCGCACCGGCCTCGTCGACGTACCGTTCGACCTTGTCGAGCGTAGCCGTGCGGTCGAGGAAGACGGGTGCCATCTGGACGGCGCCGACGACGAGAGTCTGATCCACGTCGCTCATCCTCCTACTCCGCGCCCACGGTCTCGGCGTAGATGGCGAGTCTGCGCGTGGCGGTCGCGCTGTGGGCGGCCATGCCCTCGGAATCGGAGATGACCTGGACGGCGTTGGCGAGCGCAGGCGTGGCTTCTCGGGTGACGCGCTGATAGGTCAGCGGCTTGAGGTACCGCGACACCGACAGTCCGGCACTGTGCTTTGCGCCGCCGGCCGTCGGGAGGACGTGGTTGGTGCCCGCCATGCCCTTGTCGGAGTAGGCGACCGTACTCCACGGCCCGAGGAAGATGGACCCGTAGTTCTGCAGCCGGTCGTGATACCAACCGTCGTCGGCGGTGATGACCTCCAGGTGCTCTGGCGCGAGGTCGTCCATCAGCAGCGCGGCGATCTCGCGATCGTCGGCGACCGTCACCACACCGAAGTCCCGCCAGGCGGGCCCGGCGATCGGCTCGGTGGACAGGCTTTCCAGCTGCCGCTCCACCGCCGCGATCACCGCGAGCCCGTGTTCTTCCGACGTAGTGACCAGGGCGGCAGGCGAATTCGTGCCGTGCTCGGCCTGTCCGAGCAAATCGGCGGCGACGATCTCGGGGTCGGCCGTCTCGTCGGACAGCACCGCGACCTCCGAGGGGCCGGCCAGCAGGTCGATGGCCACTGTGCCGAAGAGCTGTCGCTTCGCCTCAGCGACGTAGGCGTTGCCCGCGCCCACGAGCATGTCGACGGGGAGCTCGCCGAGGAGCCCGAACGCCATGGCGGCCAACGCTTGCACGCCTCCGAGCACGAAGACGCGGTCGACTCCCGACACGTGCGCCGCGTAGACGACGGCGTCGTTCGCGCTGCCGTCGGGCTGAGGCGGCGTGCAGGCGAGCACCGTCGACACGCCCGCCACCTTCGCGACGCCTACCGTCATGAAGGCCGACGCGGTCAGCGGGAACCGGCCTGCGGGGAGGTAGGCGCCCACGCGCGCCACGGGGACGTAGCGGGTTCCGGTGACCAGGCCGGGGCACAGCTCGGTCTCGAATCCGACGAGGTGCGAACGCTGTTCGCGCGCGAACGCGCTGGTGCGCTGCGAACCCAGTTCGATCGCCTCCCTGAGGTTTCGAGGCAGGCGGTCGCCGCTCGTGGCGACGTCGCGCGGCGACAGTTCGAAGTCATGGCGGTCGTCGTGGTCGAGCGCCCGGCTGAAATCGCGGACGGCGTCGAGACCCCTGGCCTCGATGTCGCGGAGCATCGTGGTGACGGTGTCGATCACGGCCGGGTCCCGCTGCGCGGCTGGCGCGTCGACGAGGGGGCGCTTGAGATGCCGGAACCTGCCCTGCAGGCGGTCGAGAAGAGGAGTCGAATAACGCATGACATTCACGGTAGGCACTGCCCAGCCGTCGGACCAGACAGTGATTTCCGAGGTGGGCCAGAGGGTTTACCTATGTTTCGTGCGTGCGAGTAGGAAACGCGTTGAGACCAAGACCCGAATGGGGTCTTGGTCTCAACGGTGCTCAACGGTGGTCGTGAATGAACCTCAGGACGTCGCAGCGGCGGCGTCCTGGCGTTCTGCGGTCGCCAGGGCGTACTTCGGTCCTGCATCGGAGCGGGCGATGCGCCCTCTCAGAACGACCAGCCACCAGACGCCGGCCAGCCCCATCGTCACAACGAACACGACGGCGTTGGCACGGAAGTCGGGCAGGAACAGCAGCGCCGACATGACCGACCCGAAAACCACCAGCCCCAGGATGTAGACCGGCAACCGCATGCGGCCGAGGTCGAAGACCCCCGCAGCACCCTGCGGGATCTGCTTGCGGGCATTGGCGACGACGAGTCCGGCCGTCGTGAGTAGGTAGACGCCGAAGAATCCGAGTGCCGACATTCCGACGATGTAGGAGAAGGTCTGCTCGTTGGCGAGCGCCGACAGTAGCAGCGCGAGCGATACCAGTCCCGTCGCCCACACGGCGTACGTCGGCACTTTGTGCGTGGCGGAGACTCGTCGTAGCACCCGCGAGCCGGGAAGCATGTTGTCCCGACCCAGGGCGTACACGAGGCGCGTGGCGACGAGCATGCTCGCGAGCACGCAGAC
>CAYYVZ010000458.1:0-3424 GCA_964475235.1 uncultured Myxococcales bacterium | reverse complement strand
GGCCGCGGCGCGACCGCGGGCATCCTGCTGCGCAGCGCCGAGGCGCTCGAGCGCATGGAGCGTGTCGACACGCTCGCGGTCGACAAGACGGGGACGCTCACCGAGGGGCGCCCGGCCGTTACAGCGGTCGTCCCCGCGCCGGGGCTGGGTGAACCCGAGCTGCTGCAGCTCGCCGCGAGCGCCGAGCGCGACAGCGAGCATCCGCTGGCCGCGGCCGTCGTTCGCGCCGCCGGAGAGCGCGGGATTTCGCTTCTTCCTGCGAGCGGCTTCGCGAGCGAGAGCGGCAAGGGTGTGCGTGCGCTCGTGACCGGCGTCGAGGTTCGCATCGGAAGCGAGGAGTCGATCGCTGCTGCCGGCTTCGACGTGACGGCGCTCGCCGCGAGGGCGCGCGAGCTTCGTGCGGACGGCAACACGGTGGTCTACGTCGCCGCCGCCGAAGCGGTCGCAGGGGTTCTTGCCATCGCCGATCCGGTGAAGGCGACGACGCCGGAGGCCCTGCGCCAGCTCGCTGACGAAGGCGTGCGCGTGGTGATGGTGACCGGCGACCATCGCGCGACAGCCGAGGCGATAGCCCGCCGTCTCGGCATCGCCGACGTGGAAGCCGGCGTGCTGCCGGAACGAAAACAGGAGATCGTCGAGAAGCTGCGCGCCGGCGGCCGCGTCGTCGCGATGGCCGGTGACGGCGTGAACGATGCGCCGGCGCTGGCCGCGGCCGATGTCGGCATCGCCATGGGAACGGGGACCGACGTCGCGATGGAAAGCGCCGGCGTCACGCTGGTGCGCGGAGACCTTCTCGGCATTGCGCGCGCGCGGCGCCTGTCGGAAGCGACGATGGCGAACATCCGGCAGAACCTGTTCTTCGCGTTCTTCTACAACGTCGTCGCGGTGGGTGTGGCGGCCGGGCTGCTCTATCCGTGGTTCGGTATTCTGCCGTCGCCGGTACTCGCGGCGGCCGCGATGTCGCTTTCCTCCGTGAGCGTGATCGGGAATGCGCTGCGATTGCGCAGCGTCGATCTCGATCGCTAGTCTGGGATCGGAACCATCACTCGAAAGCCGCCCGCGGGCAGAGGAACTAACGCGCGGCCGCGAGTTGCTCGGTCGGATGCGGCCGGTCGGAGCGCGGCGCGTACCAGCGATCGTGCAGCAGCATCCCCGCAAGCATCGCAGGCACGACGACGAGCGCGGCGGGCATGCCCGCGCCGAGCGCGGCCAGCGAAGGCCCCGGGCAGAAGCCGCCGAGCCCCCACCCCACGCCGAAGATCGCCGCTCCGCCGAGCAGTCGCGCGTCGAGATCGGTTTGCGAAGGCACGAGGAACGAAGCGGCGAGCAGAGGCCGCGGCCTCGACAGGACGAAGGTGCGCAGCAGCGCGTGCGTGCCGAGGGCACCGCCCATCACCAGCGCGAGGCTCGGATCCCACGCGCCCGTCACGTCGAGGAACCCGACGACCTTCGACGGCTGCGTCATGCCGCCGAGCGCGAGCCCGAGCGCGAAGACGAATCCGGACGCGAAGGCGGCGACGAGCGCAGCCATCAGACCCTTCCTCCGAGCGCCTGCGTGACCACGAGGGCCGTCAGCGCGCCCGTCGTCATGAACACCAGCGTCGCGACAACCGACCGTTTCGACGCGCGTGCGATGCCGCAGACGCCGTGCCCGCTCGTACAGCCGCTGCCGAGGCGGGAGCCGAAACCGACCAGCAGGCCTGCCAGGGCGAGCGCGGGCGCCGACCGATCGAGCGTCATCGCGAACGACGAGGGCTGGACGAGCGACATAACCGATCCACCCACAAGGAGACCGCCGACGAACATCGCGCGCCACGCGAGCGGACGCTCCCCGCTCAGCAGGCCGCCGACGATTCCACTCACTCCGGCGATGCGACCGAGGAGCGCAAGCATTGCCGTAGCGGACAGCCCGATCAGGACGCCGCCTGCGAGCGAGGACCAAGGGGTGAAGTTTTCCATTGTGTCGCCTCAGATCATGTCGGAGATCGCCGTGCCAGCAGTAAACAGGGCCAGGGCGACGAGGCTCCCGGCGAAGAGGCGCAGGCTCCGCTCGGCGTCGATGCGGCCGGCGATCCGCGTACCTGTGAGCGCCCCCGCGACCGCCATCGCGGTGAACGTCCCGGCAACGAACCAGTCGATGTGCGTCGAGCTGAGACGCGCTGCCAGCGCCACGGCCGCGTTGATCGCGACGACGAGCACCGACGTCCCGATCGCCTGCGGCATCGCGTAACCGAGCAGCAGCGTGAGCACGGGCACCACGACGAACCCGCCGCCGACGCCGAAGAGACCCGTCAGGAACCCGACGCCGGTTCCGGCCGCTGCCAATGCAGCGACGCGCATCGCGCCGATTCCCGGCGACGCTGCCGGTGCCTGCCCCTCACGAAGCGCGACTTCCTCTCCGGAGCGCGTGCAGGTCGGACACGCCGTAAGCATTCGCCACGCCGCCACCAGGATGAGAGCCGAGAACGCGAGCAGCAGGACGTGGGGCGATAGCTGGCGACCGAGCGCCGTGCCGGCAAGCGATCCGCCGATACCCGCAAGACCGAACGCAACGCCGGGCCCGACTCTTACGCGACCGGCCCGGTAATGAGAGGGCAGACCCGAGAGCGAAGCCACGCCAACGAGCAGCAAACTGGTCGCGGTGGCGTCCTGCGGCGACTGGCCGGCGGCATGAACGAGCACGGGAAGAGCGAGAATGGAGCCGCCGCTCCCGAGGGCGCCGACGGCCAGTCCGACGAGGAAGCCGAGCGGCGACGCGAGCAGGACGCGGATCACAACCCGAGCGCGCGCCAGCGGATCATGCCGCCGGCCGCGTTCGCAACTTCAGTGAATCCGGCTTTCTCGAGGATCGTACACGCCTGTGCCGAGCGGCGCCCCGAACGGCAGAGGCAGACGACAGGCTTGTCGCGCGGAACTTCCGCTGCGCGCGCCCGCAGCTCGCCGAGCGGGATGTGCACGATGCCGTCGGCCTTGCCGAGATCGCCCGTTAGCTCGGCCGGCTCGCGAACGTCGAGTAGCGTAACGCGGCTGCGGTGCTCGGCCACCCAGACCGGATCGATCTCGTTCACGCCCGAGAAGGTGTGGACGACGGGCGCCCACTCGGGCTTCTCCGGTGCCGCAGCCTGCTGCGGCCGTCCGCACTTCATGTTGGCGGGTACCGCGACGTCGATCTGCTTCGGGTGAGGAAGCCCGAGGTTCTGCATGTATCCCGCGAAGTCGCTCTCGCTCGCCTCGCCGCCGATGCGCGGGTTCCAGCGCTTCTCCTCGTCCACCGTCGTCACCGTGCGACCGGCGTAGTCGTGACCGGGATAGAGAAGACACTCGTCGGGCAGCGAGAAAATGCGCTCCTTGATCGAGCGATAGAGGGTTTGCGCGCTGCCTTGCTGAAAGTCGGTGCGGCCCGCGCTGCGAATCAGCAGCGCGT
>CAYYVZ010000457.1:0-3425 GCA_964475235.1 uncultured Myxococcales bacterium | reverse complement strand
GGACCTCCGGATGATGTCGGACGCGCGCGATCCCGGGCCACTTCGCCAGCGCCTGATCGCGGCGCGCCATCCGGGACGCGCCCGAATCGTGGCCGGGGAGCCCGCGCGACTATCCGAGCTTCGCGACACGTGGCGCGAGAGCGGGCACCAGTACGAGGCGGAGACGACGGGACTCGCGGAGTTCATCGCGCGCCGCGCGGCACTCGCGCTCGAGCGATCGGAGCGCCGGCTTCGCGGGGCGCGGTACAAGGTGCCGCGCCTCGTCAGCCAGGACATCCTCGCGCGGCCGGCGTTCCGCGGCGGCATCGCGCGGCTCGCGCGCGAGCTCGGCAAGCCCGAGGAGAAGGTCGCGGCTGACGCCGCGCGCTACCTCGCGGAGATTTCCGCGACGCATGATCCGTTCGTCATCGATATCGTCGCGTGGCTGATCCGCGCGATGTACCGGCGCGGCTACGGCGAGAACATCCACTACGACCGCGAGCGCCTCGAGAGCATCTACGCGACGGCCCAGCGCTACCCGGTCGTGTTCCTTCCGACGCACAAGTCGAATCTCGACCACCTGGTGCTCCAGTACGTGCTGCACGAGAACGGGCACCCGCCGAACCACACCGCCGGCGGCATCAACATGAACTTCTTCCCGATCGGGCCGCTGATGCGGCGGGCGGGGGTGTTCTTCATCCGCCGCACGTTCAAGGACAACGCGACCTACAAGTTCGTGCTCCATCACTACATCGACTACCTCATCGAGAAGCGCTTCACCCTGGAGTGGTACCTCGAGGGCGGACGCTCGCGATCGGGCAAGCTGTTGCCGCCGCGCTTCGGCATGCTGGCCTACGTGGTCGATGCGTGGCAGCGCGGCAAGAGCGAGGACGTCGTCCTGCTGCCGGTGTCGATCGCCTATGACCAGATCCAGGACGTCGGCGAGTACGTGGCCGAGCAGAAGGGCGGGGGAAAGGAGCGCGAGAGCTTCTCCTGGTTCCTCAAGGTCGTGCGGCGGCTCAGGCGCCGCTACGGTGACATTCACGTGCGCTTCGGCGAGCCGCTCTCCCTGCGCGACTTCTACGGCGAGGCCGCCGCACCGGCGGTCGCCGGCGATCCCGACGAGCGGAACCTCACGCTGCAGAAGCTCGCGTTCGAGCTGAGCGTTCGCATCAATCAGGCGACGCCGATCACACCGACGTCGCTCGTGACGCTCGCGCTGCTCGGCGTCGGCGACCGTGCGCTGTCCGTCGAAGAAGCCTGCGCGGCGCTCACGAACCTCGTCGCCTACGTCGAGCGCCGCGCGCTGCCGACGACCGAGGACGTGGACCTTCGAAAGCCCGAAGAGGTGAAGCGCGTTCTCGACCACCTCGTCGAGAACGGCGTCGTCTCGGTGTTCACCGAAGGTCCGGAAGCGGTCTACACGATACGCTCCGAGGAGTTCCTGACGGCCTCGTACTATCGCAACACGGTCATTCATTTTTTCGTGACGGGGTCGATCGGCGAGGTCGCGCTCGTCGCAGCAATGGAGACCGAGTCCGGCGACCGCCTGGAAGTCTTCTGGAACGAGGCGCTGGCGTTGCGCGACCTGCTCAAGTTCGAGTTCTTCTTCTCGGACCGCGCCGACTTCCGCGAGGAGCTGAAGGCCGAGATGGAGATGCACGACCCGGACTGGGAGGAAAAGGTGCGCGCGGGCGGCAAGGACGCCGAGCAGCTCCTGTTCGCGATCAAGCCGTTCAACTCGCACCGCGTGCTGAGGCCATTCCTGGAAGCTTATCGTGTCGCCGGCGACCAGCTCGCACGCATCCCGGCCGGAGCGAAGCTCGACGAGTCGAAGTTCGTCACCCAGTGCCTTGCGCTCGGCAAGCAGTACCAGCTGCAACGGCGCGTGACGCGCGCGGAGTCGGTCTCGAAGGTGCTGTTCCAGAACACACTCCGCCTCGCGGCCAACCGCAAGCTGCTCGAGGAAGGGAAGGGGGACGAGCTGGCCGACCGCCGCCTCGCGTTCTCGCGCGAGATCCAGCGCGCCATCCGGCGAGTGGACGCCATCGGCGTACTCGCGGCGGGCCGCCGGACCGGGCTTCTCGGCCGCGCGGATGAAGCGGAAATGACGACGGGGTTCCGGAGGGGAGCATGAGCGGGGGATTCGCGTACGAGCCGCTGTCGGCCGCCGACAATACATTTCTGGAGCTCGAGAACGGCGGTGCGCACATGCACATCGCCGCGACTTCGGTCTTCGACCACGGTTCGCTGTCGAACGCGTCCGGCGGCGTCGACATCGACAGGATTCGCAGCTACGTCGAATCGCGCCTTCACCTGATTCCGCGCTATCGGCAGCGGCTCGCGTACGTGCCGTTCGGACGCCTTCCGGTATGGGTCGACGACGAGCACTTCAACATCGCCTACCACGTGCGGCACACGAGTCTGCCGCGGCCGGGGACGATGGATCAGCTCAAGGCGCTGGCCGGCCGCATCCAGTCCCAGCGCATCGACCGTGCGAAACCGCTGTGGGAGTTCTGGGTCGTCGAGGGGCTCGAAGACGGCCAGCGTTTCGCCATCATCCAGAAGACCCACCACTGCATGATCGACGGCATGTCGGGAGTCGATCTGCTCGCGGTTCTGCTGAGCCCGTTCGCGTCGAACGAATTCGAGCCGCCGAAGGTCTTCGTGCCGCGTCCCGCGCCGACGGCGCCGGCGCTCGCAATCGCCGAGGCGTGGCGCGGGGTCAGCGCGCCGGTCAGCGCGCTCTTCTCGCTCGGCTCGCGCGTCAGCGACCCGGCCGGCCTCGTGCGCGACGTGATCGACGGTGTGGAAGGGCTGGCCGAGACTCTGGCTTCGACGGCCAGCCAGGCGTCATCCACACCCTGGAATACGTCGATCGGCCCGCACCGGCGCTTCGACTGGCTTCGTCTCGACCTCGGCGAGATCAAGGCCGTGAAGAACGTGCTCGGCGGCACGGTGAACGACGTCGTCCTGGCGACGGTGTCGGGCGCCGTGCGCCGCTTTCTGCTACAGCGCGGTGTCGATCCGGACGAGCTTCGCATCCGTGCCAACGTGCCGGTCAGCGTGCGCAGTGTCGACGAGCGCGGCAGCCTCGGAAACCGCATCGCCCTCTGGATGACGGACCTTCCGGTCGACGAGGGCGATCCGGTTGCCCGTCTCGAGCGCATCCGCATCACCACGCACCGACTCAAGGAATCGAAGCAGGCCCTCGGCGCCCAGGTCCTCGCGAGCGTGAGCGACATGACGACGTGGCGCCTGCTCGCCACCGCGGCGCGCCTGTCGATGCGCTCGCGCCCCTACAACCTGGTTGTGACGAACGTTCCCGGGCCGCAGGTCGATCTGTTCCTGCTGGACGCCCAGCTGAGAGAAATCTACCCGATGGTGAACCTGCTCGAGAACCAGGGGCTCGGCCCCGCAGAACTCGCCACCTTGGCCTACGGCGG
>CAYYVZ010000456.1:0-3510 GCA_964475235.1 uncultured Myxococcales bacterium | reverse complement strand
GGTGACGACGGGCCACGTGAGCACGCGCGTCTGTTTGCGCGGAAGCATGTCCACGACGTTCACCCATGCGTCGAAGCGGTTCTCGAGCAGCCCGCGCCCGTGCAGGAAGTAGTCGAGCCCGTCGGCGAAAAGCTGCGCCCCTTCACGGGATCGCACCGCATCGCGCAGCGCCATCTTCTCGAACGAGAACAGCATGCTCCAGGTCGAGCTCTGCTCGACGCGGATCGCGCGGGAGGCGATCTCGTCGAACTCGCGCCGCCGGATGAGGCGCCGGAACTCGGCCGGATCGAGAACGGCCATCCAGCGCCGGTGAGTCTCCCACTTGTAGTTGCGCTCGCTCTCCAGGTAGTCCGGATCCGAGAATCCTCCGGGGAAAAACTGCAGAAACCGGCGACGAGATTGCCGCACTCGCGTGGGAACGGGCTTGCTCCGTTCGCCGCCCCCAGGGTCGGCAGGGGAGCGGACGAGCCTGCGCGCAGATGCACCGTCGGTCACGCAGAGTCAGACGCAGGGGCCGGGACAAAATCGGCATGAATGGAACCACGTGACGCGATTTGCGGCTCGTGCGGGTCTGGTGACCACCCGCAGCGGCGTTCCCGGGACCCGAAAACGAAAAGGCCGGCTCGGGCTCGACCTTCATAGAGCTCGCGGCGGAGTCGCGCCCGGCGCGAGTGTGCTGCGCAACTGAGCAGCGCGCGCCCAATCGCGATGCATCTGCGTTCCCCACCGCCGTGGCCCCGCCGCTCCGGCCCGCTTTTGCGCAGCACTTTCCTGCACCGCGTCGTGCTGGCACGCGCCATGCACCCCGATCTGCATCGGGCAGCGCCTCACGGCTACGCTCGCAACAGCTCGACCAAGGTTCCTCGGCAACGCCGCCGGCGCGCACCATTCCCTGGATGTCCTGGGGTGAGTGCGTGCCGAGCGGCGTTTCCGTTTTCAGCGCGCGACGCGCGGCGGAGGTTCTCGATGCGGAATGGTCTGGAGAAAGACGCGACCGTGGACTGGAAGGATCGTGCGCTCGTCGCGCTGGCGACGGCCGCGGTCGCCGCTCTCGCGTTCGCCGGAGACGCGCGCGCCGCGACTCTCGAGCAAAAGCCGGCTGCCAAGCCGTCGCTCGAAAAGGAAGAAATCAAGCTCGGCTTCATCAAGCTCACCGACTGCGCGCCGCTCATCGTCGCCAAGGAGAAAGGCTTCTTCGACGCCGAGGGCCTCTTCGTCACGCTCGAGGCCCAGGCCAACTGGAAGACGTTGATGGACCGGGTGATCGACGGCGAGCTCGACGGCTCGCACATGCTGGCGCCGGCGCCGCTCGGCCACACCGAAGGCCTGCTCACCAAGCCCACATCGTCGTGCCCTACGTGATGAGCCAGAACGGCGCCGGCATTTCCGTTTCCAACGAGGTGTGGGGCCTCATGAAGCCGCACGTTCCGCTCCAGCCCGACGGAAAACCGGTGCATCCCATCAGCGCGACGGCCATGAGGCCCGCTGTCGAGGAGTTCAAGAACCAGGGCAAGCCGTTCAAGATGGCGATGACCTACCCGGTCGGCGTCCACAATTACTCGCTGCGCTACTGGCTCGCGGCAGGCGGCATTCACCCCGGCTTCTACACTCCGACGGACACGGACGGGACCACGGAAGCAGAAGTACTCCTGTCCGTGACGCCGCCGCCGCAGATGCCGGCCGTGCTGCTTGCCGGAACCGTGCAGGGCGTCTGCGTGAACGACCCGTGGCACACGCAGATCAGCGTGCGCAGCATCGGCGTCCCCGTGACGTCGAGCTACTGGTACAGCCGCGGTCTTCCCGACAAGGTTTTCGGGGTCACCAAGGACTGGGCCGACAAGAACCCGAACTCTCTCAAGGCCATCGTGCGTGCGCTGCTACAGGCCGGCAAGTGGCTCGACGCGAGCGTGGACAACCGCGACGAAGCCGCGAAGATCCTGTCGCGCCCCGAGTACGTCGGCGCCGACTACGCGATCGTCTCACGAATGCTCAAGGGCAAGTTCGGCTACGGCGAGGACGACATCCGCGACGAGCCCGACTGGGACCTCTTCTTCCGCGACAACGCCACGTATCCCTACTGGTCCGGAGCCATCTGGTGGCTGACGCAGGTCCGTCGCTGGGGCCAGGTCGAGGCCAAACCGGACGAGTGGTACCTCGATCTCGCGAAGAAGGTGTATCTGCCCGAGGTCTGGACGGCGGCGGCCAAAGAGCTGGTCGCCGAGGGAAAGCTGGCGGCGAGCGACATTCCGGAGACGGACGGGTTCAGGAACCATCCGGCTTCCGACTTCATCGACGGCATTCCGTACGACGGGCACAAGCCGAACGAGTATCTGGGGAAGTTTGCGATCGGGAAGAAGTGAGCGGTCTGAATAGGAAGCCGCTTTCGATGAGCTGAGTTTGAAATGCGTCGAGCCTGAACCCGGACGTGACGAACTCGCAATTCACTCGGGGATTGTAGCGTTCGGCTTCAGTTCCTCACCTTCAATCGGAGTCGGAACCGCCCATCGAAAGTACAATCCCAAGTCGGCGGCCTTAAGGTCGAACTCCGGTGCTCCTGAACGTAGTTCCACCAGGTCTAAGCAGTCATTCTGACCCTGGAACGCTCTAGTCAACGACTGATAGGAGTGTTGTCCGTCACGAACGTGGGCCATGGCTGCAGGGTTGGCGAGTTCTAGAGCGACCAGTTTCGCTAGTTGATGAAACGTCAGTTTTCCGTCGATGGCGTGGTTGTCGAGCACGAGGACATCGGCTGCGGCGGCAAGATAGAGGCGTAGGCGAAAGAGATTGACGAACTGTTTCAGTTTCCGAGGGTTGTTGTCCAGAACTCGAGCAGCAGTCGTTGCCCACGGCTTGATAAGACGAGAAACATCCACTTCACTCCGAACAGCTTCGATTCTTTGTAGCCTTGGCTCTGAATCCCGCGACTCGTTGCCCGCTTCCCCGGAGACACCGCCTCGACCATCGCGAACACGCGAGCCGACTCCCGCGAAAGGCGCAAAATCGATCTGAAGAAAATCTGACTTTGGCTGATCTGAGTCGGGCGGTGTCCATCCAGTTATCTGACGGGCGTACTGCTCTAGATCGGGACCATTCATCGACGGGATATGCAACGTGAGGTTGACGAACTTCTCCAGAAACTCATTTCCGAATCGTAACCGAATGAGACGGGCATGCTGGCCCTTCGCACCCTCCTCGTAGAGAACCGGAAGCAACTTCTCGTGCTTCGCCGCCACTGCCGCTGCAACCTTTATTCGATCCATTCCCACCACGAAGATTAGATCAGGCTCGCGAAGTTCGATGCGCGCGCGCCAAGGTCGCAAGAGAGCAAGAAGTCTCGTCCACGGGGACTCTTCGACGCTCTCGCTTGCATCCTCGAACGTAACGAGCAGGTGCAAACTCTGCAGTAGCTCTGCCGCTTTCGGAGCTTCGCAACGATCCAAGTCGTCAATGAAAACGACTACTTTGGGTCGCTCATCGGCTCCTTTGCCAGCAGCGGCGTAGAGCGCCAGC
>CAYYVZ010000455.1:0-3525 GCA_964475235.1 uncultured Myxococcales bacterium | reverse complement strand
TGTACCCGTCCCGGGTTTCTCGCTCAGGGCTCGGTGATCGCGAGGATCGCGTCGGTGAGCTGGTCGGCGAGCGACTGGGCGGCGTTGCCGAGACACTCCGGATCCGGAGACATGCCTTCGGAGAGGCAACCGAGCGGGTCCGGCATCTCGGGGCACTTTTCGGCCGCCGCATCGATGTCGGCGCGCAACTCGTCGAGAACCGTGGAGAGGCTGGTCTCGCAGGCGCCCTCAGGCCCGTCGATCGACATGGCCGCTAGCTCGCACTCGGCCAGGGCGGCATTCATCCGCAGCAGGCCCTTCTGCAGCGCCTTCATGATGCGCCGCTGGCACGAGTAGGCGTCGCTGTCGGAGATGACGGCCGGGGGAAGGTCGGGCGGGGCCGTGCCGAGGCCGTCGCGCAGCGCGCCTTCCATCACGAGGTCCTGCACGCAGGCGAGACACGTCGGGATGTCGCTGATTCCGAGCACGCTCACTTCCTCGCAGCCCGGCGCGCAGTCGGCCGGGAATCCGAGCGTGATTCTGGTGAGGCCGGCGTTCGCGCAGACGGTGTCTTTCTCGCCGCCGATCGCGGCCGTCACCTTGGTGAAGGCCTTGGCGAGACGGAGGTCGCGAGCGCCGGTGTCGCACGCGCGGCCCGCGAGCTCTTCCAGGTAGCAATCGCTCCAGACGCGGAGCTGCGTCTTCGCGTACTTTGCCATTACCTTCTGCATGGCCGCGTGGCAGGGCGCGCGCTCGGCTCCGGGGGCGGTCGGATCCGCGACTCCGAATACCGAGACCGGAATGTCGATCGTCCCTTCGTCCGGATCGTTCGACTCGATACGCAGCGTTGCGCTGGCGGCGACGGGCGCCAGCGGCGTGAACGTGAGCTGGATCGTTTCGCTGTCGCCGACGGGAATCGAGAACGGCGCGACGGGGCCCGAGGCGACGAGCGAAGCCGGCGCACCGGGCAGCAGCGAGTAGGAGGTGACGTTGATCGGGTCGTCGCTGCCGTTGTTGAAGACCGTGATGTCGAGGACTTTCGTCTCGCCCACGTAGATGATCGTGCCGGTGCTCTCGGGGCTCACGCGGATGTCGAGGGGATCGAGGCACGTCGGGACGAGCGGAGTGATGTACTCGTCGTAGCCGGTGGGCGCGTTCTGCGCGTCCACGAAATTCTCGCAGTTGTATCCCGGCAGCGTCATGTAAGTGACGATCTCGTCCACGCTCGAATATCCGTCGCCGTCCGGATCCATCGGACCCGCGTCGTCGAGTGCGGGGATGATGTTCTTGCCGAGATAGAGCTGCTGTTCGACCGACTGGCCGTACGGGTTGCGCGCCCCGGTGCCGGTCCACTTGATGTGGCAGACGCCGCAGGCGTCGAGGTTGCCGCCGTCGGGTATCGCGTAGTGGGATTTGAAATTCTCGAAGAAGACAGGGCGGGCGTCGGATGCGCCGGCGCCGAGCAGCACCGTCGCGAGTGCCGCGGCCGCGCGTAGGGCAGTATTCATGATCGCAACCGCTCCCATTCGGCCGCTCGGCCGTTTCTTCCCGGCGCTCACGGGTAGGCCGCTCCCGGATAGGCCGGCACGACGTCGCCGATCGCATCCTCGACGCACTGGTACTTCAGGGCGTTGCTGCCCACCGTTTCTGCGCAGCCTTCGATTTCCGTGTACGTCGTGCACGCCGAGATCCGGTCTTCGGCGGAATCCTGGGCTTTGGTGATCTTGCCGGACGGGTCGAGCGAGCAGTCGACCGGCGGGTCGTTCTTGCCGCTCGCGTTCGCGCCCTCGCACTTGAGCAGCGTCGAAGCCCACGTCGAAGCGAGGCGCGTGGCGGCGCTGCCGAACGCCTTCTGGCACTCGAGCGACGCACCGAACGGAACGGAGTCGGGAATCGCGGGAGGCTCGACCCCGTAGGCGGCTTCGAGCGCCGCATCGGCAACCGCCTCCGCGAGGCAGATCGAACAGTCGGCAACGTCTCCAAGATCGAACAGCACGACGCTCGCGCACGGCGACGGGCAGTAGCTGCCGAGGCCGAGGCTGGACGGCGTGAGGCTTGCGCCCGCGCATCTCTTGTCGCTGCCGCCGCCGAGCCGGTCGCGCAGCCGCGTCTGGCCTTCGTCGATCGCAGTGGCGAGGCCGGGCGCGTCGCAGGCGAGACTGCCGGCTTCGGCCGCGAAGCACTCCGACCACTGCGAAAGGTAGGTTTTGAGATACTTGGCCTGCAGCTTGTCGATGTTCTTGCGGCAGGCGGCGAGCGTTTTCGCATCGGTCTCGACGAAGACGCGCGCCATCTCGACGGGCGGGCCCTTGTCGGCGGCTTCCCAGAGATCGTAGAGAAGGGGCCCGGCGATGTTCGTCACGTTCTCGTCGCGCAGGAACTCGACGTACTCCTTCGACGTCGTCTGGTAGTAGAGAATGACTTCCGCGCGCACCGCGCTCGGGCCGACCGGGTAGGTGACGTCGTCCCAGTACTGGTCGTCGGCGTAGGCCTGACCCACCGGCTCGGCGTCGACGGCTTCGAAGGCGGCGTTGGTGAAGCCGCGCGGCGGGATGCGGTTGTCGAACTCGCGCACGTTGTTGAGCGCGAGGTGGAAGCTGGCGCCCGCCATGTTGGCGGTCGCGAGCGCGACGTCGGCGCTCATGCCCTGGCGCGTCTCCCAGACGTGCAGGTTCGGGTCGTAGTCGTCGTCCATCGGCGTGGATTCGTAGCCGAGCAGCTCCGCGTCCTCGAAGACGTAGCGGCCGGACTCGAAGACGACGTTCCGGTCCTCGTCGAACGCGCGCACGTGAAGCCACATGCGACGGCCGTCCGGATAACCGGTGGGCAGCTTGTGGCCGCTCTCGTTGACGACGTGAACCGTGAGGACGCCGGAATCGATCTCCGCGGACACGGTTGCCGCGCGGCGCAGCATTCGCTTCGCCTTCTCGACACCCTCGGCGAGGATGTCGGCGTCTACCTCGGCGCCGAAGACCGGGTGCATCGGAATGATCGTCGGCACGAACGTGTTGGCGCCGGCCATCTCGTGGAGCGGCATGTTGGTGCGCAGGATGCCCGAGCTCGCGTCCTTGCCGACGATGCGCGGCATGTGGCAGCTCTGGCACGACGAAACCGTTTCGTCGCCGTCCACGCCGTGGCCGTCGCCGGCGAACTGCGGGGCAAGGACGGGGCCCGCGGCGTACGCGCTGTTGGCCCACTCGGAGTAGGTCTGCTGCTCGGGGAACGCGAGGGCGGGATCGCCGTTCGTGTCGTCGGCGGAGAGCTCGTACTCGCCGAGCATGTTCCTCTGGAACACGGGGTTCAGCACGTCGTGACACGTCCCGCAGAGAGCCGAGCTCTCGTGGTACGGCGAGACGAGGACGTCGCGGGTCGGCGCGTGCGGGTTGCTGCCGAGATCGGCGACGATGTCGAAGGGGCCGCGAACGCGGTCGTCCGGGTCGATGACCATCTGCGCGCCGCCCACCTTCGTGACGGGCGTCGAAAGCGCGAGCAGAATGGCCGCGTCTTCCGCCGGCGCGCCCACGTTGCCGGCCGGATCGACGAGAC
>CAYYVZ010000454.1:0-3531 GCA_964475235.1 uncultured Myxococcales bacterium | reverse complement strand
CCGCGCGAATCGCGCAGATGCGTCGGGACATGTGCGACGCGCGGGCGAGACGTGCGTCATCGCGCCGTGCGGCGCGGCGCCGGGCGGCCAGTTCGAGCGGGCCGCGCCGTGTGCGTCGCGCTGGCGGCATCGATCGCTTCGCGGAGCTGGCGCAGCTCGGCCGTCGTGAGCGGTCTCGCGTCGCCCGGCTCGAGGTCACCGAGCAGCAGCGGTCCCACCGCTTCGCGACGAAGCTTTTCTACGTGAGACCCGACTGCTTCGAACATGCGCCGGACCTGCTGGTTGCGCCCTTCGGCGATGCGCACGTCGAACCAGCTCTTGTCGCCGGAGTGGCGCACCTCGCGAACGAAAGCCGGCGCCGTGCGCACGCCGCGCAGATTCACGCCGGCGCGCATCGCGTCCACGGCCTCGCGCGACGGACGCGGGCTCACCTTGACGGCGTAGCGTTTCTCGACGTGGAAGCGCGGGTGCGTGAGGCCCTCGGTGAGCTCGCCGTCGTTCGTGAGAACGAGCAGGCCGGAGCTGTGGTAGTCGAGACGCCCGACCGGGTGCAGCCCGCGCACGCCGAGCGCGGCCACGACGTCGCCGATGCAGAATCGGCCTTCGGGATCGCGCAGGGTCGAAACGCAGCCCACGGGCTTGTGATACGCGTAGTGACGAAGCTTCTGCGCGCCGTGGATCAGGCGACCCGAGACGCGCACGTGATCGATCCCTTCGCGTGCATGGGCGCCGGGCTCGGTCACCGTACGGCCGTTCACCTTCACTTCGCCGGCGGCGATGAGGCGCTCGGCCTCGCGCCGCGACGCGACGCCGGCACGGGCGAGCAGGACGTGAAGCCGGATGCCTTCGCGCTCCGCGGCCGGCGACTTCTTCTTCGGCTCGGACTTCGTCCTGGACGGCTCAGACTTCGTCTTTCTGGACTTCGTCGTCTTCGGCGCCGCCCGCTTCGGGGCGCGGCTCCTGGTCTCGGCCATCATCGCCTTCCTCCAGCGGAAGGATCTCCGCTTCCTCGCTTTCGTGGAAACCGCCCTGCTCCGACATCCTCTCGAACTCGTGGCCGAGCTCGGGCAGCGTCGGCAGCTCGCGGATGCTCTTCAAGCCGAAGAGCTCGAGGAAGTCCTGCGTGGTCGCATAGACGAGTGGCCGGCCGGGGACGTCCTTGCGACCGACCACCTTCACGAGCCTCTTCTCGACGAGGGACTCGAGCACCCCGCCGGTATCGACCCCGCGAACCACTTCGACTTCCTGGCGCGTGACGGGCTGCTTGTACGCCACGATCGCGACGGTCTCGGTCGCCGCGCGCGTGAGACGGTGCGGCCGCTCGCGGAACAGCTTGCGCACGTAGCGCTGGTGCTCGGGAGCCGTGCGCATCTGCCAGCCGCCGGCGACCTCGACGAGGCGCGTGCCGCGCGTCAGGTATTCGGTCGCGAGCTCGGCGAGCGTCGCCTTCACTTCTTCGATCGTGGAACCTTCGATGAACTCGACCATTTTCTTCGCCGGCAGCGGATCGCCGGCTGCGAACACGAGCGCTTCCACGAGAGGGCGCAGCCGCTCGACCGGCCACACGCCCGTCGTTTCGACCGGGCTTTCCGCGGAAAGCTCCGCGCTTTCGGCATCCGAAGCCTTTGCTCGCTTCTGCTTCTCGCTCACGACCCCGCCTCCTCTGCGTCTTCTCCGCTCGCATCCGCGAGCTCGACCAGCTCTGCCTTCTCGGCTTGCGCGTCGTCCTCGCCTTCGCCCTCGAAACCTTCGCCTGCGGCACTGCCCGGCCCGTACATCTCGGTGAGGCTCGCGATCGTCTCGTCGACGTCCTCGTTGAGGAGCCGCACCCAGATCGGGCCGAAGCGCCCCTCCTGCTCGGCGGCGATGATGCCGTTCTTCACCATTTCGAGCAGGCCGAGGAAAGTGGCGATGATGAGGCCGCGCGGCGCCTCGACGTCGAAGAGGTCCTGGAACTCGGTGCGACCGTCGCTCCGGAGCCGCCGGATCATCGACCGCACGGCGTCGGCGACGGTGAACTCCTCGCGGCTGACGGTGTGCGGCCTTCTGGCGGCGGCCTTCGCGAGCACGCGACGCAGCGCTTCGAAGAGGTCGGCCTGGTCGAGGCGGCGAAGCGGAACGTCCTCGGGCTCGCCTTCGGGAGCGGTCGGCTGGCGCCGGAAGACGTCGCGGTCGAGCAGCAGGCGGTCCCGAAGCGCGTCGGCTGCCTCGCTGTAGCGCTGGTACTCGGCGAGCTGGCGCACGAGATCGGCGACTTCCTCGTCCTGTTCGTCTTCTTCGTCGTCGTCGCGCGGCAACAGCAGGCGCGACTTCATGTACATGAGCGAGGCCGCCATCAGCAGGTACTCGCCCGCGATGTCGAGGTTGAGCTCCTCGAACATGTTGATGTAGGCGACGTACTGGTCGGTGATCTGCGCGATCGGCAGGTGATAGATGTCGAGCTCGTTCGAGCGGACCAGATGCAGGAGCAGGTCGAGGGGCCCCTCGAAGGCGCTGAGCCTTACGGTGTAGGCCGGCGTCGACATCAGAGTCCCATCCCCTCGCGCACTTCGGCCATGGTCTTCTCGGCGGCTTCGGCCGCCCGGCGGCGCCCGTCGGCCAGCACGTCCGCGACGACGTCCTTGCGCGCGGCCAGCGCGCTGCGCCTCTGCTGGATCGGCGCGAGCTCGGCCTGCACGTGCCCGATCATGACCTTCTTGCAGTCCACGCAGCCGATCGAAGCCGTGCGGCAGCCCTTCGACAGCTCCTCGCGCTCTTCGGGCGTGCAGTAGATCTCGTGAAGACGAAAGGCCGGACAGTCCTTCGGATCGCCTGGGTCGGTACGACGCACGCGGCGCGGATCCGTCACCATGCGCACGAGCTTCTGGTAAACCGCGTCGGCGTCGTCCGTGAGCGCGACCGCATTGCCGTAGCTCTTGCTCATCTTGCGACCGTCGGTGCCCGGCACGCGCGCGGCTTCGACGACGAGGCCCTTCGGCTCCGGAAACACGTCGCCGTAGAGGCGGTTGAAACGGCGCGCAACTTCGCGCGTGAGTTCGACGTGGGGAAGCTGGTCTTCGCCGACAGGCACGGCGCCGGCCTTGTAGATGAGGATGTCGGCCGCCTGCAGCAGCGGATAGCCGAGGAACCCGTACGTCGAAAGATCGCGGCCCTCGAGCTGCTCCTGCTGCTCCCTGTACGTCGGCACGCGCTCGAGCCACGGCAGCGGGATGATCATCGAGAAGAGCAGATGAAGCTCCGCGTGCTCCGGCACTTCCGACTGGCGGAAGATCACCGCGCGCTCGGGATCGAGTCCGACCGCCAGCCAGTCGAGGATCATCTCGTGCGTGTTCTCGCGGATGCTCTTCGGGTTCTCGTAGTCGGTCGTCAGCGCGTGCCAGTCGGCGACGAAGAAGTAGCACGGCGACGCGGACTGGAGCTGGACCCAGTTCTTGAGCGCGCCGTTCAGGTGCCCGAGATGCAGCGCGCCCGTCGGGCGAGTGCCCGAGACGACGATGGGCGGCTTCGATGTCTTCGCGTCAGCCATGGGTC
>CAYYVZ010000453.1:0-3532 GCA_964475235.1 uncultured Myxococcales bacterium | reverse complement strand
CCGGTACGGAGGTCGGTCTCGCCGCTCGCCAGCTCGCGGCTCCCGTCCCCGATTTTTCAGTCGCCGAGCAGCTCGCGGACGACGACGAAGTAGCTGCCCATCTCCTTGCCGCCGCGCACGGCCGAGCCGATGAATACGTCGGAAGCGACGCGCCTCATGTAGTCCAGCATGTTGCCGTAGATGAAGCGCGTGATGCCCGCCATGTTGGACTTCACTTCCGGCCACGCCGGCAACCCTTTCGCGGGAAGGCGCGTGTAGTCGAACGCCGTGCCGCCGAGCGACGCGTCGGGCGTGTCGTGAAGAACGAAGTACCCGGGGCCGATGAGCTGCCGGATGCTCGTCTCGTTGTAGCCCCAGGCCGTGTCGGCCGCGTCGGGCTCCTCGGGCCGGAAGCAGATCTTCTGGAACTCGGTGAAGGCCGGCAGCGAGTTCTTGCCGTGAAAGATGACAGGCCGAAGGACAGGATAGTCCCGAGGCACCATGTCTTCGGTCGAGATGCGCGCCGCGCCGCCCCTCGCCTTCCAGAGTGCGCCCTGAAGCCCGGTTCCCTGCAGCGATCGCACCGCCGCGATGCGGTCGGCGAGCGACAGCGCGTCGAGAAAGGCAGCAATTTCGGCAGCATCGGGTGCAGAGCGGCTGACGAGTTCCTTGAGAGTGGCGCCGGGCTGTGACATGAGCGGGCTCCTATTTGCGGACAGTGCGTCCCGAGAGGGCGCGATCAGCGCGCCGGGAATATAGCAGCGGCGGGGCAGAGGGCAACGACGTGCTCGGCGAGACATCGATGCGCATCCTGATACACGCGATCGCGGTCATCCGGCCGCGTGGTGGCGTGTTCGACGTCGACGTGGATGCCGACGTCCTGCAGTCGATCGTCGGATTCCTCGAGTATCTCCCCGCTCCGACCCGACTGAGCTTTCCGCTCGGCCTTCGTCTTCTCGAGTACGGCCCTTTCCTGTTTCGCGAAGGCTTCCGCACGTTCTCTTCGATGGACGAGGAGTCGGCGGCCCGCTACCTGCACCACTGGGAGCGGGCCGGCAGCGCGCCGTCGCTGCTCTACCAGGGAGTGCGCGCCCTCGTCTTCGTGTGTTTCTACCAGCACCCGCGCATCCTCGAGGCGATGGAAGTCGACTGGCAGGGTCGCGCGGAGAACCGCGTCCGTTTCCGCGCGCGCATCATGCGCGACCAGATTCTGCGCAGCGCAGCCGAGGCCGGCACGCGCGCCGAAGCCGAGGCGGCCGGACGCACGGTCGCCGGGACCGTCCATGAGGAAGGGGAACCCGAAGGCGACGCCCGAATCGGTGTCCGTGCGGGAGGTGCTTCGTGAGCAGCGCCCACGCTTATCTCGAAGCCGCCGCCGCGGGCGAGACGCCGCCGGAGTTCGATCTCGAGTATCCGAACGTCGAGGACGGCCGTGTCCTCGGAAGCACTCCCGGCAAGCGCCGCCGCTACGTGACCGACGTCGTCGTGGTCGGAAGCGGCGCAGGAGGCGCACCGGCCGCGGCGTTGCTGCGAGACGCCGGCTTCGACGTGATGCTCCTGGAAGAAGGCGGCCTGCATCGCACCGAATCGTTCCGCACCGACCCGATCTCGTCGCTGCAGCGTCTCTACCGCGACGCAGGGACCAGCTCGATCATGGGCCGTCCGCCGATCCTCTTCGCCGAGGGCCGCTGCGTGGGCGGCTCGACGACGATCAATGGCGGCATGAGCTGGTCGACTCCGGAACGCGTGCTGCAGCAGTGGAGTGAAGACTTCCGCCTCGAAGGCACCGATCCCGCGTCGATGGCGCCGTACTTCGAGCGCGCGCATGAGATCCTGCACGTCGAGTACCAGAACAAGGACACGCTCGGCCGCAACGACGAGCTCTTCGTCGCCGGCGCGACCAAGCTCGGCTGGCGCATCGAGGACAACCCGCGCGACATGCACCGCTGCGTGGGACTGAACAACTGTGGGTTCGGCTGCCCGACCGGCGCCAAGCGCTCGATGCTCGTCACCGAGATCCCGCGCACTCTGGCGGCAGGCACGCACCTGCTCACCTACGCGAAAGTGAAGCGCGTGCTCTTCCGCGGCAACCACGCCGTCGGCGTGCGCGGCCACTTCGTCGAGGAGCGCGGTCGCCGCCACACGACCGGCGGGGTGAAGCTGGGCGAGTTCGAGGTCTTCGCCGATCTCGTCGTGCTCGCAGCCGGCGCGCGCCACACGCCCGGCATCCTGATGCGAAGCGGAATCTTCGGCGGCCAGGTCGGGAAGAACCTGCACACGCATCCGAACGCCAAGGTCGTCGGCGTGTGGGACGAGCGCGTCAATCCGTGGGTGGGGGCGCATCAGGCGCACCAGATCCACCAGTTCCTCGACGACGGGATTCTTCTCGCGTACGCCGGAGTTCCGCCCGGCATCCTCGCCACCGGCATCCCCGGCTTCGGCCGCGAGCACGCCGAGCGCATGTCGCGTTACAACTACATGATGACGGCCGGTTGCCTCGTGGAAGACACCGGCGTGGGGCGCGTCGGCCTCGGACCCGACCTCGAGCCGTGGATGAGCTTCCGGCTCTCGCCGCGCGACGTCGAGACGGTGCACCGCGGCGTTCGCCTTTCGGCGGAGCAGATGTTCGCGGCGGGCGCGAAAGCCGTGCTGCTGCCTTTCGGCGATCTGCCGGAGCTGAAGGGCGCCGACGATCTCCGCAAGATCGACCTGAGACCGCGCAAGCGCCACAACATCGAGCTGATGACGGTGCACATCATGAGCAGCGCGCGCATGTCGCGCGACCGGAACGGCGGCGTCGTCGATGCGTGGGGCCGCGTGCACGGCATCGACGGTCTCGTGGTCGCCGATGCGAGCATCATTCCCTCGTCCATCGGAGTGAATCCGATGGGCACGATCGTCGCCCTCTCGCTGCGCAGCGCCGAGCGCTGGGCCGGCGACCTTGCGCGCTCGCGCGGCATCGCCGCGACGGCGAGCGCCTGAGCTGACGGAGCAACGCGTGGCCCCTTTCTCCCGTCCCGACGCCGACCTCGTTCCCGACGTTCATCCTGTCCGTCGCATCATGCCGTTCGTCATGCCGACCCGTACGGAGTCGGCCGTGCTTTGTCCGGACCAGGTTCTCGCGGCCCCGGCGCAGGCGTTCCTCGCGAAGCTCAACGCGAGAAGGCCGCCGGACCGGCCGGCCTCGCTCTTCCACATGCTGCTGCGCTCGCTTGCTCTCACCATCCACGAGCGACCGCGCGTCAACCGGTTCGTGGCCGGCGGACGCTACTACCAGCGCCGCGGTGTGTGGCTGTCGTTCTCCGGCAAGAAGGGCATGAGCGACGACTCGCCCATCTACACGGCCAAGCGGCTGTTCACGAAGGAAGAGACCTTCGAGGACATGGTCGACTCGATGTGGGATACCCAGCTCTCGGGGCGCTCGGAAAAGGTGAGCGACACGGAGAAGGAAATCAGCCTGCTGCTGAAGATGCCGCCCTTCGTGCTCAAGCGCGTCGTCCGCATCGGTCGCTGGCTGAACGACCGCAACCTCTTCCCGAAGGTGATGATCGAC
>CAYYVZ010000452.1:0-3560 GCA_964475235.1 uncultured Myxococcales bacterium | reverse complement strand
GAACATCGACGCGCTCGCCGCAAAGAGCGTCGTCTTCGAGAACGCGATCTCGCAATCGTCGTGGACTCGTCCGGCCCACATGTCGATCTTCACCGGCCTGCATCCGCGCGAGCACGGCTTCGTGGCGCTCGCGGACACCCGCCGCCTCGAGCCTTCGGTCCCCACGCTCGCGTCGGTCCTGCAGGAGCGCGGCTACAAGACGGCAGGCTTCATGGGCGGCGTGAACCTCGCGCCCCACTACGGGTTCGACAAGGGCTTCGACCTCTACCGCACCAACGGGAAGAACTTCCGCGACAACCTGGAGGACATCCGCTACTGGCTCGACCACGAGACGCCGGACGCAAAACCGTTTTTCCTGTTTCTCCACGGCTACGACGCGCACACGCCGTACTTCACCGATCCCGTCGACCGTCAGGCACTCGCGCTTCCGGCCAACCCGCCGTCGAGCTCGCTCGGAGAAGCCTGCCGGGCGGGCGGCGACCGCTCGCGGGTCGATCCTTTTCTGCGCGAGTACGACGGCGCCGTGCACCGCGCGGACCGCTACGTAGGCAAGCTGCTGCGCGAGCTGGAGACACGCGGCCTCCTCGCCCGCACGGTCGTGGTGCTGCTGTCGGACCACGGCGAAGAGTTCCTCGAGCACGACCGCTGCTTCCACGTCGCCACGGTCTATCGCGAGGTCCTCCACGTTCCGCTCCTCGTTTCGTCGCCGGGCCTCGAACCGCGACGCGTGAAGGCGACCGTCGCCGCCTCGGTTCCGATCGCCGCCACGATCCTCGAGGCCGTCGGGATCGCCGGTCATCCGATTCCGGGAACCTCACTGCTCGGCGCCGCCCGCGGCGGGCCCGCGCCGGACGATCCGGTCGTGAGCGAGACCGAGCGCAACGCGCCCAAAAAGGGCGAAGGAAACGTGCGCGCCCTCAGCACGGAGAGCCTCAAGCTCATCCACTGGACCACGCAGCAGCGAGACGCGCTGTTCGATGTAAACGGCGATCCGGCCGAGCAGCGACCGCTCGACGATTCAGGGCGGCGCGAGGAGCTTCGCAGCCGGCTCGAACAGTGGACTGCCGCGCACACGCCGCGATTCCCGGCCAGGCGACAGGCCGATTCCCGCGCGCGCGGCCGGCAGGCGGGAAGCGGGGCCGACGACGAGGAGGCTCCGGCGGGCGCAGCCGAAGACGAGCAGGAGCTGCGTCGGCGCGAGAAAGAGCTCCGTTCGCTCGGTTACGCCGACTGACCGGCAACCGGGACTTCCTTTGACAACGTTCGCTCCGGGCAGCTAGGGTCCCTCCGATGGGTGAGCCGGCTCGAAAGCGTTCCGCGTTCACTCCGGTCCGCGTCGCCTCGCTCGTCACTCTCGCACTGCCCTCCTTGCTTCTCCTCTCTCCGGCTCACGCGGCCGATTGCGGCGACGACGTCGGCGGCCGTCGCGTCGCGTGCGCCTGCGGCGACACCGTCGTGAGCGACACGAAGCTCGTCTCAGGAGACCCCGTCGTACGCGGCCGCTGCCCCGGCGACGGCCTCACGATTCGCGCAAACCCGATGGCCGAGACGCTCACCCTCGACCTCGGCGGCCTCGCCATCGTCGGCAGCGGCGTGGGCGACGGCATCGTCGGCGAAGCCGGCGGCAGCGACGGCGCCGTGATCGTCGGCGGCACGAAAGAAAGACGCGGCGAGATCGTCGGGTTCGCGGTCGGCGTCAACGTGCGCAAGCCCGAGTCCGTGCGGCGCATCGAATCGCTCGACCTCAAGGGCCAGCGCCACCAGGGGCTGCTGCTGCGCAGTGCCGGCACGCTCGTGCGCGACGTGCGCGCCTCGCGCAACGGCGGCGACGGCATCCGCGTGTCCGGCCAGGGCGGACGCCTCGTCGGGATCGAATCGTACGAGAACGCAGGCGCCGGCGTCCGGCTCGTCTCGCGCTTCACCGTGCTCGAAGCGCGCGCAGAGCGGAACCGCACGCACGGCATCGTCGTGCGCGGATCCAACGGCGATCTCGACGGCAGCGTCGCCAGCGACAACCTCGGCTACGGTATCGTGCTGGCCGGATACGGCCACACCACCGCGAACGTCGTCACCGAACGGAACAGCGTCGGAACCATCGTCGTCACCGACCGGAGGGACCCCCCGAAATGAAAAACACGAAGCCGAACGTTCTCGCCGCGGTCCTCGCGCTCGCCGCGTTCGCCGCTCCGGCGGTCTCGCACGCGGCGACCGCCGCGAGCGCCGACGACATCTGCGCACCGGCCACCGATCCTTGCGTGATCACGTCATCCTGGGACGTGACGGGACCTCTCGATTTCGGCAGTCGCAGCGTGCGCATCACCGGCGGCGCAAGGCTGCGAGGCGACATCGGCCTGTCGGCCGGAGCGATCGACGTCAACGTCGGCGACGGCGCCGACGCGGCGATCGGCGGCACCGGCGACAGCGTGGGCCTCGCGGCGCGACGCTCCTGCTCGGGCGATACGAACGTACTTTGCCTGACGCATGCGCAGTGCGCGGGGATCGGCACGTGCTCGGCGGGAAACACCGGAACGATCACGGTCAACGGCATCATGTCGTCCGCCGGAGCGGGCGGGAACAGCGTCGGCGTCAGCGCAGCCGGCGACATCACGCTGCTCCGCCGCGTCAACGCGAACGCGGTCGGCCAGGGCATCGGCGCCGGCTCGATCTACGTCGAATCGTTCCAGGGCTCCGTCACCATCGCGGGCCAGCTCACCGCGGCCGCCGCCATGGGCGTGAGCTACGACTTCGGCGCCGGCGCGCCCGGCGAGATCAGCATCGAGGCCGCGGTGGACGTGACCGTCTCCTCCGAAGTGAAGACGTGGGCGCCGGAAGAAGGCGGCAGCATGGCGGTCCGCGCCGGCCGCGACGTGATCGTCAACGGCGACCTGCTCAGCGCGGCAGGCAACGGCCTCTACGCGAGCGGCGGCTACATCGACGTCGTCGCGGGACGCGACGTGAAAGTCACCCCTGCCGTCGGCGGCGATCCGAGTCCGGAGATCAGCACGGACGGCGGCGGGCAGTTCTACTTCTACGGCTACGGCAGCGAAGGGGCGTGGGCCTCCGGTTACGGCGGGTACCAGTACCTCATCGCCGACGAGGACATCGAGGTCGGAGCGGGGGCGAAGCTGCACTCGCACGGCGGCCCGGCCGCGTCGGGCGGACGTATCGAGATGTTCGCCGACGGCGAGGTGACCGTGAACGGAAGCGTGCTCGCCCAGGGCATGCCTCCGCACTCCGGCGCGGATTCGGGGGCTGCCGGCGGCTGGATCTACGTGGAGGGGCAGCAAGGCGTCACGGTGGGCAGCACCGGCATCCTCAATACGGCTTCGCCGATGGGCAACGGCGGCGTCTCGATCCACTCGAACGGTGACACGACGATCGACGGACTCATCGACGTGCGCGGCACGGGAACCGGAGAGTACGTGTACGCGGGCCCCGGCTACATCCAGATCGACGGAAACACCGATCTCACGATCGGCGGCAAGCTGCGCGGCGGCGGCAATTACTACCAGGACGGCGGCTTCGAGATCGACGTCTGCCGATTCCACCTCGAGACGGAC
>CAYYVZ010000451.1:0-3581 GCA_964475235.1 uncultured Myxococcales bacterium | reverse complement strand
CTCCTCAACCTGCTGGCGCGCCGCATGGTCGGTCCGGTCCTCGTCGCTCTCGGCACCGAAGAGCAGAAACGACGCTACCTGAGGCCCATCCTCACGGCCGAGGAGATCTGGTGCCAGGGCTACAGCGAGCCCGGCGCGGGCTCCGACCTCGCCGCGCTCTCGACGCGCGCGGTGCTCGACGGCGACGCCTACGTGATCAACGGTCAGAAGGTCTGGACGAGCTACGCTCAGTACGCGGATTTCTGCATCCTGCTTGCGCGCACCGACACGAGCGTGCCGAAGCACAAAGGCATCACCATGTTCATCATGGACATGCGCGTGCCCGGCGTGGACGTGCGCCCGCTCCGGCAGATGAACGGGGACAGCGAGTTCAACGAGGTCTACCTCGAAGACGTGCGCGTGCCGCGCGAAAACATCGTCGGCAAGGAGGGCGCGGGCTGGGACATGGCCGTCGCCCTGCTGATGCACGAGCGCGCAACGCTCACTTTCCAGCGTCAGCTCCAGTCGCGCGTCGCGCTGAAGGACCTCGTGCGCTTTTCGAAAGAGTGGGACGGCCTCGGCGATCCTCCGATGAAGGACCCCGTCCAGCGCCAGCGCATCGCGCAGGCGTGGATCGACAGCGAGGCGATGCGGCTGACTGCACTTCGCCACCTGACCCGACAGTTGCGCGGCGGTCATCCCGGGCCGGAAGGTTCGATGGAGAAGCTGTTCTGGAGCGAGATGTACCAGCGCATGCTGATGGATGCCGTGGGCATGCTCGGTCCCTACGGCAACCTTGCGCCGGGGGACGCGCTCGCACCCGAAAGCGGGCGCTGGCCCCACCTGATGCTCTACTCGCGCGGCCGTACCATCGCCGCGGGGACTTCGGAGATTCAGCGCGGGATCATCGCCCAGCGGGTCCTCGGAATGCCCAAGGACCGCTGACGGCGCGGGTCCGCGGAATGCAGTAGAGCCGCCGATGGCCCGGCGGGCCCCCGGGATGCACGGGACCGCCCGAGGGGCGGCGGGTTCGATGGGGGGAACGAGTGACGCCGGCTACTCGACCTCTCGGATTCCCGCACAAACATGAACCAGGTCACAGCACGACGGAACCCGTCGTGCTAGATGGGGGGCCAGTCCGCGCGTCCTGGGGCCGGTCCCGCGAAAGACAGCCGCCCCGGTTCGGGTCGGGCGTCCGTGAAACTCCTCCACGGACGCCCGACCTCTTTTTTTTGGCGCCGGGGGCCGCATGCTCGCGGACCCGGAGGTGGTGCGTCAGGGACGGGACCGGCGCCGGCGACGTTCGAACGGGGCGGGCGCATCGTCTCCGCTGTGGGCGGAGGCCGCGATGAGCCCGCCCATGCGCAACGCCGGCGGCAGCCGAAGCGCCAGGCCCGACGGATCCTTGACGACGATGTAGCCGCGGCCGTAGGCCACGAGACCGGCCCGCCTCCACTCCCCGAAGAGCTTGTTGAGGGCCTCGCGCGAGACGCCGATGGAATCGGCCAGCTCCCGCTGCGAGAGCGCGTGCTGGATTCGGACGCCGTCCCCGTCGTGGCGGGCGTCGAAGCGACCGAGGTACTGGCGCTTGCGGTAGAACCGGGCCTGCACGTCGAGGTAGCGGATGCAGACACTCATCTCGACGGCCAGCCTCAGCTTCTCGCAAACCGACTCGAGCAGGCCCAGCGCGATCGACGGTACTCTCTCGATCACCGGAAGCAGCTCGCGGCGCGGGACGAAGACGACCTCCGTGTCGGCCAGTGCCACGGCCGTCATGACCTTGGCCTCGCCGTCGAAAAGGGCGGGCTCGCCGAAGACCTCGCCGCTGCCGAGGAGTCCCACGATCAGCTCGCCGTCGGCTGTCGGCGAGGCAAGGCTGGCCTTGACGCGCCCGCGGCCGAGGACGACCAGCGCGTCTTGTGCATCGCCGTCGCGACGGATCGCGGAGCCCCGGCGGTATCGTTCGTAGGAGCAGCGCGACGAGAGCCGGCTGAGCTCCGTCGGCGGAAGGGCCCGAAAGACCCTGCTCTTCAGCAGGACTCCCAGACTGAGATCGGTCGGCGATTCAGGCATTGCGGTCCCGCAGGCCGAAACGCACACGACGGCCGAAGCCGTGCACGCTCACCCCGGCTCCGCAATTTACTCTCCGCCACAGGTCGAGGAAGTCGCGTGACGTAAGGTCGCAGAGAAACTGACACAGGAAATGTGATGAGAATTACGTTTCGGCCTGTTCCGCTCTAAAAAGTTCTCTCATCAGTATCGAGCGTCTCCCGCCGGTTACCGGGAGTCCCTCGGGGCGGACCGGCTGCGCGTCGAGCGCACGAAAAAAAGGGGCGCCCCGCAAAGCGGTGCGCCCCTTTTTCCGGCGACATTCGTTGCGCCGTATTCCGATACTCCCGTCAGCCCGCCTTGGCGTGACGGATGCGCTTGCGCTCCCGCTTGGCGTTGATGCTGTGCCGGCGCCCGTTCACGCGGCGGAAAGGAAAGCGGTAGACCTGTCCCTTCATGCCCTCGCGCTGAGCGCGAGTACGCCAGTCGGCGAGTCCCGTGCGCAGATACGCAGGCTCCATGTCGAGGGCCTGGCAGATGCTCGCGAACGAGAACGGCCAGCTCATGTCGTCCGAGTCGAGCCAGGCCTCGACGTCGAAGTCCTCGCCTTCCTCCATCATCGCGCGAGGCTGGATGAAAGCACGCTGGAAGGACGCGATCGCGTCCTCGAGTACCGCCAGCATGAGTCGCTTCTCGGGAACCAGCGACGCCTCTGCGAAAATGCGATCGTAGAACTGAAGCGGCGTCATCGTGTCGGGTTCGACCATTTTCGTGGCCGGATCCTCGACACAGACGGTCTTCGATTTGCGCGGTTCCGCTGCTGCCCCAGTCTGCTGCGCTGCCGCTGCTGCTTGGCTCATGTTCCCCTCTTTCCTTGTGCGAAGCCCGCCCTTCCCGGGACATTCGCGCTGCGAACCAGAACGAAACCCGCCGTCTTCACCCGGCGGCCTTGGCCTTCTTCCCCTCTTCCTTCTCCTGACGGAGCTCCTGGATCAGCCGGAGCAGGAGCTTGCGTCGAAGCAGCACGATGAAGCGCTCGACGAGCTTCACGCCTGCCAGGGCCATCGTAGCGACCTGGCCCTCTTCGACCTTCCCCGTCACGGCACGTGAGAACATCTTCAGCTCCTCGCGCGCGAGCTTCTCGACTGCATCGACGTAGATCGGCAGCGAGACCTGCTGCGGGATCACGTCCTGACGAAGGCCCGCCTGCTCGAGCTCGGCCATCGTCTCGAGCATCAGCAGGTCGTCGCCCTCGAAGTATCGCGTGCCGCCGCGCTCGACCGGCTCGAGCGCCCCCTGGCGGACCGCGAAATCGATTTCCTCCCGGTCGATTCCGTAACGCTCGACGGCCTGTTCGAGGGTCATCGGCAGCTGGCCGGGAGTGAAGTGGATCGCCTCGTAGAACGTTCCCTCCAGCCCCAGCAGGGTGTCGACCTCGCGCGGGCTGATGATGGAATCGTTCTGGTCGAGAATGGCCTTGATGACGTCGAGCGGCAGAAAGCGCTTCTGCTGGAGTTCCGTGATGAAGCGGATGCGCGTGACGAAGGACCGGT
>CAYYVZ010000450.1:0-3618 GCA_964475235.1 uncultured Myxococcales bacterium | reverse complement strand
CATCATGTAATGCGTGGTCGGCCCCACCTCCATCGGCTCCTTGGTGATGTCGATGTCGGCGAGCTGCTTGAACTGGTGGTACATGCTCGGCAGCTTTTTCTTGATGTGCTCGCTCGCGTTCGGCAGCTTTTCCTTGATCCACGCGATGTCGAGGTAGACGCCGCCGTGAGGTGACCCGCGGCCGGCGCGAACCTCGCGCATGATGCATCGGGCCACGTGGTCGCGCGTCAGCAGCTCCGGAGGACGGCGCGATTTCTTGTCGCCCTGCGTGTAGGTCCAGCCTTCTTCCGGCGTGTCGGCCGTCTGGTTCTTGTAGTTGTCCGGGATGTCGTCGAACATGAATCGGCGGCCTTCGCTGTTGCGAAGCACGCCGCCCTCGCCGCGCACGCCTTCCGTGACGAGGATGCCCTTGACCGACGGCGGCCAGACCATGCCGGTCGGATGGAACTGCACGAACTCCATGTCCATGAGCTCGGCGCCCGCGTTGTACGCGAGGATCTGCCCGTCGGCCGTGTATTCCCAGCTGTTGCTGGTGATGCTGAACGCGCGCCCGACGCCGCCGGTCGCGAGCACGACGGCCTTCGACTTGAAGAGGCGGAAGCGCCCCTTCTCGCGATCGTAGGCCATGGCGCCGACGACGCGGTCGCCGTCCTTCAAGAGCGCGATCACGGTAACTTCCATGTGGACGTCGACCGCCTGGTGGACGACGTGATCCTGCAGCGTGCGGATCATCTCGAGGCCCGTGCGGTCGCCGACGTGGGCGAGGCGCGGGTAGCGGTGACCGCCGAAGTTGCGCTGAAGGATGCGGCCGTCGGCCGTGCGGTCGAAGACTGCGCCCCAGGCCTCGAGCTCGCGCACGCGGTCGGGAGCTTCCTTGGCGTGCAGCTCGGCCATGCGCCAGTTGTTCACGTATTGACCGCCGCGCATCGTGTCGGCGAAGTGGACGCGCCAGTTGTCGCGGTCGTCCACGTGGCCCATGGCAGCAGCCATGCCGCCCTCGGCCATCACGGTGTGGGCCTTGCCGAGCAGCGACTTGCAGACCAGTCCGCAGGTCGCGCCGCTCATGGCCGCGCCGACAGCAGCCCGAAGACCTGCGCCGCCGGCGCCGATCACGAGCACGTCATGTTCGAATTCGTCGATTTCGAGCATCAGATGAACCGGATGTCCGACCAGATGCCCATCGAGCACATGCGGACGTAAAAGTCGGCGAACATCACCGAGAACATCGAAGCGAGCGCCCACTTCCCGTGGTTGGCGTTGAGGCAGCTCACGCAGTCGTACGCCATCTTGTTCGCGGGGCGTCCCGTCATCGTGTCGAGGAAGCCGCCGAAGAGGTGGCGGGCGGCGTGGCAGCCAAGCGTGTAGCCGCCGAGCAGCACCGCGTTCACCGAGAGCACGATCGTGCCGAGCCCGATGCCGAACGACGTCGTGCCGTCCGGATTCTCCCACCACAGCGCGAGCCAGCTGTCGTACGCAAGCACGAAGATGAAGCCGATCGCGATGTACAGGAAGTAGCGGTGAACGTTCTGGAGGATCAGCGGGAACGAGTTCTCGCCCTTGTAGTCGTTCCGAGGCTCACCCACGGCGCAGGCCGGCGGGTCGGCCCAGAAGGCCTTGTAATACGAGCCGCGGTAGTAGTAGCAGGTGAAGCGGAATCCGCCCGGCGCCCACAGGATGAACAGCGCGGGCGAGAACCGGATCCAGTCCGGCCACCACGCGGGCTGCGGTCCGAGCCACGCGTGGTGCGAAGCTCCGTAGATCTCCGGCGAATAGAACGGCGAGATGTAGGGCCCGAACGTGTAGTACGCGTTCTGGTACGCCGCCCACGTGCCGTAGATGAGGAAGCTCGACAGCGCCACGATGTAGAACAGCGGCGTGGTCCACCATGCGTCCGTCCGCATCGTCTCGCCGAAACCGCGACGCATCAGTGTTGAGGGGGCGTTGGCCATAAGGGCAACCTTCCTTCGGAAGTCAGGATTCGACCGCCTTTTGGGTCCGGACGCCTACTGGTGCAAGGGGTTCCAGTAGCGCTGCTTCGCGTGGTCCGGCGCCGCGCTTATCATTGGATCCGCGGGCGGTGCCCGCACGCAACGCGGGCGAAGCCCGCATTGCGACCTGTTCAGAACGCTTCCTCGCCGTATCGCGCCGTGCGGCCGCCTCTGCACGGGAAGAAGCCCCCACTTCCGCTGGAATTGCCGCAGAAACGCGGCCGAATCGTCTGACAACCCGTCTCGTTCGTGCGAATACGCCGTCAGGCCGCCGAGCAGTGGCGGCGAGGCCAGACAGGAGAGCGCGATGCCGACGATCGAGAGCAGCCCGGAGTTTGTCACCAGCGTTTACGCACAGATGCGCCAGCGGCTCGGCGTGGTGCGGAAACGAATCGGGAAGCCGCTGACGCTGGCGCAGAAGATCGTCCTCGGGCACCTCGACCAGCCCGGCAGCGCCGGTCTCGAGGCCGGCAAGAGCTACGTCGAGCTCAGGCCGGACCGGGTCGCGATGCAGGACGCCACGGCGCAGATGGCCCTGCTCCAGTTCATGCAGGCCGGCCGGCCCTCGGTGGCCGTGCCGACCACCGTCCACTGCGACCACCTGATCCTCGCCCACCACGGCGCCGCCAGCGACACCAGCCAGGCCCGTACCGAGAATGCGGAGGTCTACGACTTCCTCGCCTCGGTCTCGTCGAAGTACGGCATCGGGTTCTGGAAGCCCGGCTCGGGCATCATCCACCAGGTCGTCCTCGAGAATTACGCATTCCCCGGCGGCCTCATGATCGGCACCGACTCCCACACGCCGAACGCCGGCGGCCTCGGCATGTGCGCGTCGGGCGTCGGCGGCGCGGACGCCGTGGACGTGATGGCCGGCTTCCCCTGGGAGGTGCTGCTCCCGCGAACGATCGGCGTGAAGCTGACGGGCAAACTGAACGGCTGGGCCGCTCCCAAGGACATCATCCTCAAGCTCTGCGGCCTGCTCACGGTCAAGGGCGGAACCAACAAGATTGTCGAGTACTTCGGCCCCGGAACCTCGAGCATCTCCTGCACCGGCAAGGGGACCATCTGCAACATGGGCGCGGAGCTCGGCGCAACCTGCTCGGTGTTCCCGTTCGACGACCGGATGGCGATCTACTTGAGGTCCACCGGACGCTCGGCGCTGGCCGAGCTGGCCGCCGCGAACCTCGACCTGGTGACGGCCGATCCGGAGACGGCGGCCGATCCCGCGAAGTACTACGACGAGATCGTCGAGATCGACCTGTCCACCCTCGAGCCTCACCTCGTCGGCCCCCACACCCCGGACCTCGCGCGGCCCCTGTCGGAAGTCGCCGCGGCGGTGAAGAAGGAAGGCTACCCGGACGCCATCACGGCGGCCCTCATCGGCAGCTGCACGAACTCCTCCTACGAGGACATCTCGCGTGTCGCGGCCATCGCCGACGACGCGGCCTCGCACGGCTATCGGTCGAAGGCTTCCCTGCTCGTCAGCCCCGGCAGCGACATGATCTTCGAAACGATCCAGCGCGACGGCCAGATGGCCTCGCTCGAGAAGGTCGGCGCCTCGGTCCTCGCCAACGCCTGCGGTCCCTGCATCGGCCAGTGGAAACGTGCGGACGGGGTCAAGGGCAAAGCC
>CAYYVZ010000449.1:0-3619 GCA_964475235.1 uncultured Myxococcales bacterium | reverse complement strand
AGACGTCACGCGCATGAGCGCCTCGACGAGACCGCGTACGACCGGGTCGCGGAAGGTCGCATCGAGCCACTGGCGCAGCGTCTGCCCGCGCAGCGCCGACGCATCGATCTTGCCGAGCGAGCCGAGCGCGCTGCCGAGCTCGAGCTTTCCGGAGAGCGTGAGCAGGTCGGTCGTGAGCAGGGAGACGAATCCGCCGGGCAGCGCGTGAAGGCCGCCCTCGTGAAACGCGAGGCCGCCCGTCGCCGAGGGCCGGCGGCCGGTGTAGCGCACTCCCAGCTCGGCGAACGCACTCGCCGCCGGGCCGCCGTCGTAGAGGGCGTGCGGTCCGACGTTGAAAAGGAAGCCGTTCCCGGCGTGCGTTTGCGCACGACCGCCCATCGACGCCGATCGCTCGAGCAGAAGCACCCGGGCCCCGCTGCGTGCTGCGAAGGCAGCAGCCGTCAGTCCGGCAAGCCCGCCGCCCACGACGAGAACGTCGGCGTCGAAGCCGCCGCCCCCGGTGTGCATCTCGCTCATGAGCGAGACCGCGCCGGTTCCGGCTTCCGCGGAGACGCCGCCACCGCGGGAAGGGCTGGAATGGATCTGGTCGAGAAAGGCCATGTGACTCGCCTCCGTGTTTTTCCTCCACCACGAAGCAGGCGGCTGAAAAGTTACGCGCAAGCAGAACGTCCGCGACCGGGATGATCGTTCCAACGAGCACCGCAATTGCGCTCCCGGAGCGGACAATCGTGTTCGGGATACTTGAAGCATTGCGCTACCCCCGCGGGCGCATCTACGCCTACGGACTGGCTCCCTGCGAAGGCACCGAGTCCGGATTGCATCACGGGAGGCGAGCCCTTAGAGGGTAGTGGCCGGGGGGGCCGGTTCCGAGATTCAGATTTGGGGAGGGGGTCGAAGAAGGACTCTACTTCGGAGGTTGTGGTCGCGGTGAAACGACTCGTTCAGCTGCTGGCGGTACGCTCCTCGGTGCCGCGCCTTCCCTCACTGATCGCCCGATCGCTTCTGCTCGCAACTTCGGTGGGTCTCCTCGTGCTCGCCTACGGCAGCACAGGAACCGCTCAGGACCAGGCTCCCGAGCAGGGCGGGCTGGTGCCGCCCCCGGCAGGCACCGACATCGATACCCTGCGCAAGCTCCTCGGACTTCCGTCCGGCGGCGCGAAGGCCCCGGAAGCCGCCCCGGCTCCGTCCGCGCCCGACGAGCCTGAGCCCGCCGTCGAAACTGCTCCCGCGCCCGAAGTCGCCCCCGGGAAGCCGAAGGCCTCCAGGCCTTCCGTGGCCAAACCCGCCGCCAAGAAGCCGAAGCCGGTCGTGAAGGCCGCACCGAAACCGAAGCCCGCCGCGCCCGCCGCCGCTCCGGTCGAGGCTCCGAAGGAAGAACCGCCGCCCGCCGAAGAAGCGTCCGCCGAGCCCGCGCCCGGCAGCTCGGAGGACATCCCGCCGCCCGGCACGATCGTTTCGCCGGCCAACCTCGAGCGCTGGAAGCACACGCTCGGCCCGTCGATCCAGTGGGCCGTCTCGCGCGGTGCCACCATGCCGGTCGTCGCGCCGACTCCTGCGCCTCTCGAGCCTTTCCGCGAGGAGGCCACGAAAAAGTACAGCTCCCAGGTGACCCTCTCCCCCGACAAGAACTCGATGCGCAACTACGTCGCGGGCATCCCCTTCCCGCTCGTCACCGACGACGACCCGGACGTCGCCATCAAGATGATGTTCAACTTCGAGAGCCGCCTGATCGTGGACGACGTGGCGGTGCGCATGTTCGCGTGCGATACGGGCGCCATCGACCAGAAGACCGGCGTGCAGATCGAACGCGACTACATCATCGACGGCTTCCGGCGCCTGTTCTACGTCAGCCGCTTCCATATCGATCCGAAGCCGACCTGGCCGACGCCGGACGGCGTGCGCTACCGCGAAATGCTCGGCCACCTCCACGAACCCTTCGATCTCAAGGGCGCCGGGTTCACGTACATCCGTTTCCTCGACCCGAAGCGGCACGACGACTCGTGGCTCTACTTCCCGCAGCTCAAGCGCGTGCGGCGCCTGTCGACGGCGCAGCGCTCGGAGGGCGTGTTCGGGCAGGACGTCGATCTCGACAGCTACGCGGGTTACGCGGGGAATCCCGCCTGGAGCCACTGGACCTACCTCGGCAAGAAAACGGTCCTCGGCGTGATGCACGCGAAGAATCTGCCGGGCGTGTTCCAGAAAAAGCCCGTCGACTTCTTCCCCGACGACCAGTGGGAGCCGCGCGAGGTCTACGTGCTGCTCGCCGTCTCGAAACTGGGCGGCTACAACTTCGGCCAGCGCGTGCTCTACATCGATCGCGACAGCCTCCTGATCCCGTACACCGAGATCTACGACCTCAAAGGCGCGCTCTGGAAGGGACTCGTCCAGACGTGGAAATTCGGCCGCGAGCCGATCCCGAACTCGAAGCGCGCGAAGTACGACTACGATCAGTTCTATATCCCGTCGCTCACCATGTACGACATCCAGCTCAACCATGTGACGCGGTGCCAGTTCCCCTCTCCCAACGAAGTGGGCGAAGAGGGCTGGTACTACAACCAGGGCGACAAAGAGGGCACGACGGAAGACATTTTCTCCGTCTCCCACTTCATCGAAATCGGCCGCTGAAAGATTACTCGACTGCGCTTCCCTGCCAGGAGACGACGCGGTCGATCTTCACGCGGATCATGGGGTTGGTCGCTTCGGCCAGCTCCATCATGAGGTACTGGGGGTACTTCGAGCGCAGCGCGACGCGGGCCCGGCGGTACTCCGTGGAGTCGGTGACGACGCCTGCCTCGCCTTCGACCATCACGAACCAGAGCGCCTTCCACTCTTCCTCGTAGTGGTCGGCCAGCACGCTCACGCGCGGATTGGACTCGATGTTGCGCAGCCTTCTCAGTCCCGTGTGGGTCTTCTTCGGCTTGTCGTCGATGACCGAGTACAGGTTGCTGCCGATCACCACGAAGCAGAACGGGACGATGTGGGGACGACCGTCGGGTGAGGCCGTCGCGAGGTGCGCGATGCGCTCGCTCGCGAAGCGGGAGAGGTCGCGTTCGCGCTTCGCGCGGTCTTCCTTTGCGGCTGCTGTCATCGCGCCTGCAGCAGCGTGCGAGTGAGAAAGTCGATCACGGCGTCGCAGAAGACGTCGTTGCGGTCGCCTGCCACCATGTGCGACGCGTCTTCCACGTCGACGTACTCGGCGTGCGGAACCATCTCGAGGAACTCGCGCACGCCTTCCTCGCTGACGATTTCGCTCATGCGTCCGCGCACGAGGAGCGTCGGGACGCGCAAGGACCGCGCCGCCGTGTTCATGCGGTCGGGGTAATGCTCGTGCGAGCTGCGCGGCGGGCCCGACAGGAAGCGCGGATCCCAGTGCCAGCGCCAGCGGCCGTCTTCGCCGAGGCGCAGGTTCTTCGACAGGCCGCTCGGATCCTGACGCCTGGGCCGGTGCGGCAGGTACGCGGCGATCGCATCCGCCGCGTCTTCGATCGCGGCGAAGCCGTCGGGGTGAGCCATCATGAAGCCGACGATCTTCTGCACGCCCTCCGGATCCATGCGCGGCGTGATGTCGACTAGCACGACGGCCGTCGCGACGGGATGATCGTGCTCGCAGACGAGGCTC
>CAYYVZ010000448.1:0-3642 GCA_964475235.1 uncultured Myxococcales bacterium | reverse complement strand
GCCGCCCGCTGCCCCCGCGGCGCCCACGAAAAATACGTCAGCTCCTGCCGCATCCTCTCAATCCTACCGCGCGCTGAACGCCGCTATTGGAGGGAGGGGCGTTGGTACCTCTCGCAGGCCGCCTCCGCAGGACACGAAGTGTCCGAGGACCAGCGGCCGAGAGACGTACCAACGACCCTCCCGATAGCGACGTCGCGCAAAATCAGCCCTCCGCCTTGAGATCGGTGACAAGCTTGTCGATGTCCGCCGCCTTCTCGCCGATGTCGCGGAAGCCGTCGAGCTTCGGGTTGCCCTTGGGATAGCTGGCGGGATTGTCGAGCTCCTCGGGCGTGAGCAGCTTTCGCGCCTCCACGTTCGGGTTCGTGTACGGGAACTCGGCCGAGATCAGCTTGCTGACCTCGGGACGGCAGATGTAGTCGAGGAACATCATCGCACCCACCGGGTTGGCCGCGTTCTTCGGAATCGCGAGGCTGTCGAGAAACTGATGCGCGCCCTCGGCCGGAAGGACGTAGGCGAACTTCTTGTTCTCCTGGTAGAGGAAAGCCGCTTCGCCCGACCAGACGATGCCGAGGTCGACGTCGCCGTTGAGCAGTGCGGTCTTCGGGCTGTCGGAGTCGTAGACCTTCACCAGGGGCAGCCAGGCCTCGAGCACCGGTTTCACCTCGGCGAGAGTCTCGGCCGTCACGTCGTTGGGTCCGCGCCCCTTGGTCGCAAGCGCCCAGCTCACGATCTCGCGCGGATCGTCGAGGACCACGATGCGGCCTTCGAACTTCTTCTGGAAGACGTCGTTGTAGCCCTTGATCGGGTCCTTCACCTTCTCGGTGTTGACGGCGATGCCGACCGAGCCGGCCATCCACGGCACCGAGTACTTCTGCTCGGGATCGTGCGCGAGGTTCTTGTACTCGGCGCCGATGTTCTTGAAGTTCGGGACCTTCGCCCAGTCGATCGGCAGCAGCTGGTTCTCCTTGATGAGCGCTTCGATCGTGTACTCGGACGGCTGGATGAGGTCGTAGACCTGGGCGCCGGAGACGAGCTTCGCGAGCATCTCTTCGTTCGAAGCGTAGGCTTCGTAGTTCACCTCGATGCCGGTCTCCTTCGTGAAGCCGTCGATGACGTCCTGGGGAACGTACTCGGACCACGCGAAGAGGTTCAGCTCTTTGCCGGCAGGGGCTTCCGCCTTGGCGGCGGGAGCAGCCGCCGGCGGCGTTGCAGCGGGAGCGGCCGCCGATGGAGCCGCCGCGGGCGGCGCAGTCGACTTGGCTGCTTCCGGAGCCGCCGGTTTCTCGGGCGCGCTTTCGCATCCGGCGAGCGCGAGCACGAGGGCGATGGGCAGGACGAGCGAGAGCGAACGTTTCATGTGGCCTCCTTTCGGCCGGCGAGGGCCGAGGCGCTGCGTCGTTTGAGCAGCTCGGTGCTCACGACGAGCACCACCGTGAACAGGATGAACACCGTCGAGATCGCGTTGAGGGTCGGGTCGAGCCCCTTCTTGACGCGGCCGAAGATCTCGAGCGGCAGCGTGCGGGATCCCGCGCCCGCCGTGAAGTACGTGACGATGAGCTCGTCGAGCGACAGCGAGAACGTCATCAGCGCGCCCGAGACGATGGCGGGCATGAGGTAGGGAACGAGGACCTTGCGGAACGCGACCGACGGCGTCGCGCCGAGATCCATCGCGGCTTCCTCGAGCGCAGGATCGAGCCCGGCCAGCCGTGCCTGCACCGCGACCATCACGAACGGAAAACAGAACGTGACGTGACTGATGATGACGGTGGTGAACCCGGCCTGGAACGACAGCGACGAGAACAGGATCAGCAGGCTCACACCCATGATGACCTCGGGCACGAGCATCGGGACGTAGACGAGGGTCTGCCAGAACTGCGCGCCGCGGAAGCGGTAGCGATGGAGAAGCCACGCCCCCGCCGTCCCGAGCGCAACCGACAGCACCGTGGTGATGGCCGCGACGTAGAGGCTGTTCTGCAGCGAGCGCACGAGCACCTTGTCGTGCCAGACCTCGCTGTACCACTGGAGGGTGAAGCCCTCCCACAGGATGTTCAGTCTCGAGGTGTTGAACGAGAAGCCGATCAGGATCGCGATCGGCAGGTAGAGAAAGACCATCACGAGCGCGGTCCAGCTGCCCAGCAGGCGCCCGGTACCGTTCATGCCACGTGCCCTCGGCGGCTCATGCGGTACGACCTGCGCCGTTCACGCTCACGGTTCGGCTCCTGCGTTCCTGCTCACAGCGCGCGCGTACACCAGAGACACGGCCCATTGCAAAGCCCCGCACCGGTTTTCCGTCATGCGAAGACTTCGCGGGCGGCTGCGAACGTGTTCGTGTGCACGCGCACGACCTTGGACACGTCCTTCGTGTAACCGCCGGCCAGCACCCACGCGATGGGGATTCTCCTGTCGCGGGCCCACGCAAAGGCGCGGCGGTCGCGCTCGAACAGGTCGTCGTGGTCGAGCGCGAGGGGGGAGTAGGGGTCCTCGCAGTAGGGATCGGCTCCCGCCTGGTAGAGGAGCAGGTCGGGTCTTCCCCATGCTTCGAGCATCGCGAAGCCTTCGTCCATGGCTGCAAGCATCGCCGCGCGGCCGGCGCCGGCCGCGAGCGGGATCGAGCGGTGATTGCCGCCGTCGGTGTGGCGGCGCTCGGTGACGTCCCGGTAGGCCGTGTTCGCGTGGTAGTCGTTGCCGTAGATCGACAGGTTGAAGAGCCACGGACGTGCGGCGGCGAGAGAGGCCGTGCCGTTGCCGTAGTGAAGGTCCATGTCGAGCACGGCGAGTCGCCCGATCCGTCGCGAAGGCATCCCGCTCACCGTGTCGCCGGCGCGCAGCGCTTCGGCCGCAACCACGAGGCTGTTGAAGGTGCAGAAGCCCTCGCCGTGATCGCCGTGCGAATGATGGAAGCCGCTCACCAGCGCGCCCGCGATGCCGTCGTCGAGAGCGCGGCGTGCCGCCGCGAGGCAGCCGCCGCCCGTCAGCAGCACCGAAGGGTACAGCTCGGGCGTCCACGGGAACTTCTGCGACTCGGCGAGCGCACGCGGCTCGCCCGTTCGAACGGCCTCGACGTACTCTCGCGTGTGCACGCGAAGGAGCTGGGCCTCGGTGAGGGCCTGCGGGCTCTCGAGGCGAATGCCGCGTTCGCCGCGCAGCTCGTCGGCCACGCGCTCGAACTTGTCGATGGGCATCACGTGCCTGCCGATCGGCGCCGCATAGCCCGCATCGTAGTAAACCGTGATGCTCATCGATCCTCCTTCACTTTTCCTGCCCTGCCCGCCTTCCGTTCGCCGCGCCTGGCACCAGCAGCCCGACGCGTTCGCCGTCGCCGGGCAGCCCTGCGGCAAGATCGCGGACGGGCGCCATGTGTTCCGCGCGCACGTGCACGCCGAACATCGCATGCAGCGCCGCGACAACCTCGCGGAGCTCGCGGCCCGGCATCGTGCCGTCGTCCTCGTGCCCCACCCTGCGCAGCACCAGGCAGAGCGGCACCGGTCGTAGCGACGTACGGTCGATGTCGGCGGCGTCGCGAAAGTCCGGCTGGCTGTAGGCGACGCGCGCCGGATCGGCGACCCGGAACCCCGCTTTCGCGTACGAACGCAGCCTCGCGACGGACGCGGGCGAGCCGTCGTCGTGTTCCATTTCGGCGAC
>CAYYVZ010000447.1:0-3701 GCA_964475235.1 uncultured Myxococcales bacterium | reverse complement strand
GACGACCGTGACCAAGCTCGCGACGGTCGTCGCATGGCTGGTCGCGGGAGGCAGCCGGCCCGTGCCGGCCGTGCTCGTTGCCGTCCTCGCACTGTGGTCGGTGGACGTGCTCTACGCGTACTACGGGGACATCTACAAGCGCCGCCGCCTGACCGTCCGCGGCTGGATCGACGCGCTGCCGAACGCGAGCGAGTCCGAGCTGTCGGCGTGGAAGACTCCGGCCAATCCCTTCGACGGGCTGTCTCGCGGCGACAAGATCGGCGCGATGCGCGGTACGGTCACGAGCCCGGCCGTGAGCGGCGTCTACGTCGTCCTGCTGCTTGCCACCGTCCTGCTATCGGCGCTCTGACCCGCTGCGTGCTCCCGGCTGCGCCGGCAACGTTTCTTCACAATCCGCGGCGCACTCCCGCCGCGATCTGCGTAAACGCTCCTGCCTCGACCAGGTCTTTCCCGGCCGACAAAAGTTTCGCTTGAAACCGCCCTGGGCTTGAATCGCCGCATGGCCGGGCCGGCGTCTTCTTCCACTGTCGATCTCGGCGCCCTGCTCGAGCAGGATCGCATCGTCACTGCCGCGCGTCGCCGCAAACGACGGATCGCCGGAAGCGTCGCACTGGTTGCGGCGCTGGTTCTCTGGCGCGTCTTCGGCGGCGACGACGGCAGCGAAACCCGCTACCGGCTCGCACCGGTCACGCGCGGCCCCCTCACGGTGACCGTCAACGCCACCGGCACGCTCCAGCCCACCAACCAGGTGGACGTCGGCAGCGAGCTTTCCGGAATCCTCGAGACCGTCGAAGTCGATTTCAACGAGCACGTGAAGAAGGGCCAGGTGCTCGCGCGCCTCGACACTTCGAAACTGTCGGCCGAAGCGCTTCAGTCGAAGGCCCTGCTCGACGTCGCCATCGCGACTCTCGTGGAGAAGAAGGCGTCGGTCGCGGAAGCCGATGCCGAGCTTCGCCGCCTCGCCGCGCTTCACAAGGCCAGCGGAGGACGCGTGCCGTCGCCGCAAGAGCTCGACACGGCGAACGCGACACTCGCGCGTGCGAAGGCTTCGGTCGCCAGCTCCGAAGCCCAGATCGACCAGGCCCGCGCGAAGCTCGACTTCGATTCGACCAATCTCGAAAAGGCCGAGATCCGCTCGCCGATCGACGGCGTCGTGATGACTCGGGACGTCGAGCCCGGACAGACGATCGCGTCGTCGTTCCAGGCGCCCAAGCTCTTCCAGCTCGCCGAAGACCTCGCGCAGATGGAGCTCGAGGTGGACGTGGACGAGGCCGACGTCGGACAGGTGAAGGAAGGCCAGCAGGCGACGTTCACCGTCGACTCGTATCCGAATCGCACCTTCCCGGCGCGCATCACACAACTTCGCTACGCGCCGGAGACGGTCAGCGGCGTCGTGACGTACAAGGCCGTGCTGCAGGTGGCGAACTCCGATCTGGCGCTTCGGCCGGGCATGACGGCGACCGCCGACATCGTCGTCGCGACCGTCGAAGGCGCGGTGCTCGTGCCCAACGAGGCGCTGCGCTTCGTTCCTCCGGCTGCCAAACGCGAAGAGCCGGGCCTGCTTCAGAAGCTGATTCCGATGGGTCGCCGCTACTCCCGTCCACCTCCGCCGCCGGGCCCCGCGCGCAGCGACACGCGGCGCACCGTCTACCGGCTCGATGCGGGCGAGGCGGTCCCCGTCGAAATCCAGGTCGGCCTCACCGATGGCCGGCTCACGCAGGTGACCGGCGGCGACGTGGACGTGGGCACCGAGCTCGTGGTCGACGTGGAGGCCGCGCGATCGAAGTGAGCGAAGGCCGTCCTCTCGCCGAGCTGCGCGCCGTGACCAAGGTCTACGGCACCGGCGCGGCCGCCACGCACGCGCTGCGCGGCATCGACCTCGACATCTCCGAAGGCGAGTTCGTCGCCGTCATGGGCCCGAGCGGCTCGGGCAAATCCACCTGCATGAACATCCTCGGCTGCCTCGACACGCCGACCAGCGGGAGCTTCCGCTTCCGCGGCACCGAGGTCACGACGCTCACGCAGCGCGAACGCGCGCTGCTTCGCCGCTTCTCGCTCGGCTTCATCTTCCAGGGCTACAACCTGCTGGCGCGCACTTCGGCGATCGAGAACGTGGAGCTTCCGCTCATGTACCGCGGCACGCCGCTTCGCGAGCGTGAAGCCGCGGCGCGGCGCGCGCTCGCCGGCGTCGGTCTCACGGGCTGGGAGTCGCACACGCCGGCCGAGCTGTCGGGAGGCCAGCAGCAGCGCGTCGCGATCGCGCGCGCGATGGTGACCGAGCCGGCGCTGCTGCTCGCCGACGAGCCCACCGGAAACCTCGACAGCGAACGCAGCGAGGAAGTCATGGACCTCCTCGTGCGCTTCAACCGCGACCGCGGCGTCACCATCGTGATGGTCACGCACGAGCCGGAGATGGCAGCCTACGCTCGCCGCACGGTCCGTTTCGTGGACGGTCACGTGGAATCCGACACGCCGGGTGGAGGCACGCGCCATGTGGCGTGACGTTCTCCGGCTCGCGCTGCGCCAGATCCGGCGCAACGTGCTGCGGTCGTTCCTCACGGTGCTCGGCATCGTCATCGGCGTGGCGTCGGTGATCACGATGGTTACCGTCGGCAACGGCGCCACCGCCAAGGTGCGCGCCGACATTTCGAGCCTCGGCAGCAACCTGCTTTACGTGCTGCCGGGCCAGCGCCGCGGTCCCGGCGGACCGTCGAGCAACGCGAAGCCCTTCGACGCCGCCGACGTCGAGGCCGTGGCCGGGCAGATCGGCTCGCTGCGCGCGGTCGCGCCTAGCGCTTCGCAGCAGACGAACGTGGTGTACGGAAACGCGAGCCGCTCGACGAGTGTCGTCGGTACGACCGAAAGCTGGTTCGACGCGCGCAACTGGAAGCTCGCGCTCGGCCGCGCGTTCAACGACGCCGAAATGAAGGGCGGCAAGGCGGTCTGCCTGCTCGGAGAAACGGTGAGGCGCGAGCTTTTCGGAGGCCAGGATCCCGTGGGCAGCATGGTCCGCGCGGGCAAGATCTCCTGCCGCATCATCGGCGTGCTGGCGCCGAAGGGCCAGTCCGGCATGGGCACCGACCAGGACGACACGCTGATCATGCCGCTTCGCACGGTGCAGCGCCGGCTCGTCGGCAAGCTCGACGTCCACTCGATCACCGTCTCGGTCGCCGAAGGCGCGTCGACGGAGAAGGCCGCCGCGGACATCGCCCTGCTGCTGCGCGAGCGCCGCCGCATCTCCCCCGGCGAGGAAGACGACTTCCGCGTGCTGGACATGTCGGAGATCACGGCCGCCGTGACCGAGACGACGAAGGTGATGACGATGCTGCTCGGCGCCGTGGCGGCCGTCAGCATGCTCGTCGGCGGCATCGGCATCATGAACATCATGCTCGTCTCGGTGACGGAGCGGACGCGCGAGATCGGCACGCGGCTCGCGATCGGCGCGCTCGAGCACGAGGTGTTGCTTCAGTTCCTCGTCGAGGCCGTCGTTCTGTCCTGCCTCGGCGGGCTGGCCGGCGTGCTGCTCGCGCTCGCCGCGGCCGTCGGCATCACGGGGGCGATGCAGGTGCCCTTCCTCGTCGATCCCGGCGTCATCGTCCTGTCGTTCCTGTTTTAGGCCGCGATCGGAGTCGTATTCGGTTACTTCCCTGCCCGCCGCGCGGCGCGGCTCGATCCCATCGAGGCGATTCGCCATGAGTGAG
>CAYYVZ010000446.1:0-3718 GCA_964475235.1 uncultured Myxococcales bacterium | reverse complement strand
GTCGGATTTCGTCCCGAGGAGCGCGAATCCGCGGGCGATTCTCGAAGACTTCGACCTCGTGAACTTCCCCCAGGCGATTTATCCGGTCGGCTCTCCGTGTATCACGCCCACCGGCGTAACCACGAGTGCCTCCGTGAAGGTCGGGTTCAAGGCCACTCTGTTCGCGATTAGGGAGGCGCTGACCGCCGCCGACGGCCTTCAGCGTGCCGCGATCCACGGCTGCAACGTCACCGTCATCGCGATCGGTGTCGGCGGCAACGCCGCATCCGCCTGTATCATCTCGGGCGTCGCGATCGGCGTCATCGACGCGATTCTTTCGGCAGCCGAGATCATCGTCGATACGGTCATCTTCTGCGACGAGCAGATCCATTTCGCCGAATCTGAAGCGTCCGAACTGCGTGCGGCGTTCGTGAGCCATCAGCTCGAGCTGCACGATCTCGAGATGGGAGAGAGAGTCGCAACGCACGACAACGAGGTCCAAGCGAAGTTGCTCGACGCGATCGCACGAGCCGGCCGGATCGAGGACAAGATCAATCTCGGCATGAAGACGCAGCTTGAGGTCGCGATGGATCGCAAGACGGCGCGCCGCCCGAGTATCTTCTACGAAGAGCGGCTGGACGAGCTGTGCGGGTATGCCCAGGAAGCCATCGACGATCTCCCGGTGGTCTACACGCTGTCTGACTTAGCCCAGCAGTACGTCAACGACGGCGAGGCCTTCAAGGTGACCAATCCCAAGCGCGCGGCCGACGAGTGCATCCGCGGATACACCCTGGCGACGAGCGGGTCGTCCGAGTAGCGGCCGGCGGACGGACGGGAGCGCGCTTCGTGGGGACGGCTGCCGAGATGGCCAGGTCTGTCGTGACGTCCGGGCTCGACGGTGCGCGCGGAACGGCTTCCCCATCGTGGCTCGGCCAGGTGCTCTCCGGTCGCGGTTTCCTCGCTTCGGGTCTGTACGACGCAGTATTCTTCCTGCTGGCTCCCGTGTTCGCGCTCGCGATCGTTGCCGCGGTGTCCCTGTTTCCGGCGAGAGAAGGTGCTTCGGTTCTGTCGAATCTGGAAGGCCCGGCCATCTTCGTGATGCTGGTGCTGTCGCAGGCGCACGCCGTAGCGGTGTTCTTTCGCAGCCACGGCAACCGCGCGATCTTCGTGCGGCACCGCTTTGCCTTCGTCGTCGTCCCCGTCGTGCTTTTCGCCGGGCTCATGCTGTCGGACTGGGTGATGCTGGGTGCCGCGGTGCTGGCTCCTTTCTGGGCCGTCTACCATCTCGGAATGCAGAGCTTCGGCCTCGGCCGGATGTACGACGTACGCTGGGGCAACTCGGCGGAGACCGGCCGGTCGCTCGACTACGTGTTGCAGCAGTTCTTCAACCTGGCGCCGTTCCTTGCCGGCTGGAGCCTGCTGCCTCACCTCCAGTCCCTGCGCATGTTCGATCGCGTGGGCTGGCATGCACCTTCTGCGTGGCTCGACGCGCATCGCAGCATCGAGGGCGCGCTCGCCGGCGTCTTTCTCGTCGCCGGCCCGATCTTCCTCGCGTACTACGTCTATTCGTACTCGCGGTTCGTGCGGGAGGGGTACAGCCTCTGCCCGCAGAAGATCGTGTTGCTCGCGACGACGGGCGTCGTCTCGGTGGCCTCTTGGGGATTTCTCACGTCATGGAAAGCGGTGTTCGTAATGAACCTCTTCCATAGTGTGCAGTACTTCGCGCTCGTATGGTGGGTCGAGCGCGGCAATCTCGCGCGCTCGAGCCGTCTCGCGACCGTCCCGTACGGCATGCCGCTTCTGCTCCTCGCATTTGCGACGATTACGTTGGCGCTCGGCACTTTTCTTCAGACGTACGGACGCGACTACACCGTCGTGCGCTGGACCGCGTCGCTCGCGCTCGTGATCTCACTGATGCACTACTGGTACGACGGGTTCGTGTGGTCGGTGCGGCGACGCGAAGTGTAGTGCGGCTGCGCGAAGTCCTCGATCGTCTGTTCGGGATCGACGACCGCAGCCTTGCTGCGTTCCGAATCGGAATCGGCGCTCTCGTCCTGGCCGATCTGTGGACGCGCTCCTCGGCGCGCGAACAGCACTACAGCGACTACGGCATCCTCCCGCGCGAAGCCTACGCGCGGCTGCTCTTGGTGAGCGACTGGCAGTGGTCGATTCATCTGTGGGCAGGCAGCGTGGCTGCACAGGTTCTCCTGTTCGCGGTCGCCGCGGTTGCGGCGACTGCGCTGCTCGTAGGCTATCGCACGCGCGTCGCCGTGGTCGTCACGTGGGCCATGCTCGTCTCGTTGCAGGCGCGCAATCCAATGGTGCTCTACGGCGCCGATCAGCTGCTGCGCCTGATGCTGTTCTGGGCAATGTTCCTGCCCCTCGACGCCGCGTGGGCGATCGATCGGCGCAGAGATGCGAGATCGGCGTCGCAGAGGTCACGCCACCTGTCCATGGCGTCGGCCGCGCTGCTGCTCCAGCCCTGCGTGATGTACTTCTTCGCGGGCGTTCTCAAATCGAACGCGTCCTGGCGGTCCGGGGAGGCGCTCGGATATGCGCTGTCGTCGGAAATGTACGTCACTTCATTCGGGCGTTTTCTCGCGGGCTTCCCGGAGTTCGTATCGACGATGAGTCGAAGCGTCCCGTGGATGGAGTTGTTCGCGCCCGTGTTCCTTCTCGTTCCGTGGCGAACGACGGCGTTCCGCGGTGTCGCCCTCGCGCTACTCGTCGCATTTCATGTGGGTATGGGCTGCGCGTTGCGTACGGGTTTGTTCCAGGCGGTCGTGCTCGTCTCGCTGATACCGTTCCTTCCCCCGGCATTCTGGGATCGTGTCGGGCTTTCCTGCGGCGGAAATGCCGGCGCGCGGGTTGCACACGATTCGCTGCTCTCGACGGCGTCGCCGCGCTGGCGATCCACGGTCGTGCAGGCCGTCGTCGCGGTGCTCTTCTGCTATGGCGTAGCGTGGAATGTCGTCGGGCTGTCGGTCGAAGAGTACTTCGCACGGCACAACCTGACGTGGATGCAGGAATGGTGGAGCCAGGGCCGCACCGGAGTGCCGCTGTCGTTTCGCGACTATACCGTCGAACGACAGATGGGAAGTCTTGGATGGATCGGCCGCATTACGGCGCTGCATCAGCGATGGGACATGTTTGCAACGGCCGGACCCGAGTTGCGCGGATGGCCCGTGATCACAGGCACGCTCGACGACGGAGAAAGGGTGAGCGTGCTCGACGGGCAGGGCTCCCCCGAGTCCCAACCCGCGCCTGAAGCGGCGCCGGCGCTTTACCCGGGAACGCGATGGCTCGTCTATTTCACCTATCTGCGAACGTCGGGGACGCGGCCGGCAAGGGAGATGCTGCCCCGCGTCGTGACACGCGACTGGGAGCGGCAGAATCCGGGAAGAAAGCTCGCGTCGCTCGAGGTTTCGTTCGTGCAGCCGGGAGAATCAGCCTCGGGGGCCAAGCCTGCGAAGATCGACTTGTGGTACGACGGGCCGGCGAACGGCACGTAGCGGCGCCGCCGGTTCGTGCTTCCGCTAACCCCGATCCTTCCGTGCCGCCCCCAGCATGGGCCTGAGCACAGAAATCACCCGGGTCTCGATGTACTGCGCCATGTCGTCGAGCACGATGTAGACCGGATCGCCGACGGGCGGACTCGGCGGGTTGCCGAGGGCAACGTCGAGAGACGCGGTGATACCGGCCATCACCCGTGCTTCGGTGCCCACCGGCAGCAGCGGAA
>CAYYVZ010000445.1:0-3720 GCA_964475235.1 uncultured Myxococcales bacterium | reverse complement strand
GGAGCGGAAATAGCCAGCGCAACGACGATCGTTGCCAATCGGCAGACCTGCGTTCTTTTCGTTTTCGTCTTCCGCATGGCGCTCATGGTGCGGTTCCTCGTCGGGCTCGTCGTCAGAAGCATCGTCGCGGTCTCCGTTTCTTCCATTGAATGCTGCACGGAATCAGTCCGCCCTGGCCTGGAGGCGGCCAGCCACCTGCCGCTTGAACGGCGGGGTGAACGTAGACTCGAAGCAGACTCCATTCGTGTTGTGGAGCTGCGCTCTCAGAGGCGAGGTGACGCCGGTGAGGTCGGCGATTCCCTGGAAACCGCCGTTGGACGGGAACGGGAACAGTCCTCCCTCCCCGTTGAGCGCGACGTACGCCCGGCCGTCCGCGCCGGCCTTCAGATCGACTCGCTTTACGCCGTCCGGCTCGATCGACTGGTCGGAGTCCGCGTAGGCGTAACCCTCACCGCCACGTTCGTCCCAGCAGGGACCCGGACTCTTGACGCCGCAGATGCCTCCGGCCGGCGCTGTGGCCTCGGCGAGAAGCCCGTTGTCGTCATAGAGGCACAGCGTGTAGCTGGTCCCGGCGGGAGCGTCGGTGAGCGGATCGCCGAAATCGGCCTCGGTCGTCTCCTGGCCGGCCTTCCATCTCCACTGGAACTTGAGGCCTCCGATCCTTTCCTCGTCTCGAATGTCGATCCGGGACTTGCCCGGAACCGTCGACACGCGGCAGCCGGCGTCTGCGTAGTAGAACGGACAGCCCAGGCCGGCCTCGGCTACGCAGTTCGAATCGCAACCGTCGACGTCGGTGAGGTTGCCGTCATCGCACTCCTCGCCGCATGTAAGGTGCAGCTCGCCGTCGCCGCAGTGCTGGGTATCGCCGATGCAGACGCCGTCGACGCACTGGTCGGCAACCGTGCAGACATTGACGTCGTCGCAGCTCGTGCCGTTCGTCTGGAGGCCGTCGGGACAATTGCGAGAGGCGCCGATACAGACGTCGGCGACGTCGCACTGTCCCGTACTCGCGCGACAAACGGTGCCGATCGGCTGGAGCACGTCGGCCGGACACGCCGTGGCGGTGCCGTCGCAGATTTCGGCGGCGTCACAGCCCCCGGTTGCCGTACGGCACACGGTCCCGTTCGAAAGAACACTCGACGCGGGGCAGTCCGAGGCCGTTCCGTCGCACACCTCTGCCGGGTCGCAACCTCCGGCGGTGGGACGACAGATCTCCGTGCTCTTCGCGTCGGCCAGGCAGACGCCGCCCGTGCCGGAGCATTCCTCGGCCGGATCGCAAACGCCGGTCGTTGGCCGGCACACCGTGTCTGCGGCCACGAACGCGTCGGAAGGACACGTATTGGCCGGATTGCCCGTGCAGTTTTCCTGGATGTCGCATGAGCCGACGGTCGCCCGGCACACGAACGAGGAGTTCTGGAACGAGTCGGCCGGGCAGGTCGTCGCGGTCCCGTTGCATCTCTCCGTGGCGTTGCAGGGGTCGTCCGAAGCAGCCTTCTCGGTGGCGAACTTCAGCTTGGTCTCGTCGGTATCGACGATGATTCCGAAATCCGCGCCCCGCTGCTCCGCGATGAGAAGGACCTTGTAGGTGATCGCGCAGTCGACGTTGGCAGCGCAGTCGGAGTTCTGCAGACAAAGTCCATTGTCGGGAGCGTCTGCCTGGCAGTGGCTACCCGAGTTGAACAGGCTGGCGGTCACCCTCTGGTATTCGGGCGCGCCCGGCTTGAGGGCGTTCACGGCGTCCACGAAATTCTGGAGCGTGGTCGATGCCGTCGACGTGACCGTCCGAAGCAGGCCGGTGGAGCCCACCTTGAACTTGAAGTCGGAGGACGCCGTGGAGGCGACGGTTCCCGCCGTGGCGGGGTCATTCGGCCCGCGCGTGGACTGAACTTGCGAGGCAACCGAACCCGGCGATTCGCGACAGATCGACGTGGTAGGTCTGACGCTGTCGGCAGGGCAGGTCGTGGCGGAGCCCGTGCAGTTCTCCGCGACGTCGCAGACGCCCGTGGCCGCGCGACACGGAGTCGTCGTCGGCATGAACTGGCAGCCGATGCAGCAGTAGGTGCCTCCCGGCACGTCACACTGCTCGCCCAGCAGAATCTCGAGGACGCCGTCACCGCATACGGCCTCGGCTCGCAGCGGTTGCCACAGCATCGCGCCAAATAGCAGGCAGACCAATGGTTTCGAGCGCATCCCTTCCCCTCCAACCAGGCGAGTAGCGACGGAAGTCCGGGATCGAGAAGAATCCGCGAATGCACCGCCAGCGTGGCTCTGAACGAGCCGTTCACTGGCCGTATAGGGAGAGTGTCGCTAGGACAAGGGCGCGGGGCGCTTTTTGTGAGAACTCGACAGTTTGGCGCAGGGGGAACCTGCTATTGCCGATCCATCGCGACCAGGATCGATCTTCGACTTCCGCGCTGCTTCCGCCGCGGCGGCGCGAGGGAATGACCTTTTCCGGCGCCAGCGCTTCGGTGACGCAGGCGACATGGTCGTCGATCCGGTCGCCGACTTCAGTCGGACCGTCGTTGGTCGGGCACATGCCTTCCGCTTTGTCCTCGGCGTCCGTCCATTTGCCGGCGAAGTTGGTGTTGCACCTGGCGATGTCGTCGGTTCGCTTGGTTGCATCCCATGACTTCATGAACTTGGCCTCGGCCGAGTGGAGGCACTTGGCGAAGGCGAGAGCCGGTGTGCTGGACAAGGCTTTCACTCACGGCGAGACCATGGTGGTGGTGGTCGTCGTCGTCGGGATCTCGCAGCACGGGCATCGCAGATCCACGTTCAGCCCGACTCCGCGCCGCAGTACCGCCAGAGCATCGCCCGCCGTGACACTGCCCGACGCGTCGGCGTCACAGATGCAGCCCGGGCAGTCCGCGGTCCCCACCGCCGTCCGCAGGACTTGAAGCGCATCGGTGGCACCGACGCCTGCCGGATCGATCGCCTCGCCGCACGGGAATTCGTTGGGAGTCTGCGTCACCGGGTTGAATCCAGCGATCGTTCCACTGATCGTCCCCGCACAGTCATTCGTGAACGTGCCGTTGTTGTAGAAGTCCACCTCTGTCGTGAACGTGCCGGAGTTGCGGATCTTGGAGAAGTTTCTGGGTTGGAATGCCGATACGATGTGAACCGTGCCTTCGTTCACGAAGTTTCCGGCTCCATAGAATCCCGCACCGTCGCCTGTAGCGCCGATGGAGATCTCTCCGCGATTTGTGAACGTCCCGGACTGAGGGCGGAGTCCCGCGACGCCTTGAACGAACAGGCGATCCCCCTCCGGCAGGGTCGCGTTAAACACGTAACAGAGATCGCCCGCCCATTTGAAATCTTCCTCGCTGGCCCCGATCGCGGCGAGGAACGCTTCGCAGCTGGCCTCGTCCTTTACGACGTAGTCGCACGGGAGAGGACCGGGCGACTTCGTCACCGGGTTGGATCCAGCGATCGTGCCGTTGACCGTCCCTGCGCAGTCGTTCGTGAACGTGCCGTTGTTGTAGAAGTCCACATCGGTCGTGAACGTTCCTGTGTTGTGGATCGTGGCGAAGTTCCTGGGTTGGAACGCGGACACGATGTGAACCGTGCCCTCGTTCACGAACGTTCCGGCTCCATAGAATCCGGCGCCGTCGCCTGTCGCACTGATGGAGATCTCGCCGCGATTCGTAAACGTCCCGGACTGAGGGCGGAGTCCCGCGACGCCTTGAACGAACAGGCGATCTCCCTCCGGCAGGGTCGCCG
>CAYYVZ010000444.1:0-3741 GCA_964475235.1 uncultured Myxococcales bacterium | reverse complement strand
AGTCGAGTCCGAGCAGCGGAAGGTCGCCCCCGGGCGCCTCGGCGGCGTCTCCCTTCCAGTGAATCTGGGCGAGGGGTCCCTTGCAGGCCGGGCATACCAGCACTTCGAGAAGTTTCTTGTGCACGCTCATGACACGTTCCTCCGCAGGACTTCCTTCTGCCATTTGACCTGACGGGCCAGCCCTTCGGCAAGCGCGACCTTCGGCGCGAAGCCGATGTCGCGCCGGGCAGCGCTCGTGTCGGCGGCCGTGTGTCGCACGTCGCCCTTCTGGACTTCGCGTCGATCCACTTTCGGCTCGCGGCCGACGATCCTGCCGATGGTCTCGATCACTTCGTTGACCGTCGTGCGACTGCCGCCGCCGAGGTTGTAAACCGTTCCCGTCGCCTTGGCTTCCGCGGCCGCGACGTTGGCAGCCACGATGTCGCCGACGAACGTGAAATCGCGCGACTGCTCACCGTCGCCGTAAAGCACGATCGGCTCGTCGTCCAGCACCGAGTTGATGAAGCGGTGGAAGGCCATGTCGGGACGCTGGCGCGGTCCGTACACCGTGAAGTAGCGAAGCGAGACCGTCGGCAGGCCGAAGTTCTTGAAGTAGAGCCAGACGAGATGCTCGGCGGCGAGCTTGCTGACGCCGTAGGGCGAGACCGGCTTCGGCGTGCTCGTCTCCCGCGACGGAAGCTCCTCGGAATCGCCGTAGACCGACGAGCTCGACGCATACACGAACTTCGAAAGCTTCGTCGCGCGGCAGGCCTCGAGGAGTCGCTGCGTCGCGTAGACGTTGTTGTCGCTGTAGATGCGGAAGTCCTCGCCCCAGCTCGACCGGACTCCGGCCTGCGCCGCCTGGTGGAAGACCCAGTCGGTGCCGGCGACGAGAGACGTGAGGTCGGCGTCCGCCAGGCTCTCCTCGACGAAGCGGAAGCGCGGGCTGCGGCGAAGCGTCTCGAGGTTCTTCTCTTTGGCCTTGCGCGGGTAGTAGTCGAGGAAGCAGTCGATGCCGATGACGTCGTGTCCCGCGTCCACGAGGGTCTCGGCCAGTGTCGAGCCGATGAAGCCGGCCGCGCCGGTGACGACCGCCTTCATGGCCGGCCTCCGGCGCGCGCGCGCGAGGCGGCAAGGCTGTCCATCGGCGCCGCCCGGCGGCGGCTCCACTTCGATGCGGGAATCACGAGAGGAAAGGCTCCGGAGAGCCGCGGATGATGCGTGCGAAGCCGCTACCGGTCAAACGGGCGGCAGGCTCGCGGCGCGGTCTGCGAGCGCTTGCCCTTCGGCTTCGCTCGCGAACTCGACCTCGATTCGAAGCGCGCAGAGCGGCGCGCGAAAGCGGGCACCCTCGAGCCTCACGAGGTCTTTCTCGGTGGTCACGACGAAATCCGCCCCGGACGACGCGGCATCGATCTCGCGCAGGTCGACGTCCCTGTAACGGTGATGGTCGCGCCGAAGTACGGTAGCGAAGACGTCGGCGCCCATGCCTCGGAGCGCCTCGAGGAAGCGCTCCGGCCGCGCGATGCCGGCGACGGCGAGCACACGCTTGCCCGAAAGCGCCGCCGCATCGGTCGTATCGGGATCCGTGACCGTCCGGACCAGCCCGATCGCACGCGGGAAGGCCCCGAGGCCCTGCGCCGGATTCCCGATCGCCCCGCGCCGTGCCGTTTCCCTGCTGCCGAACATCGTGACGACGGCGTCGGCGCGCGTGAGCGCCGACACGGGCTCGCGCAGCGGCCCGGCCGGAAGCAACCGCTCTTCCGCCTCGGTTCCCGCGACCAGCACGATATCGAGCCCACGCGCCAGGGCGCGGTGCTGAAACCCGTCGTCGAGCAGAAAGAGATCCGGCGCCGCCGGAGTTCCGGCAAGGCCGGAGATCGCGATCTCGCAGGCCCTTGCGCGTTCCGCGCCGATCGCGACGGGCACGCCGCTTCGGAGGGCGAGCAGCACGGCCTCGTCTCCCGCGCGCGCGGCCGCGCCCGGCATCGCTGCAGCGGACCGGTCGAGCACCCACGGCGAGGGTCCGTCCGGCTTTCCGCCGTAGCCCCTCGTCACGATGCAGGGCCGGCGTCCGCGCCGGCGCAGCTCCCGCGCGAGCCACAGCACGAAGGGGGTCTTGCCCGCCCCGCCGATGCGCAGCGCTCCCACGCTGACGACAGGAAGCGGTGCCCGCTCGATCGCGGCCAGGCCTCTGTCGTAGAGCTCCGAGCGCACGCGCACGCCCGCTCCGAACAGCAGCGACAGCGGGCTGAGCGCCGCGCGAACGGCCGCGGCGGTTGGCGCCGCCGAGTACCAGAGGTGCTCGAGCGCGTCGCTCATCGCCTCGCTGCCCCGTGCTCGGGAAGGACCGCAAGAAGCCGGCGCACGCTTCGCTGGAGGGCGCCGGAGAGCTGGCCGATACGGGCTCGCGCATCCTCGACGCGGCGATGCAGTTCTCCAGGCGATTCGATGGCTTCCAGCCAGAACTTCGCGAGCTCCGCGGAGTCACCCACGATGCGTAGCGCCCCTGCCTCGTCGAGCGCGGCGCGCTGATCCGCGACGTTGTCCAGATGAGCGCCGGCGGCAGGCGGACACGAGGCGACCACCGGCTCGATCAGGTTGTGACCTCCCGGGCCCTCGACCGCGCTCCCGCCCACGAAGGCGGCCGCGCTCGAAAGATAAGCCGACCGAAGCAGGCCGAGACGATCGAGCACGATGACTTCTACTCGCGGAGGCCAGACGACGCCGGCGCCGCCCGTCTTCGACGCTCCCGCGATACCCACGATGTCGCTCCAATGGACGACGGCCAGCCAGCGTCCCCGCGCCAGCTCGTAGACGCCGCCCGAGCGCCGCGGGTGGCGCGGAGCCAGCAGCAGTCGCGCTCCCGGGTGACGCTCCCTCACCACGGCGAAGGCCTCGAGCGCAAGCTCGTCCTCGCCCTCGTGCGTCGATGCCGCGAGCAAGATCGGATGCCCGTCCTCCACGAGGAAAAGCGGATCGACTTCCTCGTTTTTCCCGGGAACGGCGAGATCGAACTTGATGTTTCCCGTGACCGCGGTGGCCGCTTCGCGCGCACCGATCGACAGCCAGCGCACGGCCGCCTCCTCGTCGCGGGCGCAGACCGAGGCGAGCCGGCTCGCAAGCGGCGCGACCAGGGGCAGCAGCAGCCGGTAGCGCGGCAGCGACCGGCCCGAAAGTCGCGCATTCACGACGGCCGTCGCGGCGCCGCTCTCCTGCAGCAGTCGCAGCGTCTCCGGCCAGATCTCCGTCTCGACCGCCACGAACAGCAGGGGCGGTCGCGGGCGGAGAACCCGCTTTATGTACGGAGCGAAGTCCAGCGGAAAGAAACGGGTTTCGACTTCCGGCACTTTGGCGACGCGAGCCCGGCCCGTAGCCGTCATCGTGGAAACGACGTAACGAAGCTCCGGCCTCTGCGTGCGCAAGGCGCCCGCCACGGCCACGGCGATGTCGGCCTCCCCGACCGACGCGGCGTGGATCCACACCCACGGCCTTCCGTCCTCCGAATGGCCATCCCAAAGGCCGCGGCGCTCGCGCAGGATGTCGGCCGACTCGCCGCTAGCGGTGGTCGCGCGCAGGACAGTGACCGCGGCAGCGACTGCCCCGACGACGGACCACGCCGCCTTCATTGCCCGGCCCGCGAGGGCGCTCACGTCTCCTCCACCGGAGAGCGTCCGGCGAGGCGGTCGGCCTCGGCCGTCGCACGCCGGAGCCGCCTCTCGAGCTCCTCGCGAATCGACTCGCGCTCTGCGCCGCGGGTTA
>CAYYVZ010000443.1:0-3743 GCA_964475235.1 uncultured Myxococcales bacterium | reverse complement strand
CGATCGGCGTCGCGACGTCCTGCAGCGTCGACAGCGACGGCTGCTTCTGGAACACGCGGATCGCGGGGCGCAGCCGGTCGATGAGGTGCGGCGAGCGCGACACGATCTTCGACAGCGTGCGCGGCATGAAGAGCGCGAGGTCGGTGACGAACTCTGCCGGCTTGCGCAGCAGCTCGTCGTAGTTCGGATTGTAGAAGTGGCGCGGCATGAACTGCGAAACGATCGACGAGGACCCGTCGAGCGCGCGCAGCGTCTCGGAAGGAGCGACGCCCGCTGCGAGCGGAGCCGCCAGCAGCGCACCGGCCGAAAGGCCGACATACAGGTCGAAATCCGTGGTCTTGCGGTTGATGAGGAAGTCGTCGAGAGCCTTGAGGCCGCCGAGCTTGAAGGCGCCGCCCGTGACCGCGCCGCCGGCGAGGACGAGCGCTACCTTCGGGTTTTTCTTTCGGGTGCTGAGATCACTCTTCTGGATGATGGTGATTCCCATCTCGGTGGCCCCCTTGATGCCGATCCCGAGCCGGAGGCGGCTCGCGACCTGCACTGGAAGTCTATCTTTCGACGCTCCGCGTTGTCCAGCGGCGAACGGGGCCGCCCGGGCCCAGAAGCACGTCGGCTTCGGCGAGTTCCGCGGGAGTTCCGACCGTGATCCACGCTCCGTCGAACGGCTCGCCGCGAACCAACTCGCCGGCGGCCATCATCGCTGGATAGGAAATCTTGGTGATCGAAAAAGGACCTTCGTGATCGAGGTAGTCGAAGATGCGCGAGTCGAGCGCCTGCACGCCGGTGTACATGAACGGCTCGAGCGGTTCGCGAACGCCTTCGCGCGCGCGGCCGAGAAATCGTCCGACGCGTCCGTCCGTCTCCGTCTCGATGATCCCGAACTCTTTCATGCGTGCATCCTTTCTCAGCAGCATCGTCGCAAGCGCGCCATGTCTCTCGTGGGCGGCGGCCAGTGCTCTTAGATCGACGTCGACGATCGTGTCGGCGTTCAACGTTACGAACGTCGAGCCTTCAAGTTGCGCACGCGCGTCACGGATTCCGCCACCGGTGTCCTGCAGGATTGCCTCCTCGCTGTAGGTAACGTCGAGGCCGAAACGCGAGCCGTCCCCGACGTGTTGGCGGATGAGGTGCCCCAGGTGGTGGAGGTTGATGACGACCTTGCGGATGCCGGCGCCGGCTACGCTGTCGAGCGTGTAATCGATGAGGGGACGCCCCCCGACGACGACGAGGGGCTTGGGGGTGGTGAGCGTGATCGGCCTCAGCCGCTCGCCGCGCCCCGCGGCCAGGACCATGGCGCGAAGCTCGGCGGGCATTTCAGGCCTCCACCAGAGGACGCCCGATTTCGCGGTCGGAGTTGGGGTCCCGCCCTGCCGCGCTGAAAAGCTCGGCAGTCGCCGTGACTCCCTCGCTGGTCGCGAGCAGGCGGTGGGCCGTGCGGCACACGCCCGGCAGAAACGTGAGGTAGTGCGCCTTTCCCTTCACGTCGTTCAGGTAATGGAAGCGGCCGACCACCTTGAGGACGCGCTGGAGCGCGACGAGCCGGTAGGCCGTGCGCGTGGCGGCAAGGCTGTCGAGGCGTCCGGCCTTCTGGCGCGAGTAGTAGTGGACGAGCAGCGTTTCCTCGAGCGACGGCGTAATGCGCTCCGGCGTGATGCGGTCGGTGAGGAGGGACGCGACGTCGTAGAGGGCCGGCGCCAGCAGGGCGTCCTGGAAATCGATGAGGCGAAGGCGGGGACCGGCTTCGGCCTGCTGCACGTGAATGTTCCACGCATGGTAGTCGCGGTGGGCGAACACACGGGGAAGGGCGGCGAGCCGGGCCGCCACCGCATCGAGCTCCCGGCGGCTCGCGTCCACGAGGGCCGCCGGTGCACCGGCCGCGATGCCGTACTCGAGGAAGTGCCGGAATTCCCACGCGAAGAGCTTCTCGTCGAAGGCCTGCACGAAGGCGTAGCAGCCGCTGCGGTCGTCGGTGGCGCGTGCCTGGAGGTCGGCCAGCACGTCGAGCGCCTTGCCGAACAGGTCCGCCGGCCGGGAGGCCGCCGCGTCCCAGAGCGGCACGTCTCCGACGTCCTCGAGCACGAGCAGGCGCGAATCCTCCGAAACGCCGTGGATGGTCGGGACGGCGTCGGTCAGCCGGGCCAGGAAGCGCCCGACGTTCACGAAAGCCAGCTCCTTGGGGCCGCCCTCGCCGAAGACGCCGAGCTCTTCGGACGACATCGCGACCGCTGCGTCCTGCATGATCATGACGACGAGGGTGGCGGGGGCGCCGCCGCCCGAAAGAGCGACGCGCGCGTAGCTGCGCGACGACGCATCGCCGCGCATCGGCTCGATGGACGCGACCTTGGTCCCCGGCCACAGCCGCGCGGCAACGCCGGCAGCGAACTCGCGGGCGGCTGCGAGTGGTGCGTCTGTGCCCTTCTTCATGGGATGGCGAGGTCGTAGCGAGACGCCTCCAAAGCGGCAACCGGCGCCTCTGCGCTGGCTGTGGATTGGCTGTGTCCGATTCGTTGACATCGCCCCACGTGCTGGGGATAAGGCCCGGTCCACCGGCGGCTGAAAAGCCCCTCCGGCGGCTCCCTGAGCGATGTCCGATTACATCCCGGTACTGATCTCGCTGATCATCGGCGCCGTCATCGTTGGCGCGATGACCAACCTCAATCGTCTGCTCGGTCCGCGCCGTCCGACCGAGATCAAGGGTCTTCCGTTCGAATGCGGGAACGACCCGACAGGACCGGGCTGGGGACGCTTCTCCATCAAGTTCTACATGGTCGCGATCCTCTTCATCGTCTTCGATGTCGAGGTGGTGTTCATGTACCCGTGGGCGGTGATTTATCGCGAGCTTGGCCTGTTCGGCTTCGTCGAGATGATGACGTTCATGGGGATCCTGCTGATCGGTTACGCCTACGCCTGGCGCAAGGGAGCTCTGGAGTGGCGCTGAACCCGGAGGATCTCGCCGGCCAGGTCCGCTCGGCCGTTCCCGCCAGCGATGCGCGCGCCGTCGAAGGCGCGCACATGCCGACGATCGAAGTCGGCGCGACCGAGATGCCCGACGTGCTCGCCTTCCTGCGCGACCTGCCGGGCCTCGAGTTCAAGGCGTTTTGCGACGCCACGGCGATCGACCGGGAGGCCGACCGCGGCCTCGTCGAAGTGGTCTACATCGTCCGCTCGGTGATCGATTTCGCCGTGAGCGTCACGGTGAAGACCGCCGTCGATGCCGCGGAGCCCGTCATGCCGACCTCCGCGAACGTGCTCGCAGGCGCCAATTGGGCCGAGCGCGAGATCTACGACATGTTCGGCGTCGTCTTCGAGGGGCACCCCGACCTTCGCCGCATTCTCATGTACCCGGAGTTCGTCGGGCACCCGCTGAGGAAGAGCTACCCCTACCAGCAGCGCCAGCCGCTGACGCCCGAGCGCGACCCGATCTCCAACCCGTGGCCGAAACGCCGCGGAGGCGTCTGATTCCGGGCGAGCAAAGAAAGTGAGCACCGAAGAATCCCGACAGAACCTTGCCATGGCCGCCGACCCGCTGTCGGAGATCATGGAGCTGCAGATGGGGCCGTCGCACCCGGCCTGCCACGGGACGGTGAAGTTCGACCTCCGCCTCGACGGCGAGAACATCGTCTCGATGGACACGACGCTCGGGTACCTCCACCGCGGCTTCGAGAAGATGTGCGAGCAGGGCACCTGGACGCAGGTGATTCCGTACACGGACCGCCTGAACTACGCGTCGCCGAACATCAACA
>CAYYVZ010000442.1:0-3764 GCA_964475235.1 uncultured Myxococcales bacterium | reverse complement strand
CCGTCGTCGCCGTCGAAGTAGTACGCCCGCTTCGTGATCGCGTCGATGATGCCCTCGAACTTGTCCTCGGCGCCGATCGGCACCTGGATGCGCACCGGGTGGTGGTGCAGCTTCTCGCGCAGCATGTCGGCGACGCGCTCGTAGTTGGCGCCGGGGTTGTCCATCTTGTTGACGAAGGCGATGCGCGGCACGTGGTAGCGCTTCATCTGCCGGTCCACGGTGATGGACTGCGACTGCACGCCCTTGCCCGAGTCGAGCACGAGGATCGCGCCGTCGAGCACGCGCAGGGCGCGCTCCACCTCGATGGTGAAGTCCACGTGGCCCGGCGTGTCGATGATGTTGACGTTGTACCCCGGCAGGTGGTCCCTCGAGCCGTTCCAGAGACAGTACGTGGCGGCCGACTGGATGGTGATGCCCTTCTCGCGCTCGAGGTCCATCGAGTCCATCTTGGCGCCGACGCCGTCCTTGCCCCTCACCTCGTGGATCGCGTGGATCCGGCCGGTGTAGAAGAGGATGCGCTCCGTCAGGGTCGTCTTGCCCGAGTCGATGTGGGCAGAAATGCCGATATTGCGGATATGGTCGAGAGAAATGGTTCCCATAAACCGCGAACCATATGGGGATCGGCCTGCGGAGGCGAGCGGCGACGTGCCTTCGAGGGGGCCGTCTTCCCGGGTGCCGTCCCTTCCCCGAATGGCTGCCGCCGGCACGTCCGGCAGGGCCCCGGACGGCTGGGGGCCCCTGGGTCGGCAGGCTTGGGCCCACGTTTCGCCTCAGGCATTCTCACCCGCAGTCGGAGGACCGGGATGAGAAGACTGCTGCACCCCCTCGCCGTTGCCACGCTCGCCGCAGTGCTCGCTCCCGCTGCCGCGCACGCGCTCGACACGGGTTGCTCGGACGGCAAGCGCGAGGGCTTTACCGATCTCGCCACCTACCCGGACATCGCCGGATGCGGCGGTGGCTGGACCATCCCCGGAATCTCTCCGTTCGCTCCGAAGTCGGCGCCCTCGTGTCCGACGCTCTCTCCTGACGACACCGGCGCCCCCGCCTGTTACCGGCGTGCGGGCGACGACAGCCGCAATCCGGAAGGCACCGACTGCAATGCGGCCGATCTTTGTGCGGCCGGCTGGCACGTCTGCTTCGACGCCGAGGAAGTCGCCTCGCTTGCCGGAAGCTGTGCCGGGGCGACCGCCCCCGACGGCCCGCCCCAGCTCTTTCTCACGCGCCAGAGCAGCACCGGTTGCGGCTCGTGCGCAACCGGCACCGCCGAAGGCCCGCAGTGCAACTCGGCGACCTGCGCCGGGGGATGCGTGCAGACGGAGAAGACATCCAACGACGTGTTCGGCTGCGGCAACTACGGGGCGAAGCCGCAATCGAGCTGCGGCGTGCTCGACCGCTTCTCCGAGAATCGCTGCAGCGAAATCGAGAAGCACGGATGGACCTGCGAGACGCCCAACGGCTTCTGCGAATCGTTCACCGTCGTTCACGACGATCCCGACACGGGCGGAGTGCTCTGCTGTCGCGGATCGTTCGAAGACAGAAACGGCGACGGGGTGCTGGACTGACCGGTCGCGCTCAGGCCGGCGGCTCGAGAACCCGAACAACCGACTTCCCGCGCACGGCCTTCGTTTCGAAAGCCTCTCTCGCGCGAGCCAGCGAAAACACCCGATCGACGGCCGGCTTGAGAATCCCTTCGCCGATCCAGTCCGCGATGTCCTCGAGCTGCGTGCGATCCGGCTCGACGATGAAGAACGCCTCTTTGAGACGCGGATTCTTGGAATACATTCCGTCGTTGGTGGTGGTCACGAGGCGCCCGCTCGCGCGGAGCACCTGTAAAGAGCGTTCGAGCGTATCGCCGCCGACGGTATCGAACACGACGTCGATGCCGTCTACTTCCTTCTCGAACGACGCCGCCCGGTAGTCGATCGTCTCGTGAGCGCCGATCTCGCGCACGAAGGCCTCGTTTTGCGAAGCACAGGTCGCGATCACGTGGGCTCCGCGCCAGCGCGCGATCTGGACGGCAAACTGGCCGACGGCCCCGGAGCCACCGTGTATCAGCACGCGGTTGCCGCCCGCGAGCCGACCGCGCTGCATCAGTCCCTGCCAGGCCGCCAGCGCTGCCACCGGGGTGGCCGCGGCGGACAGCTCGTCGAGAGAGTCGGGCCTCGCGGCGACGAACTCGGGCCGCGTGATGCAGTACTCGGCGAGAGCGCCGTCGCAGAACCAGTCGTTCAGTCCGAATACCCGCTCGCCGACCGCCACGCTTTCGACGCCCGCTCCGAGCGCCGCGACCTCACCGGAGAATTCGTGGCCGGGGATCACAGGAAGAGGCCGCGGCAGCGAGACGGGCGTGAACCAGGTCGGAAACCACTCGAGCTCGCCGGGCGTCACGCCGGCAGCGTGGACCTGAACGAGAATCTCGCCGTCTCCGGGCTTCGGAAGCGGGACCTCTTCGTAGCGAAGAACCTCGGGACCGCCTCGTTCGTGAATTCGGATTGCTTTCATTGCCGCGCGAGATCGGGTTGGTGTCTCGGCAAGCATCTACCCCAGGTCCCGCAGTTCGTGCAACGCATGATTCTGCTGCGTACGTCGACGACCCTCACTAATCCGCATACCCGAGCGACTTGAGACGCTCGAGCTCTTCTGCCGACGGAGCGGTGCTGCTGGCAGGCGCTCCGGGCTTGCCGGCGAAGCTTCGCTCGTAGTCCAGAAGGCGGCCGTGAACCTGTGCTGCTGCCTGCGGTTCCGTCGCGGCGCGGTTGTTCGCCTCGGCGCGATCCTTCACTGCGTCGAAGAGCAGGAGGACTTTGCCTTCGCGATCGTCGATCAGGTGGTCCTGCTCGTCGAGCCAGGAAGACATCCTGAAATTCTTCTCGGGGCGGTTCTTGACCAGCGTGGACACGCGCGCGTCCGAAGGCGCATCCCCGTGCCACGACAGGATCGTCGAGGCGAGCGATCGTCCGTCGAGTCCGGGAGGCACGGGTTGTCCGGCCAGCTCGAGCGCCGTGGGCACGATGTCCACCAGCCCGACGCGCCCTCCGATGCGGCGCGCATATGCGTCCGGTGCGGCGACGAGGAGCGGCACGATGAGCTGCTCGCGGAACAGCGTCATTCCGTGGTCGCCTGCGCCGTGCTCGAAGAGCTCCTCGCCGTGATCGGACGTGATGATGACGACCGTCGTTTCGAGCAGCTTCTCGCGCTCGAGGAACTCGAAGAACGAGGCGAGCGCATCGTCCACCCAGCGAATATCGGCGTCGTAGAGGCCGCTGACGTAGCGGACCTGATCGGGAGCGAGATCCTTGTACTTCCGGCACAGACCCATCTCGTGACTGCCGCGCATAGGAGGCGAGAACGGCTCGGGACCGGGCGGCACGAACATGGAGCGGTATGGCTCGGGCGGATCGTACGGACAGTGGATGTCGTAGGTGTGCAGGAACGCGAACCACGGTTTGCCGGAAGGAGATCCGGCGATCCAGGTCCTGGCCGCCTCGAGCACTTCCGCAAACGGCGCACGCGTCGTGCGGAACACGTCGAAGCCGCGCTCGAAGCGCCGCTTCTCGACGTAGCCCCCGCCGGTCATCGCGAACGTGCGGTAGCCGCGCTCGCGCAGCATTTCGGCGAGCAGGCGGCTCGTCCGGCCGAGCTCCTGGTCCTGGTCGTTGACGCCGTGCGAGAGGGGATGGAGGCCGGTCAGCATCGACATGTGCGAAGGGAGCGTCCAGGAGCTCTCGGCAACCGCTTCCTCGAACACTGCGGCTCCGGCGGCG
>CAYYVZ010000441.1:0-3770 GCA_964475235.1 uncultured Myxococcales bacterium | reverse complement strand
GGATGCTTCGTGCCCGCCGCGGAAGGCTCGCGGATCGACCTGTTCGATCCGGTGCTCGCCGACGTCGGCGACATGCAGACGGTCCACGAAGGTCTCTCGAGCTTCTCGGCGCACCTCACGGCGCTGCGCGAGATGCTCGCCGTCGCACGCCCCGGCAGCCTGCTGCTGCTCGACGAGATCGCGGCCGGCACCGATCCCGCGCAGGGCGGGGCCCTTGCGCGCGCCGTCATCGAGCGCTTCGTGGAGCTCGGCGCGCGCGTGGTCGCCACGACCCATTACTCGCAGGTGAAGGCGATGGGCGCCGAGGACCGGCGCGTGGAGGTCGCCGCGCTCGAGTATCGCGACGGGCGGCCGACCTACCGCGTCGTCGCAGGCAGCGTCGGCGAGAGCCATGCGCTCGCCGCGGCCGCGCGGGTCGGCATCGACGAGGCGCTCGTCGCGAGGGCCCGCGCGCTGATGGAAGAAGGCGAGCGCGCGCTTCACGACGTGCTCGCGTCGCTCGACGCGGAGAAGTCGCGGGCCGCCGAAGCCGCGCGGCGCCACGAAGCCGCGCTCGCCGATCTCGCCTCGCGCGAGGAGTCGGTTGCGCGACGCGAGGAGGAGATCCGCGGACGCGCGCGCGAGATCGAGCGCCGCGCCGCCGCCGGAGTCGTGGACAGGCTGCGCGCGGCCGAGGAAGAAGTGCGCGCCGCGATGACGGCGCTGCGCGAGGGCGCGAGCCGCGAGCGTGCCGAGGCCGCACGCGCCGCGATCGGCCAGGCGCGCAGCACCGCGCAAGCCGCGCAGCACGAGCCGGCCGCGGCTACGCGAGACGCGCGCGAAGGCGACCGCGTGCGCGTCGTCCGCGTCGGCCTCATCGGCGAGGTCGTCGCCGTGCGCGGCGAGGAGCTGGAAATCCGCTCGGGCGCGATGACGTTGCGCGCGAAGGCGTCCGAGCTCGAAGTGCTCGGACACGCAGCCCCGGCGCGCCAGGGCCGCGGCGCCGCACCGCGCGAGCGATCGGCCGGATCGCCGTCGGACTGGCTCGCGACGGCGATGCGCACGCCGCGCAACACGCTCGACCTTCGCGGCGCGCGCGTGGACGAAGGCATCGAGCGCCTCGACGCGTTCCTCGACGAATCGATGCTGGAGGGCCGCGACGTGGTCTTCGTGCTGCACGGCCACGGAACGGGCGCGATGAAGGACGCGATCCGCAAGGTGCTGTCGAGCTCGCCCTACGTCAGCGCTTCGGCGCCCGCTCCCGACGACCAGGGCGGCGACGCGCTGACGGTCTCGCGCCTGCGCGGCTGAGTTTTCTCCGCAACCATTGACGCCAACCCTCCGGTGAGTATAGACGGCCTCATGCCATGGGGGATGTGGATACTGCTCGGCTTCGCCCTGCTCGCCGGTGAGTCGCTCTCACCCGGCGGCTTCTTCCTCTTCTTCTTCGGGCTCTCGGCGGTCACGGTCGGCAGCCTCGTCGGCCTCGAGCTCGTCGAGTCGGTTCAGGCCCAGTGGCTGCTTTTCTCGGCCATCTCGATCGTCTCGCTGCTCGTCCTTCGCCCGCGCCTGGCGGGGCGTTTCCGCGACACACGCGGCGGCAACGCCGGCATGCCGGACCTCGTCGGCGACGTCGCGGTGTTGACGGGAGATCTCGAGCCCGGTTCGGTCGGCAAGGCCGAGCTTCGCGGCACTTCGTGGAGCGTCCGCAGCCTCGCCGCGGCGCGCGTGCCGAGCGGCTCGCGCTGCACGGTCGAGCGCGTGGAAGGGCTCACGCTGTGGATCGCCCCGCCCGGAGGCGGCACAGCCTGAAATTCGGCAAGCGCTCTCGATCGCGAGCGTCAAGCGAGCGCTCCATACCGAGCGCCACACAGGAGACCACGCCCATGACCGAGAGCCTTCTCGTCGTCGTCGCACTCGCCGCTCTCGTGCTGCTGCTGATCGCCAAGACGGCGATCGTCGTTCCGCAGCAGAACGCCTTCGTCGTCGAGCGTCTCGGCAAGTACCACGCGACGCTCGGCGCGGGCTTTCACATCCTCGTCCCGTTCGTCGACGTGATCCGCTACGAGCACTCGCTGAAAGAAACAGCCGTCGACATTCCGGAACAGGTCTGCATCACGCGCGACAACGTACAGGTCCACGTGGACGGCGTAATCTATCTCCAGGTTCTCAACGCGGAGCGCGCTTCTTACGGCGTCCTCGACTACCTGTTCGCGATCTCCCAGCTCGCCCAGACCACCCTCCGCAGCGAGGTCGGCAAGATCGAGCTGGACCGGACCTTCGAGGAGAGGAGCCACATCAACATCCAGGTCGTGAACGAGCTGGACAAGGCCTCCGAGCCCTGGGGGATCAAGGTCCTCCGGTACGAGATCAAGAACATCACCCCGCCCGCCGACGTCCTGGCGGCAATGGAGAAGCAGATGCGGGCCGAGCGCGAGAAGCGGGCCGTCATCCTGACCTCCGAGGGCGAGAGGGACGCCGCCATCAACGTGGCCGAGGGCGAGAAGCAGCAGGTCATCAAGGCCTCCGAGGCCCACCGCCAGCAGCAGATGAACGAGGCCGAGGGCCAGGCCGCGGCCATCCTGGCAGTCGCCTCGGCGACCGCGGAGGGCATCCGCCGGGTCGCAGAATCGATTGGAATTCCAGGTGGTTACGAAGCCGTCCAGCTGCGCGTCGCGGAGGGCTACATCGAGAAGTTCGGACTGCTGGCCAAGACCTCGACGACCACCATCCTGCCCGCCAACGTGGCCGACGTCGCCTCGATGATCGCCACCGCCATGAGCGTGATTCCGAGGGACAAGGTGCCCGACAGACCGGCTCCGAGGACGTCCTGACCCGTCCCCGGAGGTCGCGCCGGAGCGGCGTGGAGCGCCGGCGCGCGTCGAATTCTTTATAGGTGACCCCGAAAATGTTCAGGGGTACCCCCCAGACGACCCTTTCCTTTGGTCTTCTTTGTTTTACAACGGCGTGGACTCCTTTTAGATTTGGCCCACGGTCCGGAGACTTGGGTTCTCAAACCGGGTTCCTATCAGCGGCGGTAATCGCTAGGGTGGGTACACAGATAGAGTCATCCGAAATCGTTTGGATGCACCCGATGTGGCCAGACATCGCAGTGTGACGACAGGGCATGTGAACAGTCGTCGCAACAAAACCTGAGTGGGCGACTCAGGGGGGACAGAGCAAGTCATGGAAGAAGAGCGAAGCGCAAGGAAAGAGGGAGAGCGCGGCATGATCGTGATCCTGATGGCCATCGCCATCGTGGGTCTGATCGGAGCAGGTTCTCTCGCCATCGATATCGGTTCCGCACTCGTCACCAAGTCCGAGCTTCAGAACGTCGCAGACGCTGCGTCACTCGCAAGCACTCGCGAGCTCGCGCTCATCTACAAAGAGCAATACAAGAACAATCCGGATTGGGACTATCGGGAGGAATCCACGGCACTCCCTGCCGACAAGCTCGCTCCAGCCCGTGCGAAGGCCGTAGCCTTTGCAGCAGCGAACAAAGCCGGTGGGATCCCCGTCGTGGTCGGAAACGATGACGTCGTTCCGGTCCGCTGGAACACCGACACCGGATCGGTCGAGTATCTCGAAGACGGCGATCCAGGCATCCAGGGCTTCGAAGTCACCGGCCGCCGCGACGACGTGCAGAACGGCCAGGTCCAGACCCAGCTCGCACGCGTGCTCGGCATCAACCAGATCGCCATCACTGCAGACTCTGCCGCCGCCATTTCCGCGCTCGGCACGCTCACGGCCGGCAAGGGCGAGTTCCCGATCGGCCTCGACGAGGACTGGTT
>CAYYVZ010000440.1:0-3826 GCA_964475235.1 uncultured Myxococcales bacterium | reverse complement strand
GGACTCGCCGCTCGCCAGCTCGCGGCTCCTATTAGAGGGGGGTGGGGGGCTAGAAGGTGGCCAGCATGTGCTCCATCCAGACGGCGGCGAAGGGCTTCTTCGGGAGGCCGAGGCCGCGCAGCCAGTTGGCGGTCGGATGTTCGCCGAGCGTCAGCTCGACGCCTTTCCTGTGGTAGCCGACGCCGGTCGCCTTCGAGCGGAAGCGCGTCGCGCAGGTCGTATCGTCCATCAGCGTGTAGGTCGTCATCGAGCTGTCCTTCAGCTCTTTCGACCCGCCGCGCGGCATCGCGAACGTGAGGACGTGCTTGCCGCCGGCCACCAGCGTGCACACCGCGCGGTCGGCCGAGTGCTCGAAGTCGATCTTCTCGAGCGTCTTCGGAAATCCCCACATCGTTTCGCCGGCCTCGCGCGTGAAGTCCTGGTCCACGGGCAGCCAGAAGATGAACGTGCTGACCTTGCCGCGCAGCAGCGACAGCATCGCGCTCAGGTAGGGGATCCCGCGCGACGCCTTCTTCTCGCGCACGAAGAACGCGAGCGAGACCTCGTTGTAGTCGCCGAGGTCGTTGTCCTTGTAGTCGATGCACGCGAGGCTGAAGACGGTCTTGCCCGGCAGCACCTCGATCACGTCGAGGTCGGGGGACGGCAGCATCTCTCGCGCGGCTTTCGCGTCGACGAACCACATGGCCGACGCCGAAGACGCGTCGCGCACGACGACGGGGTAGGCCACGCGGCGGCCCTGGATGAGGACGCCGGGGCCGGCTTTCGCGGACGGAACTGCCGTGAGGGTGGGCGCCGTGCTCGCGGCGAGACGCGCGTCGGTGACGCGCGCGCTTACGGATGCGGATTTCTTTGCCTTCGCCATGTGGACCGCTCGGAGTCAGGTTCGTCGACAGGGAAGGGCGGTCTGTTCGAAAAGAGTCGTGATTTTCCGGGCGTTGGCCACCGCCCGTTCACGCAGACCGATCGTGCCGTCCTCCCCTGAACAGCGCGCTGGATTTACGGCGGCCGAACCACAGGAGCAACCTTCGGTCCCGATCAGCGCCGCGTGAAATCGGAAAACGGGGACGGATCCCGATTGCGCTGTCGCTTCCTGCTGAAGCGCACCCGAGCGACGTCGGTCTCGCCGCTCGCCAGCTCGCGGCTCCCGTCCCCGATTTCCGATTTCGCGACATCGGGCTCACACGCGGGGGCAAAAAGGTGGGTGGCGCCGCGACCGGGGCGTGGGTACAACCGTTCGGAGCGAGACGGGTGTCGCTCTGGTCCTGTCGAGCTCGTACCTGATGACGATGTCGCCATTCTACCGAAAGCAGGCGGGTCCTGCGTGGACGGCCTGCGCGTTGGCGCTGGCGTTCCTGCTGGCGGACCAGCCGGCCGTCGCGCTTGCTGCCGACGGCTGGGAGGGCGGGTTCGGACTCGTCGGAGCGGACGGCCCGATCCATACCGCCATCGTTGCGGAAGACAGCATCACCGTCGGCGGCGACATCGACGTGATCGGCGGTGCGGCCGTCGGCAATATCGCACGCTGGGACGGCGACTCGTGGAACGCGATCGGCAATCCCTTCAACGGCACGGTCCGTTCCCTCGCCGAGAAAGACGGGATCCTCTACGCCGGAGGAGACTTCACCAAGTCGTCGTTCGCCAACATGCCCAAGATCGCGAAGTGGAACGGCACCCAATGGTCGGCGCTCGGCACCGGCATCCAGGGGCCGGCCACGGGCACCCGCGTCAACGCGGTCGCGTTCTACCAGGACAACCTCTACGTCGCGGGCAACTTCACCAAGGTCGGCGGAGAGAACTCTCTCGATATCGGCTACTGGGACGGGGCGGCCTGGCACGCCGTCGGCGGCACCGATTCCGCCGGCGAGCTCCACGAGATGGTCGTCTACGACGACGAGCTTTGCGTGGTCGGCGCGTTCGAGCAGATCGGCAACGTCAACACCGAGGGCGTTGCGTGCTGGGACGGCCAGAACTGGCACGCACTCGGCTCCGGTCTCAACGGCGCGGCTCTCGCGGTGGCCACCCACAACGGCTTCCTCTACGTCGGCGGGAGCTTCACGTTCGCCGGAGGGAAATCCACCGGCCGCGTGGCACGCTGGGACGGAACGACCTGGTCGTCCATCGGGTTTCCCCTCCAGCAGGTGGTGAGCTCGATCGGGTTCCGCGGAAACACCGTCGTCGTCGGAGTCGGCGGCGGCTCGACCACCGATCCGGATCATCCGTGGCTGATCGAGTGGAACGGCGCATCGTGGTCGCCGGCGGACATCCAGCCCGACGGCCTCGTTCATGCCCTGGTCGCGTCGGACTTCGGCCTTCTGGCCGTCGGCGCGTTCCCGCGCGCGGGTCAGGTGGTTCTCGGCGGAATCGGCTTCTGGTCGGGGCTTGCGTGGACCACGTTCGTCGAGCCGGGCCAGCGAGGCCTTCATGGCACGGCCGAGGACTTTGCGACCTTCCAGGGGCAGCTCTACGTGGCGGGCAACTTCAGGGCCGGCGGCGAAGTGCCGGCCACGCTTGTCGCGCGCTGGAACGTGGACCGCTGGGAGGTCGTGGCCAATACAGAGGCCGGCGCGAGCGCGTCGGTCGACGCGCTCGCCGTGCTCGGCGACGAGCTGTTCGCGGGCGGAAATTTTTCCCGGATCGGCGGAATGGAAGCGGACAACGTCGCTCGCTGGGACGGTGTCGCCTGGTCGCCGGTCGGTGACGGCCTGGATGACCGTGTGTCGGCGCTGCACGTGCTGGACGGCAAGCTCTACGCAGGCGGCAGCTTCGACAACGTGGCGACCACACCGGCTACGCCCGCCGCTCACGTCGCGGCCTGGGACGGCCAGGAATGGTCGGCGCTCGGCGGCGGAGTGGACGGGAACGTCCTCGCGCTCACCGATAGCGGGGGCGACCTGATCGTCGGCGGAGCGTTCCTGAACGCGGGCGGGCCGGTTGCGGCGCTTCACGTCGCCCGCTGGAACGGAAGCTCGTGGAGCGCCGTCGGCGCGGGTTTCGAAGGAACGGTCTACGCGCTTCACGACGACGGCGAGACGCTCTACGCGGGCGGAGCGATCACGGCGACCGGGCTCACGCAGCTTTCCGGAATCGCGAAATGGAGCGGCAGCCAGTGGCTTCCCCTCGGCAGCGGCCTCTTCGACGACGACGGCATCGGAACGGTCCGCGCACTCACGTCGTTCGGCGGGAATCTGCTGGTGGGCGGCAGCTTCAAGACCGCCGGTGGCGTGGAGGCGAGCCAGATCGCACGCTACGACGGGTCGGTGTGGTTCCCCATCCCGCCCGGCTTCCGCAGGCCCCGCGTCGCTTCGGGCGAACGCGTGGACGCGCTGCTGGTTCACGACCAGTCCCTGTGGGTGGGCGGAAGCTTCGTCGAGCTTCTCGATCTGACGCCGGCCGCTCGCGTCACTTCGTCGTGGCAGGGCTGCATTCTCGGCAACGAAATTGCGTGTGTGCCGACGACGACCACCACCACCACCACGATTGCGACGACGACGACGACAATTGCGACCACGACGACGACGATTGCGACCACGACGACGACCATCCTGACGACGACGACGCTCCCCGGTCCGGTCTGCGGAGATGCGAACGATGACGGCAACGTGACCGCGACCGATGCGTTGATCGCTCTCCGTGCTGCGGTCGGTTCGAGCGAGTGCGCGCCTGAGATCTGCGATGTGGACAGCAACGGCTCGGTCAGCGCCAGCGATGCGCTCGCCATCCTGCGCAACGCCGTCGGCCAGCCGAACGAGCTCGACTGCCCCGCGTAGAAAAACCCGGGACGGGTACAGGTTTTTCTTCGAAAAACCTGTACCCGTCCCGGGTTTTT
>CAYYVZ010000439.1:0-3826 GCA_964475235.1 uncultured Myxococcales bacterium | reverse complement strand
CACCAAGGCCGAGTCCGTACGTTCGCTCGCCGGCGCCGCCACCTGGCACCTGGCGCTCGAACAGGGCTACTCGCCCTCGCTGCCTCGCCGCTACCTCTCCGCTCGCGAAGTCGCGGGCGTGTCCGAACCTCTCGACCTCGTCGTGCTCGCCGAACGCGACCGCACCGGCGCAGTGTTCGCTGCAGCCTGACCGCTGGAGAACCCATGTCCGACAAGCCCCGCAAACGCATCGTCATTCTCGGCGGCGGTTTCGCCGGCGTCTACACGGCGCGCCGCCTCGAGAAGAGGCTCGCGCGCCTCGGCCCGCGCCGCGACGAGTACGAAGTCGTACTCGTCAATCGCGACAACTACTTCGTCTTCCAGCCGATGCTGCCCGAAGTGCTGTCGGGAAGCATCGGCATCCTCGACACCGTCAGCCCGCTGCGGCGGCTGTTGCCGCGAACGACGATCGTCGTTCGCGAGGTCGAAAGCATCGACCTCGACGCGCGCGTCGTGCGCACGAGCCCCGGCGTCCATCCGCACCCGAGCTCGATTGCGTACGACCACCTCGTGCTCGCGCTCGGCACCGTCACCGATTTTCGGGGACTGCGCGGGCTTCCCGAGCACGCGCTGCCGTTCAAGAGCCTCGGCGACGCTCTGTCGCTGCGAAACCACGTGATCGGCGCGCTCGAGGAAGCGGCGGTCGAAAAGGAAGACGAGCTCCGCCGCCAGCTCCTCACCTTCGTGGTGGCCGGCGGAGGCTTCTCGGGCGTGGAAGTCGCGGCCGAGCTGAACGACTTCGTGCGCGAGGTGGCCTGCCACTATTCGTCGATCGATCCTGCCGATATCCGCGTGGTGCTGCTGCACTCGCAGGAGCGCATCCTTCCCGAGGTCTCGCCGAAGCTCGCGCTGTTCGCGCAAGGCATCCTCGCGCGCCGCGGAGTGGAGCTGCGCCTCGGGACGAGGCTGGAGGCGGCGAGCGCCGAAGCGGCGATCCTTGCCGGCGGCGAGCGCATCCCGACGCGCACTCTGGTCTCGACGGTGCCGAGCTCGCCTCATCCCCTGCTCGAGGCGCTCGCGATCCCGAAAACGCCGAACGGTCGGCTGCGCGTGACGCCGGAGCTCGAGCTCGAGGGTCATCCGGGCCTCTGGGCCCTCGGCGACTGCGCGCAGGTTCCGAACCCCGACGGCCGCACATTCGCGCCGCCGACGGCCCAGCACGCGATTCGCCAGGCGCACACGGCCGCGGACAACATCGTCGCGACGATCGCCGCACGCTCGCGCCGCGCGTTCTCGTTCGCGGGGCTCGGGAAAATGGGATCGCTCGGTCACCGCTGTGCGGTCGCGGAAGTGTTCGGCTTCCAGGTCTCGGGCTTCTTCGCCTGGTGGCTGTGGCGGACGATCTACCTCGCCAAGCTTCCCGGATGGGCCAGGCGCATCAAGGTCGCCACCGCATGGACCCTCGAGCTGTTTCTCCAGCCCGACCTCGTGCAGCTTCGTGCCGGCTCCCAGAGCGGGCTCAGGCGCGAGCACTACGAACCCGGCCAGACCGTCTTTCACCAGGGTGACGTCGGCGACTGCGTGTTCGTGATCGTGGACGGCGCCGCGGAAGTCGTGCGCGAGGAGCAACAGGCGCCCATCCGCGTAGCGCGTCTCGGAGTGGGCGAGGTGTTCGGAGAGATGGCGCTGCTCGGTAGCAGCGTGCGAAGCGCGACGGTGCGCTGCGTGGAACCAATGACGATCCTGAGGCTTCCTCGACGCGACTTCCGGTTACTCGACGCGTCGATTCCGGCGCTGCGCCGCAGCTTCGAGGAAGTCGCCGCCGCACGCGTCTAGCACGCGGCGGCCATCTCCTTCTGCACGAGGGTCTTGAGGGCCTGGCGTGCCCGGTGGAGGCGAACCTTCACGGCCACCGTCCTGATCCCGAGAATCGCAGCCGTCTCTTCGGTGCTCATGTCCTCGATGTCGCGCAGCACGAGCACCGTGCGGTGCGAATCCGGGAGGCGGTCCATGCAGCGGCGCATCAGCGCCTTCATCGAGCCCGCTTCGAACGCGTCGGCCGGATCGAGGTCCGAAGCGTCGTGACTCTCGACCATCCGCGTCCCGTCCGCACGGAAATGCGGCAGCTCCTCGTCGATCGAGATCTCCGGACGGCGACGCCGCGAGCGGATCTTCATGAGCGCCACGTTGACGACGATGCGGTGAAGCCACGTCGATAGCCGCGACCGTCCCTCGAAGGCCGGCAGCGACCGGAATGCGAGCAGGAAGGCCTCCTGCACGACGTCGTTCGCGTCCTCCTCGCGACGCAGCATGCGCCGCGCCGTCGCGAGCATGCGACCGCCGTTGTCGCGCACCAGCTCCTCGAAGGCGCTGTCGTCGCCGCTGCGCAGGCGCACGAGCAGCACGCCGTCTTCGTCGCACACGGCGAGGTGGGGAATCGCCGCGACCTCGTCGCGGATGGAATGGGCAAGATGGGACGCGCTCATGACCGGACCTCCTCCAGAAGCTCCCGGACGAATGGGGACGCACCCACGAGCTCGATCTCCCCTGCCTCGGCGGCGACCAGGGCCGCAGCGCCGAAGCCGTCGAGGAAAGCGATGCCGCCGAGATCGACGACGACACGACGGTCGTCCTGTCGACACGAGGCGATCGCTTGCTCGAGCTCGGCCAGGTCGGCCTGGGTGAGCCTTCCTTCGAGGCGAAGGATGGTGGCGAGTCCGCTTGCGTCCATTCGAGTGATTCTCAACATGTTCTCTTTGGCCTACGTGGCGAGGTGCTTCGGGTTACGCCGGCTCCTCGCGATTGGTGTCGCGGCCTATTGAGCAATGCGCGTGCCGAGTTCGAGACCGGACCGGCATCGCGACGCAAACCCAGACAAAACAGCCACTTCGGCATGCGCGGTCGCGCGGGCGAAAGGCCGACCGGCCCACGACGAGGCCACGAGCCACGAAGCCACGACGTCGTGGCCACGATCCTTCGTGGGTACTTCGTGGGTTGGTGGGGAAAGTGGATCAGGCCGACCGGCGCCGGACGATGCCGAGCCGTTTCAGGCGGCTCCGGAGCGTGTTCGGATGGAGGCCCAGCGCCGCCGCGGCTCCGGTCGGTCCTTCGATCACCCAACCGCAGCGCTCGAGGCTCTCCTCGATGCGCTGCCTGTCGACCTCGCCCAGCGTCGGACCGGAACCCGGCGCGGCAGTCGCGGCGGGGCCCGGCGGCGGCGGTGCCACGGTCTGCGTCCTCGCCACCAGCTTCGGCGTGAGAAGCCCCGCTTCGACTTCGAGCACCGGGCCGTCCGAAACGATCATCGCGCGCTCGACGACGTTCTCGAGCTCGCGGATGTTGCCGGGCCACGGGTAGTCGCGAAGCCTCGCCATCGAGTCCGGATCGACGTGCGTGAACCTGCGGCCCAGGCGGGCGCCGTAGCGCGACATGAAGTAGTGCACGAGCAGCGAGATGTCCTCGCGGCGCTCGCGCAGCGGAGGCACGCGCACGACGAAGACGTTCACGCGGAAGTAGAGATCGGAGCGGAACTTGCCCTCGGCGACCGCGCCTTCGAGGTCGCGGTTGGTGGCGGCGACGACGCGCACGTCCGTGCGATGGGTGCGCGTCGAGCCGACCGGCTCGAACTCGCGCTCCTGCAACACGCGCAGGAACTTCACCTGCACGTCGAGGGGCATCTCTCCGATCTCGTCGAGGAACAGCGTGCCCTTGTCGGCGAGCGCGAAGCGGCCGACGCGCCGCTCGGACGCTCCCGTGAAGGCGCCCTTTTCGTGGCCGAACAGCTCGCTTTCGACGAGCCCGGCCGGCAGGGCCCCGGCGTTCACCTTGATCAGCGGCTTGTCGCGGC
>CAYYVZ010000438.1:0-3837 GCA_964475235.1 uncultured Myxococcales bacterium | reverse complement strand
TCTCCTTGGTGACCACGCCGAATTTCAGCGTCTTCTCCGACCAGCCACGCTGGGACGATCTCCACAGCATGAAACGCATCGCGCTCACGCACGAAGAATTCCTACGCGAAGGCGTTCTTGCTGCGCTGCACATCAATGCGCGTACCGATCGCGATTGGGAGAGGTATCGCGAGTACATCGCTGCACGTGCAGAGGTGACGCACATTGCCTTCGAGTTCGGAACGGGCGCCGGATGGGCCGGCCGAATCGATTGGTACGCGCGCCAGCTCGTTAGGCTCTCGGGAAGCGTTGGCCGTCCGCTTCATCTGATTGTTCGCGGAGGCGTCACGATCCTCCCGTATCTCGCCGCAGCCTTCGCCGGCCTCACGGTTCTCGACACCACGACGGCGATGAAGACCAGCAAGCGGCAACGTGCAGGTTTGACCACAGATGGCAGCGTGACTTGGACTTCAGAGCTGAACGCACCTCTCGACAATCTCCTGCAGGAAAATTGGGCGGTGGTGGCGGCCTCGTATGAGCTGCTTCTGAAGCGCCCCGTGAGAAGGATGGCTGCCTCGGCATGAGGGTGCAGAGCACGCCACTGAGTTTCAGCGTCGTGGACGACCTCGCCTTCGCCGCTGAAAACAATGTGCTCGGCGACTTTCATCCGAGAGTCGCATACGTGCCGAATAGTCTCGGACCGCTTGTCGAACTTCTCTCTCTCGTTTCACACGGGCTACTTCCGCGTAGTGCGGTAGGCTGGCTCTCGCCGAACGGCGCGGCTCCGTTCATGAGCGCTCTCAACGGCCGGCAAGAGTTTTGGGTCAGCGCCGACGGCAGGACTGGGTTTGCCCGAGCACATCGACCCGGGGTGAACGCCGCCGAAAATTATACGCGCTTTCTCCTGGCCGTAGACAGAGCAGCCTCGCGGACCGCGGGCTTCGCCGGGATCATATCGGCGAAGCTCGTTGCTGCGTTGGAAGAGATGGAAAGCAACATCCACGAACATTCCCAAGCCGTGGATACGGGAGTCGTATGTTTTCGTGCCGCTGACGGCATTTTTGAGTTCGTCGTGGCAGACGGCGGGATCGGAATCCTTAACAGCCTGCGGCAATGCGCCGCATTCGCCAGCCTTCAAGATCATGGACGTGCTCTGGAGTGCGCACTTGCCGAGGGCAATTCGCGACTAGGTGTCGGCATCGGTCGAGGCCTCGGCTTTCGGCAAGTTTTTCTCAGTCTTCTCGATATGCAGGGTACACTTCGATTCCGTTCTGGAGATCACGCGCTGGTGATGAACGGAATCAGCCCAAATGAGAAAATCTCAGTCATTGCCCAGAAGCCGCGACTGAATGGTTTCCTCGCGTCCATTTCGGCTATGACGACGAGTAAGCGGTCGAATGACTCGCAGAGCCGTTCGCCGGAATTGACGCCGCGAGCGTACGCCGGCGCACAGGATTCATTGGCTGGTTTCATCCACGTGAGCACGGAGCGAGGTCAGCTGTCCCTTCATTTTCCGACCTCGTGAGGCGTTGGTGCGGGCGGACGGTCTCGAACCCTCGGCGATCACGTATGCCTTGGGCACGCTCTTCTCAGCCTGCGCAACCAGGGCCGCGGTCTGCGGCCGTCAGTTTCGAGACACTTACAAGCCGCAACTTGCGACCGTCAATTTAGCGACACTTGGAAGCCCCCGAACTGCCGCCGGCAGTTTTTAGACACTTACAAGCCTTCGAGCCGCGGCCATCGCGAGCGCTCCTTCGAGAGTTCTTCGGCAATTTCGAGGCACTTCCAAGCGACGGGATTTCGCCTAGTTCAGACGAGTGGCGGCAACGCACCGAGCTTCGGCAGTCGCCTTGGACAGTCGTGGACACTCGAAAACCCTTTTTCTCAAAAAAGTGAAAGGAAGAGAGAGGGAAGGAGAGAAGAGAGGCAATTAAATAGAGTCAAGGCGATACGACCGTCTACCGCTGTCCAAGTCCTCAGCTCCCAGATCAGAACTGTTCTTCGACCTCCTCCGGGGATTTGAGTTTCGGGTCGTGCCCGGCCCAGTTCGCCCTATTGCTCCGACCGTCGTGCGTGCGCGGGACTAGAACCGCCGTCTTCTTCCCGTCCGTGAACGTATGCCGGCCGCCCTCGTCGCCGCCCGGTGCCGTGCAATATCCCGCCTCGTGAAGCGCCGCCATGACCTCGGCTGCCGCTTCCTTCGCGCTATTCTTTCTGAGCCGTAGCTGCGCCATTCGGACGACCGTGTCCTTCCGCTGCGGTCCTCCACCGAGGTCGGCGAGGATTTCGCGAAGCCAATCGAAGGACACTTCACCACGTTCGATCAGCCGTCTGCGTGCGTCCGTATCGCGCCGAACGCCGCCGACCTTTGTCGCCGCGAGCGGCCAGAGCCGAAGGAGCGCCGAGACAGCCCTTTTTCCTTCCTCGCTCTCGCACCAAGAGAAGACGCGCGCGAAGTATTCCGCCCGCACGGCGGGAAAGCCGAGACCCATCGCCTCAAACGACGCGCACTCCATCACTTCGATCCGCCGATCTTCCGGCGGGATATAGAGAGCGCGGTCCGGATGATTCGTCGTCGCGACTATGTTGGCAGAAGGACGTGCCTCGCGCTCGGCCGCGTACTTCTGGTTTATGCGAACCGAATCGGCTCCGTCGACGAGCGATTTGACGCGCTTGTAGAGCGAGAACCTGTCGATCCGTTCGGAACCGAAATCGCCGAGTTCGTTGATGCGGATCAAGCACTTCTCGACGTATGGGTTGAATTCGCGCATGAGGTGCTTCGGCTCAATCATCGCCACGTTCGCGCGGCCGACCGCGTCGACGGCGACGGACAGCAGCATGTCCTTCCCCGTTCCTTGCTCGGTCGAGTAGATGAGCGGCATCCACTTCAGTTGGACGCCTGGCTTCTGGACGTTGTGCGCTAGAAATCCCAGGAGCACGTCGGCGTCGCTTACGTTCTGCGAATCCTCGTGCGGCAACATCAAGCGCAGATGCTTGAGCCAAGGCTCGGCGAGGGCCTTCGCCTCATCGAGCGAAGGCAGCCCGTTGGGCCACCAATCCTTGGGCGCGCGATAGGAGTTGAGTACGTTACTAGGCCCGCCGAAGACGAGCTCGCCTTCGGCCGCGTACGCGCCGCGAATGATTGACGGTTCTCCCGGCGCGTAGTGCATCGTCATGCACGTCGTTAGCCGCTGAATGATGACATCGGGTGGAAGTATTTTTCCGCCTTCTTCGAGCGCGGCTCCGTGAGCGATCGCGAGCAGGGAGAGGCGCGTAAACGGCTGAAGGCTCGGGACGTGGTAGAACGACCCGACGCCCGACGCGACGAAAGCAAAGTCTGACGGCGGGAGTCGATGTCCGGCCGGAGGCGTCCATCCGGACTTTACCGCGGTCGCGATGAGCCATGCGTGATCGTCGGCGTCACCGGCGACCCATTCGGCGGTCTCGCCGGACCACGACTTGTACCAAGCAGAAGCCTCAGCGAGCGCGTCCTCCTTGAAGCCCGTGAGCGCGAACCTGATTGCCTTGCCGACCCGGCGATCCGGCTCTAGGAACGCGAGCATGTCGCGGTAGTCGGCCGCGAGCATTACAGGGACTTTCTTCGGGCGGCCTTTTCTCGGTGACTCAGGCTTTTCGTAGCCGCCGTCGAGCGCGGCCTTTAAGATCGTGCCGATCGAAAGCTCTTTCCCCGATCCCATCTGCTGGCTGATCTCGTAAAAGCATTCATGCATCGTGTCGTCGTGGTTGCGGCCTTTCCTTCCGGTCCACTTCGATGCCCAGGCGACGTAGAGAGCCCATGCCGCGTCGACGCGATCGAACTCCGGCGCGCGTGGCTCTTGCGCGTTTGACGGCAGGCCC
>CAYYVZ010000437.1:0-3853 GCA_964475235.1 uncultured Myxococcales bacterium | reverse complement strand
TCCTGCTCGGTGGATCCTCCGACTAGCGTGCGTCGCCAGGCGCTTCGCCGGCGCCGACGACGACGAAGGGCCCCCAGAAAGACGGATGCTGTTCGACCGCGCTCGCCGCGCCGCCCGATCGCAAAGCCACCATTGCCTGCTGCAGGCTCCTCGAAAGCGCGATCCCTTGTTTGTTCCATCGCTCGAAGGTGCCCACCGAAAGCTGCGCCGCCGCACCGGACATGACCGGCCAGTGGCTCACCATCAGGGTGCGCGCGCCCGCAGTAAAGAACGATTGGGTAAGTCCGGTGAATGCCTCGGCGTGCGGCTGCCCATCGGCGCTCGCGGTATTGCACGCCGAGAGGATCACGAGATCGGCATCGAGTTGGAGATTGGCGATTTCGTGGCTGGTCAGGATGCCGTCGAATCTGCCGGTGGCTTTGGCCGGAAGCGCAAGAAGGAGCGCCGGCTCGGCCACATTCCGGATCTCGTTGGGAAGAAAGCCGTGCGTCGCCAGCACGATCGTTCGATAGGATGACAACTTGTTGCCGTCGAAACTCGTCTCCGACGCGTCCGGCCCCAGCCACAGGGTGGAGTTCCCGATTCCCGCGATTGCGCCCATCGCGCGGATCTCGTCGATGGATTCCGGCAGCTTGGGAAGATCGGCCAACTCCTTGCCGTCCAAACCGCCGGCGAGCTCGTACGACTGCGAACGCGGAATCGCGTCGAGATCTGCCTGGGCGACGAGCGGCGCCCCGACGCCGAGAAACTTCTGATCGAGCTGGCGCTGCCGAGCCCGGTCGCGCTGGGACACGAACAGGGAAAGGTCCGGTAGCACAGTGAAGGAGAAGCGATCGACCAGAAATTTCGTCGCACGCAGCTCGTCGGCCGAGCGGATCGTGTCGTGAGAGGGCGGTTCCGCGACGAGCACAGCGGGCGGAATGGAACCGAGCGGGCCGTGGCCGTAGTAGAGCACGGTCGAAACACCACGGAGAGTCCCTTCGACAGGAGCGAAGATGGACTTGTAGAGGTCGTAGGCATCCCGGGCGTCGAATGGCGCGAGGCTGACAACGTTGCCGATCACCGCAGGCTGGAGGCTCGCCCGCAACCGGCGTACCTTTTCGAAGAGCTCCGCTTCTCCGACCTCCTGGCGCGAGAGCTGAACCTTCTCGGCGGTGATCGCCCAGACGTACAGCGTTTTGGCCGTCACGAGCGTGGACACGATGGCTTCCCCGGCACGCAGACGACTCTGGAAGTCCCGGATCGGCGACGGATGTGGAGTGATCAGGTCGGCAACGGCAGGAGCTCTCTGCTTTACCATTGCGACGAATTCCGGGAACTGGGAGCCCGACTTCTGGCTCAGGAACTCGAGGAATTGGAACGTATCGCCGATGGTTCCGGTCGCCGGAAGCTTCCCGCGTTCTTTCGGGACGAGCTCATGAAACGCTTTGCGCAAGAGCAAAGGCAGCTGCGTCGAGATCCGGAAGAAGTTCTCAACGCTTTCCCGCCACTCAGGATCGATCGCCGCGCGACTCAGCTCGGCAGAGACGGTCGCGAGCGTGAGTCGCCCGAACGAACGCAGTTGCGCAAGCCGGAATGCGTAGTCCTGAAACTCGCTCTGCGCATTCGACGGGAGTGATGCCAGGTTCGCCCAGCAGGCAGAGGAGAGCTCGGCGTTGTCGTCAAAAACGATCCGAAACCGTGCGGCAGGCAGGAAATACTGCTGCGTCGTCTTGACGAGACTCTCGTAGTGGGACCTCAGTCCTCGCATTCTCTCCGTCGCATGCTTCGGGTCGCAATTCCATGCCGCTGCACTGTCAAAACTCGTTCCGCTCTTCAGCGCCTCGACGGCATGACGATAGAAGGCAACAGAAGGACGGTCGAGCTCCGTCATCGTGTTGAGGCTCAGTAGGGCCCGCTCGAACGCCGCGCCCGATTCCTCCTTCCGACCCTGGGTTTGCGCCGCCCTCGAGAGCCGGAGATTGGTCTCGAATATGGCCCGCCGGTCGGCGAATCCGGCGGGCGGTTGCGTGGAGGTCAGCATCGCTCCGACGTGAGATGCATCGGATGCTCCGTTGAGCTTCTCGAAAACATCGTAGAACACCGGAATCGTGCGCCAGGCGGAAGCCGGCGTGATGGGCGATCCCGCGTACGTCATTGCTCGGAGCATGAGGAGGCGCGCGTCGTCCACCTGACCCGCGACGAACGCGGAACGGGCTGCCGCGGCGAGAAGTCGGTTCGCGCGATCGTACTGATTCGCTCGAATGGCCGACCCCGCCAGCTCGACGGCCCTGGTAGCCAATCTGGCGTTTGCGTCGCGGGCCCGTGGGTCGAGTGCGATGTCCTGCATGGCGAGGAGGAGGGGCCAGTCGCCCACGGGCCAGCCCTCCGAAGATTCCGAGTATCGAGAGGACAGCATCTGAGAGATCCGGTCCTCGTAATCCGTCCGGTTCGCCTCGATCTGGGTAGAGATCATCTGCGCGTAGGCGCAGTTGGAGATCTGCCGAAACAGCGACGGTTTCGGACCATCCGCAAAGCCATCGGCAATCTGGGTGATCGCAGTCAGGATGTCGGCGCGCAGCGCCTGGTCGTTGACGTGGTCCGCCCACCAGCTGATCTGGCCCAGGGCCAGCAGATACCGGAAGCGCGCATGCAGCTGGTCCCTGGGGGCAGAGGTAAGGTACTCGATGTATCCGCCGGCGTTGTCAGGAAGCCACGGGGCGCGAAGCGATTCCCGTTCCGCGGAGTCGGCAAGATTCGTACAGGTGAGATCGGCCTGGGCCTGCTCCAGCCAGTTGGCTGCGTCGGCCGGGGGCGCGAGAACCAGGGCGGCGGCAACTGTCGCCGACGCGAGCGCGCGTCGAAGGGCATTCCGCGCTCGCAACTGTCCCGGGCGTGGAGACTTCACTTCGGTCCTCCTGCTGGAATGGCCCACTTCCGCAGAAACATTCGACGATGGGGAGGGACGTGATCTCCTGGACTTTCCCCAGTAACGGACCGGCGACATGTAGTCGAGCTGAACTCGGGCTCCAGTACTGCGGCCTGTCGGGACGGCGGCGCCGAGCACGCGGCAGTCACGGATATCTCTCACCCGGGCTTGTACGCCCTCGCATCGTTGTCTGCACGCTATGTAAACCAGCTCACCCGCCGCGTCCGCACCGCACATGAACCTGCCGGTCCGCCCGGCGGAATCCGGGTGGGTCAATGTGGAGACGCAACCCGATCGAATTCAGCGACCGAGGCCCACCATCAGAAGGCTGGGCGGACGGACGCTGCGACTTCGGATAACCCCGGCTGTCGCTCTGTCGCCTTCCGCGCGGCCCCGGATCGGGCCGGCAGTCGGTTCCCGGAGGCTTCGGCTTCGCGCCTACAGGGAGTCGCGGATCAGGAACGACCGACAAAGCGTAGCTTCTGCTGCTCGACAGCATCGACCAACCCGACAAGCACCTGCCGTTTCATTCCGCCGATGGGAATCGTGATCGCCTCACCGCCATTCGACGACACCTCAATGACGGTCGATCGGGTTACAAGATAGAGGATCACAAGGACTACCGCGGCGCCGAGCCCGGGGTAGGCGTTCGAAAGCGCGGGCTCAACTACACCTTGACGTATCCAATCCCATCGGACTTGCGACATCGCCCACGCAAAAGCCAGTGCGGCGAGCAACAGAAGAAACGGGTAAGCCTTGGAGACAACACCGCACGACGAGATCGCGTCAAGCGTGATGCTGACAAGGCGTGTGCCGTTGTCGAAACGAATTCTTTGACTAGTCAGGGTGAGGTTGTAAATTCCGGAAGCTGCGGCTTCCTCCCCTTCGACGAGCGCGATTTCTTTCACGACATACCTCCCTTGTTCGACTGGCCAAGTGTTGCCC
>CAYYVZ010000436.1:0-3858 GCA_964475235.1 uncultured Myxococcales bacterium | reverse complement strand
CCCCGCGGAATGTCGCGCGACATGGCGTGGCGTGAGGTGTGGTGACATCGGGTGATACGGCGCGGGGTGACCAGGCAGCCGTTCGGGCCGGTCCGCAACGGGCCCGAGATAGTAGTTTCGCACTATCCTCGTCCTGTCTCGTCGGGTGGATCCGGCGAATCCGGAGCCGATCCCCTTTCGAGCAGCGCCGCCACCGCCGCCGCGATCACCAGTGCGAAGAACGGCAGCAGAGCTGCGGCGGGCAGTCGTCGCGCGGGATTGGCGAGCGCGGTCCATGCGAGAGGCAGCGCCTGCAGGATCCCGGCGCACGCGAGCACGAGGCCGGCGGTGTTGCGCGTCGCCACCAGCACGACGATCGCGGCAGCAGCGGCGAGCGAGGTCACGACTCCGAACTTGTCGCGCGGCGTGTCCCAGAACACGCGCCTGAGCCCCCATCCCATCCTCTCGATCGCATCGCCGGCGCTGTGCTCGCTCGCATACGTGGACCACGTGAACTGGGGAGGTCCGGCGGCATGTGCGCGTTCGTAGTCGTCCACCCACAGGTAGTTCGGAAGGTAGCCGTGGTAGACCGGGCTGCCGGCGTAGACCAGACGCGGCAGCCAGCTCGGAAGCGTGACGACGACGAACAGGCCTGCGGCGAGCGCGTATGCAGCGAGCGGCAGGTGCCGCACCGAACGGCCGGCGCGATCGCCCCGATTCGCCCGGCGCGCGCGAATCACATCCGAAACGACGACAGCCGTGGCGAGCGAGGCCGCGAGCAGCAGGCCGTTGACGCGCACGAGATACGCAAGGCCCGCGAGCCCGGCAGTGAGCAACAGCGATACGGGGCCGGCGCGCGTCGCGTACGACAGGCACGCCGCGCAGGCGCCCAGGGCTACGGCAACGTAGGTCGGCTCGGTCAGCAGGCGGCCCGTCGCGATCTCGAAAAGAAATCCGGCGTCGTAGACGACCGCGGAAGCGACCAGGCCTGCGAGCGCGGAACCGGTCGCGATGCGTGCGCCGGCGAACGCGATCCACAGCGAGGCCGCCACCGTTGCCACGCCGACGAGGGCCAGGTTCGGGGCGCCCCGGATGCCGAGACTTTCGGCCACGGCGAGGACGGCCGCGTATCCCGGCTGACGGTGCGCCCGGTCGGCGCGGCCCGTCGGCGCCACGTACGACATGCGGAAGTCGCCTTCGCGAAACGCTTCGGCGATCGCGAGGTAGTGCTCGCTGTCGCCTTCGACGAGCTCGCGAATGCCTGGTAGCGTGGACGAGACGTCTTCGACGTACGTGCGGCCTTCGCTCCACACGAAAGCCGAGAGCAGGGAGACGAGGACGGCCCCGACGACCGTCGGTCGGCCGAGCGAGCATCCGATCGTGGATATGGCCGCGCGCAAGGCCGGCGGCGCGATCACGGCAGCGCGATTCCGAGGCCGGCGAGCGCCGACTCCATGGCTGCGCTCCAGCCGCGATTGGCCGCAGGGCTTGCGGGGCTCGGGTGCGGCACGACGCCGGTGCCGATGCCGCGCGACTCGGCGATCGGCCGCACACGTGCTGCGGCAAAACCGCCGATGCCGACCAGCCAGTCGGGCTCGAGAGCATCCACGCATTCGGCGAGCGCCGCGTCGCAGGCCTGGTAGAGACCGATTCGCTCGGCGGCGGCGAGCTTGTCCGGTGTCAGGTTGCGCCCGCTCTCTTCCACGAAGGCGAGCGGGCAGTAGTTGAGCACGAAGAATTCCCGGAAGAAGTCGGGTGCGGCTCCGAAGCGCGACTCGGCCCATCCCCAGAGCCGCGCGCCGCTCACCTCCGAACGCGTGCATGCGAAGCCGAGCACTGGACGCTTCGGATGCTCGTGCGCGGGTCGCTCGATCGGCGCTTCTATCTTCATCCAGTCGCGCACGTAGCCGACGTGACCGAACGGAACGCCTGTCTGGGCCATGCCGAACGGGCCCGGATTCATGCCGACGAGCACCACCCGGCGGCGCGCATTCGCATAGCGCTCCACGTAAGCGGCGTATCCGGCGCGCGCGTACGTAAAAGGGTTGTAGACGTAGGCCGCCGCGCCGCCGAAGCTCATGGCGTCGCAGCGCTTCGCGAGCTCGCGCGCAGCGGAAAGAATCCTCGCGTCGGTGCCCGGCCTGGTCATCGTTCCTGCTTCACCCACGGATCGGCTCGCGTGCGATTCCGTAGCGCGTGTCCGTTCGCTCGCCTGCGGCCGTCCGCTTCAGCCCTTCGCGGGCGCGAAGGCTTCGAGCACGTCCCATTCGACCATCGGAAGGCCCGACGGGTGAAGCGGCTGGATGCAGACGTGGTTCGCGCCGGCGTCGTGGTGAGCCTGGATGCGCCGGGCGATCGCCTTCTCGTCGCCCCACGCGACGATCGCGTCGACCAGGCGGTCGCTGCCACCGGATGCGAAGTCGTCGTCGCCGAAACCGAAGCGCTCGAGGCTGGTGCGATAGTTGGGAAGGCCGAGGTACATCGCGATCGCCGTGCGCGCGGTGCTGCGGGCTTTGGCCGGATCGGTCTCCAGCAGCACCTTTTGCTCGGGACACAGCCATGCACCCGGACCCATCGTCTTGCGCGCAAAGGCCGTATGCTCGGGTGGCATCAGGTAAGGATGCGCGCCCTGGGTCTTCTCGGCGGCGAGCGCGAGCATTTTCGGATGGAGGGCTCCGACCACGGTCGGCGCAGGTTCCGCCGGCGGGAACGCGGCGTATGGCGCGACCTCCATCGCCGCGAGGTAGTCGCGCATGTAGGAGAACGGCTTCGACCAGTCGTGGCCGCGCATGCCCTGCACCAGGGGCCGGTGGGAGACGCCCACGCCGAGCAGGAACCGGCCGCCCGAGCTCTCGGCCAGCGTGCTGCGGCCGGCAGCCATCGTGAGCGCGTCGCGCGCATAGATGTTGGCGATGCCGGTTGCGATCACCAGCCTGGTGGTCGCGCCGAGCAGGTGCGCCGCGTTGGCGAAGGCCTCGCGCCCGACGGCTTCGGGCGACCACAGCGCGCCGTAACCGAGGCTCTCGATGCGACGAGCCGCCGCCGCCGCTTCCGCCGCCGGCAGCAGCTCGAGAGAACACCAGACGCCAAGCTTTCCGATTTCCATTCCGGTCACCTCCGCCGCGCGAGTATGACCGATCCGCCCCAAGTCTTGAAGGCGATGGCGCCGCCCTGCGTGTCTTGGAGGCGCTCGGCGGACGGGCCGGATCGATTATCGGATCCGGCGCGCGCTGCGCGCCTCGAGTTCTCGGAACCGGACTCGCCGCTCGCCAGCTCGCGGCTCCCAGAGCCGAGCGAAGCGAGGACTCAGCCGGCACGCACATACCCGCCCGCCGAGCGCCGATATCAACCCAGCTTGCCGGATGGAGGTTCCTCGGATAGCAGCGGCGGGACCGCGGCCCCGCGAGGCCGCCACGCCCGGAGGCACTCGAACAGGATGGATCTCAGCTACAGCGCTGCGTACGAAGCGTTCCGCCAGGAGGTGCGCGACTTCCTCGATCGCGAGTGGACGCCGGAAGACCGCGCCGCGCACGGCGGCAACGAAGTCCTCATCGGCCGCATCCACCGCCCCGAAGCGCGCGTCACCGGGTTCCGCATCCGTGCCATCGAGGCGGGTTACCTCTACCGCAACATCCCGCGCGAATGGGGCGGCGGCGAGCAGGCCTTCGATCCGCTCAAGTCGGCGATCATCCGCGAGGAGTTCAAGCGCGCGAAGGCACCGCGCGAGATGATCGGGCAGGGACCGTCGATGCTCGTCTTCACTCTGCTCGAGCACGGCACCGAGGAACAGAAGCGCCGCTTCGTGCGCGCGACTCTGCTCGGCGAGGTGCTCTGGTGCCAGGGCTACTCCGAGCCCGGCGCAGGCAGCGATCTCGCTTC
>CAYYVZ010000435.1:0-3872 GCA_964475235.1 uncultured Myxococcales bacterium | reverse complement strand
GCAGCGCCTGCACGATCTCGGATTCTCTGGCCGCGTCGGGGCGCGCTACCAGATGCTCTACCAGGACGACACCGACTACGCGTACAACCGCCCGGGGCTCGACTTGCGGCTTCGCGGGCACCAGATCGCCGGCAGCAACTTCGACATGGACGTGGACGTGCGCGCGTACCGCAGCTACCAGGATTCTTCGGGCGACTCCGACTCGGATGATTTCAGTCGGGTGTACCGTGCCAACGTCTCGTGGAGCCCCGCGGCGTTTCCGGTGCAGATGGTGCTCGGTCGCCAGTACTCGCCGTCGCTCGCCAACCTCAGCCTCTTCGACGGCGGGCTCCTTTCGTACTACTCGAAACGATTCGCCGCCGGCGTGCTGGCAGGGACCCAGCCGAGCTCAGGAGACTACGGCTACTCCACGGACGTCCAGCAATACGGGCTGTGGGGAGAAGTCCACAGCCTCGTCGGCTCCGAACACCGCTGGGCCGGAACGCTCGGACTCGTGGGGTCCTACGACAGCGGGCACGTCAATCGCGAGTACATCTATCTGCAGGGCCGTTACGACCAGAAGCGATTGTCCCTGTACCTGGCCCAGGAAGTGGACATCAACCGCAGCTGGAAGGGCGACAGCGAGAGCACGCTGTCGGCGACGAGTACCAACGCGCACGGGCGCTACCGGATCACCGAGAATCTTTGGCTCTCGGCCGGAGTGGACAACCGTCGCAACGTCCAGCTCTACCGCGACCACGTCACGCCCGAGACCGATTTCGACGACGACTACCGCAGCGGCTACTGGGTGCGCACGGACTGGCGGCGCGGCTGGTTCCGGTGCGGCGCCGATGTGCGCTTCTCGCGCGGCGGCGACAACGGCGACGTCAACGCGTACAGCGGACACCTCGGCGCGGTGAACCTGACGAGGTGGCACTTCGACTTGCGAAGCCGCACGACGTTCTACGACGGCGACAGCAGCGACGGCTGGCTGCAGTCCTTCACGGCCAGGGCTCCCGTCGGCGAGCGTGTCGGACTGTCGCTGCAAGGCGGCCTGCGCGACGAGAACGACAACTTCGAGAACGGCCTCGACACGCAGCTCGGCTGGTACGGCATCGATCTCGACGTGATGCTCGGACGGAGGTGGATGTACCTGGTCTCCGTCGAGCGCACCGAAGGGGACGACGAAGGGAGCTGGCAGCTCTATACGGCGCTGTCCTGGCGCTTCTGAAACGGTCCGGCGCGTCGATCCTGCACGCCGCGGTGCGACCACCGCACCGGTCGACCTCCTACCCCCCCTCTGCCGGGAATTTCTTTCGCAAATCTGGCGATTGGGCCGCCCCGATTCCGGCCGCTGGGAAGGAGCGCGATTCGTGCGTTCGGCAACTCTCGGCAATTTCAGGCCATTCGAAAGCGCGACTGCGCCGCTCGGGGATCCGCAGGCGATGGCACGTTCGCTGCATGGGAACGCCCGGGATACCCGCCATGCCGATCGCACTGCCGCTTCATCGTTCGACCCCGACGCCGCTCCTGTCCCGGTCGAGTCGCGCGGCGGAGGGCAACGAGCCCTCTCGAAAGTGCGAATCCCGCCACCCTTCCCCAACCCCGGGAAGGGCGCGGGACCGACGAAAGGACGCCGCGCAGGCACATCCGCGCCAGACCTCCCGAGGGGCGCGAAACTCATGCGCAAATCCTGCGAAAGCCTTGAATGGAGCGCGTACGCGCGGCAGCCTCCATCGAAATCGTTCGGCGCCCTTCGTAACGTCACGCGCATCTGAGATGCTCTCCAGGCGCGCGGTTCCGGTTGGGTTCCAACCGGGGTTCCTGTCCTCGCACGAACCTTGCCCGGCAACGAGAAGAGTCGCCCATCTGAAGGAGGGGCCAGAATGATGAGTTTCGGCCAAAGAGCCCGATCGGGTTTCGCATCGGTGGCCGCGCTGCTGCCGGCTCTCGCGCTTTCCCCACTGCTCGCGTCGTCCGCCTGGGCGCTCTACCCGCCCGATGGTTCCAAGCCGGACGGCATGGGCGGCTTCATGATCCCGGCAGACGGAATGTGCGTCATCGGCCTCAAGCTCGACGGCACGATGCTCGTCGACTGGTCGATCACGAACGCCAGAGACTGCGTTGCATGGACGAAGTCGGGCGACGGGAGCATCGACCTGAAAACGATGACGTCACAGAACGACTGCACGAAGCAGGGCGTCGGAACCAACGACGGCTACCGCCACGCGTGGTCGACGAGTCTCTGCTACGACGTCGCCGGCGAGGAAGGCATTTCGCGCGTCGACCTCGACAACACGGACGCGATGTGTCTCTCCAAGGGCGGGACCGTCGTGACGAGCGGCAAGTGCGTCGCGTACGGCTGGATCTACCGCAACAGGAAGGCCGACGGCACGCTGCCCGTCGACGGCGTCGGCGTCGCCACCACCGACGGCGTCCAGTACGCGGACGGCCTCGGCTTCTGTTACACGGCGATGCGCATGACTGGCGGCACTTACACGGCCGCGACCTGTCCGTCCTTCCACAACACGCCGGGCGCCAAGAGCTGCAGCGGAGGCTTCGGGCCCCACACGCCGTGCACGACCGATGGCGACTGCGGCGGCGGCACGTGCACCAGCGAATGGCCGGCCTGTGCCAGCAGCACCTCCGGATGCCAGACGCAGGAATCGTACGACCTCGGGCTCGGCTGGTCGTTCTCGTCGAGCAACTGCGTGTACGCCTACGGCGTAACAGGCCGGAACAACGCCGCCCTGACGCGAGCCGACGGCTCGACGACGGCAGCCGCGACGAACGTCGATGCGACCGTCTACACCAACCAGGGCGACTGCCTCGCGAACGGATTTTCGTGGGACAACTGGCTTCCGAACGCCCACGCCGTCCTCGAAGACAACGCCGACACGTACACCGGAATGCCGGCCGGCACGCAGATCATGAACCTCGACGCCCTGAGCGACATCGAGGACGGAGGCGGAGACTTCTACAGCGGCACCGGCGCGGTCTGTCTCAAGTGCCACTCGGACCAGTCGCGTTCGTACATCGAGCGCGACAAACCGGGCTTCGTGCACACGCGCCACAAGCTGGCCGGCGAAGCGATCGGCGAGCCGTTCCAGCCGTTCTTCACTTCGGCCAATTCGGACTGGGGACTCGACGGCGTGCAGTGTGCGATGTGCCACAGCACTGCCAAGCCCGCGCAGGACGACCTCATCCAGGTGGTACCGGCGGGAGTCGTCGGTCCGCCCGCGGCGGGCGCCCCGAAGAGCGCGAGCGGTCACAACCAGACCGAGTACGGCTCGCACCTGATCGGCATCTGCTACACGTGCCACGGCACCGCCGCCGCGCCGTCCACCGAGAACCCTGCGGAGCACATCCCCGTTGCCGCCGGGGAGCTCGAGCTCACGTCGAAGGGTCTCGAGCCGATTACGAATGCGTTCCTCAACAGCCCTCACGCCGAGTACACGGGCGACAGCACGAAGGCCGAGGTCGGCAACAAGGACAACTACGGCAGCACCTTCGAAGGGTACATCTGCCGCACACCCGCGACGCAGTTCCGCAGCAACTCTTCGCCGGGTGACAATTCGACGAACTGCGCAGCGGCGGGCCACACCTGGTACACGACCACGGGCTTCGGCAACTTCTGCTACTACAATTCGACCGGATGCGCGGGGATCGGCGGCCAGTGGACCTCCACCTTCAATGCCGGCATCTACCCGTGGGCGGCGGCCGTCGGCGGCCCCGGCAACGTCTGCTACGGCGTCGGGATCGGCTCGATCATCACGACCGTCTATCGCGCCGGAAACGCGGAGAGGATTCACAACGTCGACAGCACGACCAATCCGATGTGCACGAATGCTCCCGCCGGCGTGTACTCATCCACGAATACGACGGTGGCATTG
>CAYYVZ010000434.1:0-3875 GCA_964475235.1 uncultured Myxococcales bacterium | reverse complement strand
TGACGTCTTACGCGAACGACCCCGGGCGCTCGTGCGCCGCGGCTTCGGTCGAGCAGCTCCAGGCCGGGCTCGGAAAAGGCGTGCTGTATCTCGACGGCGGCTGGGCAACGCTCGTGAAGGGCTTGAAGGAAGCGGCCGAAGTAGCCGGCGCGACAGTGCTCGGCGGCCAGCGCGTGCGTTCCGTCGAATGTGTGGACGGCGGCGTGAGCGTGGTCGCCAGCGCGGTGCCCGCGGCGGCGGACTCGCTCGACGAGGACGCCGATGCGGTCGTGCGCGCGGTCCTTGGGGAGTCGTCGCCGGAGTCCGGGAGGCCGCCGTTGCGCGCTCCGCGCGAAGAGCGCCGCTACCGCGCTCGCACCGTGATTCTGTCCGTACCGCCCCAGGTTGCCGGGGCACTCGTGAAGGGCGCCGGCGCCGAAATCCTCAGCCGCTGGTCGCACGACCTCCGGCCGGTCAAGGCCGCATGTCTCGATCTCGGGCTGCGCCGTCTTCCCGATCCGCGCAGGCTCTTCGTTGTCGGGATCGACAAGCCGCTGTACTTCTCCGTGCACTCGGCGTCGGCGCGGCTCGCGCCCGAAGGCGCCGCGACGATCCACGTCGCGAAGTACCTCGGTCCGGAGCCGGCGGACGCGAAAGCGGTGGAAGCCGAGCTCGAGGCGTTCTGCGACGTGGTGCAGCCGGGCTGGCGCGCGGAGGTGGCCGAGCGGCGCTACCTGCCGTCGATGCTCGTCGCCGGTGCGCTGGTCGAAGCGGGCAAGCCGAGGCCGGGGCCGGCGGTGGAAGGCGCACCGGATCTGCTCGTCGCCGGCGACTGGGTCGGCGGCGTTTCGATGATCGCCGATGCGGCCGTGTCGAGCGGACGGGAGGCGGGGCTACTGGCGGCGGCTCGCGTGGCCGCGCAGGGAAGGGTTTCCGCGGCGCAGGCATGAAGACCTCGGCCGTGCCAGTTGATGCGACCGCCGCAGCGGGGTTTTGCCAGCGATGACGACACGTTCGGCGGAACTCTTCGACGAGCACCGGAGTTTCCTCTGGGGCCTGCTCTACCGCATGTCCGGCTGCGCGGCCGATGCCGACGACCTCGTGCAGGAGACCTTCGTGCGGCTGCTCGAGCGCGGCCCGGACAACGACGGGCGGCCGCTCCGGCCCTGGCTCGTGCGCGTGGCGATGAACCTCGCGCACGACCTGCTGAGGCGGCGCAAGCGCAGCCCCTACGTCGGGCCGTGGCTGCCGTCGCCGGTGGCGGCCGCGCCTGGCAGCGAGCCCATGGAAGCGGTCGAGGCGGTGGCGTCGGGCATGAGCACGGAAGGGCGCTACGACCTCGTCGAGAGCATGTCGATGGCCTTCCTCGTGGCGCTCGAGGCCCTGACCCCGAGGCAGAGGGCGGTGCTGCTGCTGCGCGACGTCTTCGACTATTCGGTCAGGGAGACCGCGGCGGTGCTCGGCTCGAGCGAGGGCGGCGTCAAGGTCGCGCACCTCAGGGCGCGCCGGGCGATGGAGGCCTACGAGGGATCCCGGCACCCGTCGCTGGCCACCGCCCGCGATCAGGCGCGCGAGGCCCTGTGGAACCTCACGCAGGCGCTGATGACGGGGGACCTTACGCGGGTGGAGAGCCTGCTCGCGTCCGACTGCCGCATGGCGAGCGACGGCGGCGGCGAGTTCTACGCGGCGCTCAACCCCGTCGTCGGCGCTCCGAACGTGGCGCGCTTCTACCACGGCATCTTCCAGAAGTTCGGCGGCGTGCCGGACGCGAAGGCGATCGAGGTGGGCGGGATGCCGGCGCTGCTCGTCGAGCTGCCCCAGCGCGGGACGGGCAAGTTCCACGTGCGCGAAGAGAAGCTCGCGCGCCGCTTCGTCATCCAGGCCGACGTCGATGTGGAGGGCCACATCACGCGCCTCTACTCCGTGCTCGCCACCCGCAAGCTCACGCACGCCGGATGAGAAAACCCGGGACGGGTACAGGTTTTCACGAGCGACGGCCGAACCCCGTGGCGATTCGCGAAAACCTGTACCCGTCCCGGGTTTTCTCTAGATGCCGAGAAGCTGCTTTTTGAGGTCGCGCTTGAGGATCTTGCCGGCTGGGTTGCGGGGGAGGGGCTCGTCGAAGAACCAGACCTTGCGCGGGACCTTGAAGCTCGCAAGGCGCGCGGCGACGTGGGCCTTGAGCTCGTCCTCGGTGACGTTCGCACCGCGAGCGAGGTGCACGACGGCGCCGACTTCCTCACCGAGCACCTTGTCGGGAATGCCGATGACCGCGGCGTCCGTCACCGCAGGATGCTCGAACAGCGCGCCTTCGACCTCGACCGACGAGATGTTCTCGCCGCCGCGGATCAGCAGATCCTTCGCGCGATCGACGAGGTAGACGAAGCCCTCGTCGTCGATGCGCGCGAGGTCGCCCGTGTGCACCCAGCCGTCGGTGAACGTCGCCGCGGTCGCTTCGGGCTTGTGCCAGTATTCCTTCACGATGTTCGGGCCCTTGATCCAGAGCTCGCCCACCTCGCCGACGGGCAGCGAGATGCCGTCCTCGCTCACGACCTTCACGTCGCAGACGGCGACGGGCACGCCGACGCTGTCGGGGTGGCGCAGGTAGTCCACGCCCATGTTCATCGTCGAGACCGACGAGGTCTCCGTCATGCCGTAGCCGTTGCTCGGCGTGCGACCCGGGAACATCTCCTCGATCTTGCGCACGAGCTCGGGCGCGGCCGGTGCGCCGCCGTAGCCGATCGACTTCACGCTGGAAAGATCGCGCACGGCGAAGTCCGGATGCGTGAGCACCTGCCAGACCATCGCGGGCACGCCGCCGAACGTGTTGACCTTCTCGCGTTCGATCAGCTCGAGCGCGCGGCCGGCTTCCCACTTGTGCATGATGACGAGGCGGTTGCCGGCGGCGAGGTTCGCGACGAGGACCGAGTGGCAGCCGGTCGCGTGAAAGAAGGGGACGGAGAGCAGGTAGACGTTCTGAGACGCGCCAGGTCGCGGCGCGGTGTCGCCGCCGCCCGAAGGCGGGCTTTTCCCTTCGCCCGCCGGCTTCGCTGTCGCCGCGGCTCGCATCGCCGCCCGCATGTTCGCGAAGCGCAGGCTGAGCAGGTTTCCGCAGATGTTGCGGTGCGTGCCGAGCACGCCCTTGGGATGGCCGGTGGTGCCCGACGTGTAGAAGATCGTGGCGTCGTCTTCCGGCTCGATCGCGACGTCGGGGAGCGTCGCATCGGACGGAACCGTTCCGAGCACGTCGCCGAAGTGCTCGGCGCCGGCCGGAAGCTCCCGGCGCCCGTCGCGCGCGACGATGAGGCGAAGGCCGGGAAGTTGCGGCATCTCGGGCGCGAGGCGGTCGAGGCGCTCGGAGTCGCAGAAGAGCACCGTCGAGCCGGAATCCTGAAGGCCGTAGACGAGCTCGGGCCCCGTCCACCATGCGTTGAGCGGCACCACCACGGCACCGGCCGAAACGGCGGCCCAGAACGCGACCGACCATTCGGGAAAGTTGCGCATCGCAATCGCGACACGGTCACCCTTCCGGACGCCGTAGCGGTCGCGCAGCACGTTCGCGAGGCGGGCGGTCGCGAGGAAATGACGCTCGAACGACCAGCGGTCGTCCTCGTACACCATGAAGTCGGCTGCGCCGTGCTTGCGGCTCGCGGTGAGGACGTGGGCGAGCGACGGCGGGGCGTTCTTCCAGACGCGCGTAGGGACTCCGCGAATCGTAACCTCGGCCATCTCGAGGACTTCGCCCGGGGCGGTCAGCCTGGCATGGATTTCGGCGATGGAAGGGGCGGGGGTCGTGGTCATCGTGGTCCTGGGTTCTGCCAACGGCGGAATGACGTCGCGCGGTCCTTCCCGGCGCACCGCCGCAGCCGGGCCAGCCGGGACGGAAGCTCGAGGCC
>CAYYVZ010000433.1:0-3886 GCA_964475235.1 uncultured Myxococcales bacterium | reverse complement strand
TGCGCGGAGGTCAGCCCCGTGCAGCTCTTGTCGAGCGCGCCCGTCATCTTGGTGATCGCCTTGGTGATCGCGTCTGCCGTCTTCGTGTCGGTCGGCGGCGTGTAAACGCTGCCGGTCGTCGAGCCGACGCACGTGGCGCCGAGGGTGCCGAGGTTGGTCGCCTTCTTGATGTTGAGGCTAATGCACTTGTCGACGGTCTTGACGAGGCTCGACAGGTACTTCTGGGAGGCCTTCGCGATGCCGTCTTCGCACGCGGTACGCGCGTCGTCGTTCACCGGGTTGGTGCCGTTGCCCTGGGTCTCGGCGAGGTAGATCTCGACGGTGCCGTGGTTCTGCGACAGCGTGCAGCTCGCGACGTTCGCTGCCGTGGCGCCGTCGTACGAGCTGCCGAGGCCGGTCGTGTCACCGCAGGCCGCCGCGATCGCCGTGGAGGCGTCGGCCGCTGCCTGCTGCACTTCCGAGTCGTCGGTGGCGTTGGGGCATGCGTCGTACAGGTGCTGCGAGAGGCACTGGGAACGCACCTTCATCAGCGTCTTGATGTACTTCTGCGTGCTCTTGACGATGGCCTTCTGGCATTGGGCGCCGACGCCTGCGTCATTGGCGGTGATGGACGGAGCGGCGTAGTCCTCGCAGTACGGAGGTCCGACGACTGCGGATGCGCCAGTGGCAAAAGCGAGCGTCGCCGCGATTGCCGCAGCGCCGACGATGGTCCTCGTCATGTAGGTCCTCCCTCGTTCGAACGAGATGATCAGAGTGGATACTCGCGCTAGCTACCCGTGACTTCCGTATGAAGTCAAGGGCAAATAGCGACAACACGACACAAAATCAGGGAGCGTCGCCGTTCGGGCTCGGAACGACCGGATTCCGGCTGGCCGCGACCGCATCGGAAGGCTTCAGATCCACCTTCGTACGCACCGCGTCACCGGCGACTTCGTCGGTCGCCATGTCGTCGAGCAGCGGCGCCGCGATCGTTACGCGAAATCCTTCGCGCCGGTGCTCCTCGGTCGGATCGAAGGGACGCTCGCCGGTAACTTTCTGAACGTCGAAAACGAAGACGAGATCGAGTCCTGCGGGGTCGATCTTGAAGGATGCCATCTCGTCGAGCACGGGCAGCGCGACGTCTTTCCAGACCGACTCGCGCCTGGATTCCTCGGTCGTCGTGTTCTCGTCGAAGTAGATGCCGGTGTCGATGTCGATCTCGAGGTGGCTGTCGCCGGCCAACGCCGACGGGCCGGCGACGCGGACCTCCGTAGGACCGACGGCCCCTGCCGACATGCTGCGCACCATGAGCTTGCTCTGGAGGACGACGCTGTCGGGGCCGTGCTCGTTGGCCAGGCGCTTGAGCTCCTGGGCCACCGAATGGAGGTTGGCTTCCTGCTCGGGCGTGCGTTTGGGCTTCTGGTCGTCACCCGTGAGGTTGGTCGGCCATCCGCCGGCGGCATGGGGAGGAACGACCTGCCCTGGAGCAGGAATCGGAGGATCGGTGGCCAGGGCCGGCGCCGCAGCGGCGAGAAGCGCCGCGAGCGCAGCGCAACGGACGGGCAGGGCGTGCAATCGGCTCATGCGAAGCCGGAGAGTGGCAAAAGCGGACGGTGCTTTCCATTCGGTTTCGAATCCCGCTTCGCGGGGGCATCATCCGGTCTCGCCGTCCCTGTTGTCCGTATGAGCCATATCCCGACTCGGCAGCCCTTCTTCGTCCACCGCTGCATGCGGCAGGTGCACGGCGTGCTCGAGCGCGCGGGCACCAGCGCCGAGCCCGTTCTTCTGGGGGTCTCGGGCGGCGGCGACTCGATGGCCTTGCTCGAGCTCACGGCCCTCGTCGCGCCGGCACTCGATCTTTCGGTTCACGTCGTGTGCATCGACCACGGCCTGAGGCAGGAAGCGGCAGACGAAAGCCGTCTCGTCGAAGAGGCGGCCGCACGCCACGGCGCCCGTTTTCACGCCGTCCGGGTGGAGCCGGAAGGCGACGACGAGGACAGCCTGCGCCGCGTGCGGCACGCGGCGCTCGAAGACATGAGAGTACGCGTCGGCGCACGCTTCGTGCTCCTCGGTCACACCGCCGACGACCAGATCGAGACGATCGTCTTCCGCTTCGTCCGGGGCGCGGGATTCGGCGGGCTTTCCGGCATGCGCGAGGTACGTGGCACGCTCGTGCGGCCGCTTCTCGGCCTGCGCCGCGCCGAGCTTCGCGATCTGCTTCGCGCACGCGGCGCCGCTTGGGCCGAGGATCCGAGCAATTCGTCGCCGCGATACGCACGCGGCCGCCTGCGCTCGTCGGTACTGCCGGCCGTCGAATCCTCGTTCGGCAGCGGCGCGCTCGACCATCTTCTCGACGTGGCGCCGAGATGGCGCGCGGACGAGGACTACCTGGAGCGAGAGGCGGAGCGCCTTCTCGCCTACGCGTCGCGGCGCGGAAGGGACGGCACCGACCTCGACGTCGAGGCCCTCTCGACCGCGCACGAGGCGCTGCGGGCCCGTGCGCTTCGCCGCTGGATCACGGCGGCGACCGGAAACGGACCGAGCAGCCGCGACGTCGCGGAGGTCGAACGCTGGCTGGGCCACGCGACCGGCGGGCGGCGCGACATTGCCGGCGCGCGCCTGGCTCTTGCGGGCGGCCGCCTTTCGATCGACGCGGCCGGCAGGGACGGTCAGATCCGTCCGGCGGGCAAGCGCCGTTGACAGGCGCCGCCCGAGTGACGACTCCTGCCTCCGTCGCCCCGCGCACGACGCTCTTGACAGGGGGAAGCTTTGTTGCCGCCTTCGGATGGCCGTGTTAGGTTCCGCGAGCAAGTTTTTTCCGAGAGAATCCGCAACGTTGTCGCGTCTTGACGAGGCAACGGCCGAACGGCGCGGGTTTGGCGGCAGAGCAGCGCACGCGATCGGCAAAGCGCGATCGAAGCAAAGGAAACGACCGGTAAACGACCCCCGATGAACCAGCTTTCGAGAAACCTCGCCCTGTGGCTCGTGCTCGGCCTGATGGTCGTGCTGCTTTTCAACATGTTCCAGGCCCAGCAGGTCCGGGACACGGAGCTGAGCTACAGCGAGTTCATCGATGAAGTGGAAAAGGGCCGCGTCGAGTCCGTCGTGATGCAGGGCGACACGCTGCGCGGCCGCCTCGAGGGCAGCAAGGACTTCCGCACCTACGCTCCTCCCGGCGACACGGCCGCCAGGCACCTGCTCGACAAAAAGGTTCCATTCACGGTCCGCCCCGAAGCGCAGGACCCCTGGTACATCGAGATGATGGTCCAGTGGTTCCCCATGCTGCTGCTCGTCGGCGTGTGGATCTTCTTCATGCGCCAGATGCAGGTGGGCGGCGGCAAGGCCATGAGCTTCGGCAAGAGCAAGGCCAAGCTGCTCAGCGAGCATGCCAACAAGGTCACGTTCAGCGACGTCGCCGGCATCGACGAGGCCAAGGACGAGCTGGAAGAGATCATCGCCTTCCTGCGCGACCCGAAGAAGTTCACCCGACTCGGCGGCCGCATCCCGAAGGGCGTGCTGCTGGTCGGCCCGCCCGGTACCGGCAAGACCCTGCTGGCGCGCGCCGTCGCGGGAGAAGCGGGTGTTCCGTTCTTCTCGATCTCCGGTTCGGACTTCGTGGAAATGTTCGTCGGTGTGGGCGCCTCGCGCGTGCGCGACCTCTTCGTGCAGGGAAAGAAGAACGCTCCCTGCATCATCTTCATCGACGAGATCGACGCGGTCGGCCGTCACCGGGGCGCCGGCCTCGGCGGCGGACACGACGAACGCGAGCAGACGCTCAACCAGCTTCTCGTCGAGATGGACGGCTTCGAGTCGAACGAGGGCGTCATCCTGATGGCGGCATCGAACCGCCCCGACGTGCTCGACCCGGCGCTGCTCCGCCCGGGCCTCTTCGACCGCCGCGTCGTCG
>CAYYVZ010000432.1:0-3890 GCA_964475235.1 uncultured Myxococcales bacterium | reverse complement strand
AGCGTTCACGCAGACGAGGAAGCGCTCGGGGGCGAGGCGGTAGACGATGATGTCGTCCACGACGGTGCCGTCCTCGGCCGGGAGCAGGCTGTACTGGGCCTGGCCGGGCGCGAGCACGCGGGCGTCGTTGGTAAAGAGACGCGCGCACAGGGCCTCGGCGTTCGGGCCGGCGATCTCGATCTCGCCCATGTGGCTCACGTCGAATAGGCCGGCGGCACTGCGCACGGCGGCGTGCTCGGTGAGGATGGACGTGTACTGCACCGGCATCGCCCAGCCGGCGAACTCGACCATGCGTGCGCCGAGGGCGACGTGCTCGTCGTAGAGAGGCGTTCGCCGAACGTCTGATGGCTGCGTGCGTCGAACTTCGGTCTTCGCGTCGGCGCTCAACGGGTCTCTCCGGGGAAGTCGTTATGGGCCGTCGCGAGTACGCTCAACGTGCGTCTCCCGGCAGGAAATCTTCGCTGCGAGTCTCTCCGGCGGCGTCTTTGGCGAGGCGCGCGCGGTACGTGTTGGTGAGCAGCATCGCGACCGTCATGGGCCCCACTCCGCCGGGAACCGGCGTGATCCACGAAGCGCGCTCGGCCGCGGGAGCGTAGTCCACGTCGCCGCAGAGCTTGCCGTCCACGCGGTTCATGCCGACGTCGATCACGACGGCGCCGGGCTTGATCCAGTCGCCCTTGACGAGTGCGGGGATGCCGACTGCCGCGACGACGATGTCGGCGCGCGAGACTTCCGCCTTGAGGTCCTTCGTGCGCGAGTGGCACATGACGACCGTCGCATGGCGCTCGAGGAGCATCATCGACATCGGCTTGCCGACGAGCACCGAGCGGCCGACAACGACCGCGGTCTTGCCCTTGTAGTCCACCCCCGTGCCATCGAGCAGGTACATGCAGCCGGCAGGAGTGCACGGCCTCGGACCCGGCCGGCCGGTGAACAGGTAGCCCTGGCTCACGGGGTGAAGCCCGTCCGCGTCCTTCTTCGGATCGATCGCGGCGATGACGGTGTCGGAGTCGAGGTGCTTCGGCAGCGGCATCTGCACGAGAATGCCGTCCACGTCGTCGCGGGCGTTGAGGCCGCGCACCGCCGCGAGCACTTCGTCCATCGACGAGCTGCCGGGAAGGTCGACGGACACCGACAGCATGCCGGTTTCCTGCGACTCCCGGTTCTTGCGGCCGACGTAGACTTTGGAAGCCGGATCGTCGCCGACGAGCACGACGGCGAGCCCCGGCGGCCTCAGCCCCCGTGCCGCGCGCGCCGCCACCCTGTCCGCGATGTTCTGGCGGATGGCTGCGGCAGCCGCTTTGCCGTCGATGATGTTCGCCACCGCCACCTCCGGAGGAAAGGAGCTAGTCCAGCTCGTCGACGAGGTCTTCGATCAGCTCGTCGGCGGCGTACTCGCTGAACTCCTGGGCGGTGCTCCAGCGGATCGGCCTGTCGTTCATCACCTTGTCGTACGTGCCGAGGAAGATGCCGCGCGACGATTCGTTCTCGTCGAACGTGTCCGACCACAGCGTCTCGCCGGTCTTCGCCTCGACCAGCGCGGCGTACATGGCGACGCCGGCGGGAGTCTCGGGGTTCTCGTTGTCGCCGACGCGCTGTCGCAGCTCGACGAGCGCGGCGACGATCACGTAGTCCGCGCGTCCGTTCGCGGCGAGCTGGGCCATCGCCTGCCGCATGCTGCGCCCCGGCGCCTGCTCGAGCGACTTCTCGACGGCCGAGTGCGGCGGAAAGAGAAAGCGCGGATGCCGTGCGACCGCTTCGTAGACGAACCCCGTGAGGAGGCGCGCCGAAACCGCATCCGTCGGCTTCATTGCGACCGATGCCGGGCACAGGTCACAGGCCTGGCCATTGGTGCCGTCCGTCCATGCGACGGGAAGAATCGCGACCTTGCGAAGCGAGCTGCCCTCGACCTCTTCCGACACGGGTGCGCTGGCGCCCGGCTTCGACTGGTTCTTGTTCGGGTCGTTCTGGCCGACGATCTCGTCGGCCTTGCGGCCGCCGAAGAGCACGTCGCCGATGCCGCCTTCACCCCAGGTAAACGAGCAGCCCGACGAGAGCGTTGCGGCGAGGAGCACCGCAGGCACGCCGCGCCGCCGCATCCACGAATCCGCGCGATCGCTCTTCATGCTGGTCATGGTCCTCTTCACGCTTTGGCCGCGCCTCCGGCGAGCTTGATGCCGAGGCTGCGGAGCTGGAGGTTGTCCACCGTCGACGGCGCCTCGGTGAGCAGGCACGCCGCGCGCTGCGTCTTCGGGAACGCGATGACGTCGCGGATCGACTCGCTGCCGACCAGCATCGCGACCATGCGGTCGAGACCGAGCGCGAGGCCGCCGTGCGGAGGCGCGCCGAAGCTGAGGGCCTCGAGCAGGAATCCGAACTTCGCCCTGGCTTCTTCTTCCTCGATGCCGAGGAGCTTGAAGACACGGCTCTGCACGTCGCTGCGGTGGATACGGATCGAGCCGCCGCCGAGCTCCGTGCCGTTCAGCACGATGTCGTAGGCGTCGGCGCGTACGCCTTCCGGATCGCTCTCCATGCGCTCGAGGTCCTTCGCCTTCGGCGACGTGAACGGATGGTGGAGCGCGAAGTAGCGCTTCTCTTCCGGATCGAACTCGACGAGGGGGAAGTCGACGACCCACAGGAAGTTGAACTGCTTCGGGTCGAGCATGCCCTTGTCTTCGGCGATCTTGACGCGGAGGTTGCCGAGCACGGCGTTGACGACCTTGGGCGAATCGGCCGCGAACAGCACGAGGTCGCCGTCCTCGATGGCGCAGGCCTTCGCGATCGCGTCGCGCTCGCCGTCGGACAGGAACTTGACGATCGGCGACTGCCATTCGCCGGCGGTCACCTTGATCCAAGCGAGGCCCTTGGCCCCGTGGATGGCCGCAAAGGCGCCGAGATCGTCGATCTCCTTGCGCGACATCGCCGCGCCGCCTTTCACGTTGATGGCCTTGACCTTGCCGCCGCCGTCCACGGCCGCGCGGAAGACCTTGAAGCCGGATTCGGCGAGCGCGCCCGTGAGGTCGGCCAGCTCCATGCCGAAGCGCGTGTCGGGGCGGTCGCTGCCGTAGCGCGCCATCGATTCGTCCCAGCTCATGCGCGGGAACGGCGCGTCGAACTTCTGGCCGCTCACGTGCGTGAAGACCTTCTTCAGCAGGTCCTCGACGACGTTCATGATCGTTTCCGCGCTCGAGAACGCGAACTCGAGGTCGATCTGCGTGAACTCCGGCTGGCGGTCGGCGCGCAGGTCCTCGTCGCGGAAGCATCGCGCGATCTGGTAGTAGCGATCGTAGCCGCCGACCATGAGGAGCTGCTTGAAGAGCTGCGGCGACTGCGGCAGCGCGAAGAAGCTGCCGGGGTTCACGCGGCTCGGCACCAGGAAGTCGCGCGCGCCCTCGGGCGTGGACTTCGTGAGCATCGGCGTCTCGACCTCGATGAAGCCGTGCTCGTTGAGATGATCGCGCGAGATGCGGCAGACGTCGTGGCGCACGCGCAGGTTGCGCTGCATGACGGGGCGCCGCAGGTCGAGGTAGCGGTACTTCAGGCGCACGTTCTCGGTCAGCGACGACGAGTCGTCGATCGCGAACGGCACCGGTTTGGACGTGTTGAGGACCTCGAGCTCGGTGACTTCGAGCTCGACCTCGCCCGTGGCCATGCGCGGATTGATGGTGGCCGGCTCGCGCTTTCTGAGCGTGCCGCGCACGCCGATCACGAACTCGCTGCGCAGATCGCCTCCCTGCGGATGCGACGCGGGATCGATGACCAGCTGGACGATGCCAGTGTGATCGCGGAGGTCCACGAAGATGATGCCGCCGTGATCGCGGCGCGAGTCCACCCAGCCCGTGAGAACGAGCTCACGGCCGGCTTCCTCGACTCTCGGCGCTCCGCAGTAT
>CAYYVZ010000431.1:3260-3899 GCA_964475235.1 uncultured Myxococcales bacterium | reverse complement strand
CTGCCGGGGTTGAGGTAGCGGTAGTTGACCGGATCGGGCGAGTAGTCGCCGAAACTCGCAGTCGCGTCCGTGATCGTGAGGCTCGTGGCCGAGTCCACGGTGCCGCTCGCGACCACGAGCGGGTTCGCGATCGTGCCGTCGATCGGCAGCAGCTTGTCCTGGCCGTTCTGGCGCTTGCGCGAGTAGCCCGACGAGAAGTAGCCGATGTTACCGTAGCTGTAGGACGTACCGATGCTGTTGAAGGCCTGGTTGTCGGCCGCGAAGAAGTTGTGCGTGCTCGGGATGAGACGGACGGCCTCGCGCATGTCCTCGACGTTCTGCGCCTTCTGGAACAGCGAGAACGCATACGCCGTCGTCGACTCCTCCATCCAGGCGCCGCTGTCGTAGGCGACGGCCGTGATGTTGCCCCCGCTCTCGACCGCGACGTAGACCGACGTCGCACCCGGCGTCACCGTAAAGGGCGAGCCGACGGTCAGCGTCGTGCCTGCCGCACCCGAGATGGCACGGATCTGGCCCGCGCCCGTGCCGTCGGTGATCAGCACGTGACCGCCGATGAGGGCCGGTCCGAAGCTCGCGGTGTTGTCCACGAGCGTCGTCGCCGTGCCGCTCTCGGCCGTGCCCTCCGCGTCGCCGACGAAG
>CAYYVZ010000431.1:0-3250 GCA_964475235.1 uncultured Myxococcales bacterium | reverse complement strand
CCGACAGGGGCGCCAGATGCGTGACCATGATCTCCGCGTCGCCGACGAAGTCGAGTACCGAGCGCGATCCGCCGTTGCCGCCGCGCTCGTGCGTCCGCCAGAAGACCGCAGGCACGTTCTCCGGCGGAATGCCGCCCACGATGATGACCTCGCTGCGCTTGCTCATCGGCGCGGGCGTGCCCTCGTCGTTGTAGCGCACGTTGTCGGTATTCTCGTTCACGACTTCCTCGAAGAAGGAGTCGACGATGCGAAGCTGCGCCGTCGTGGTCGTGTAGGCGACCGTGTCGGTGTGGCCGATGAGGACGTACGGCGCGCCGACGAACTCCATGCCGTTGCCGGAAATGCCCTCGCCCGTGCGGTTCTCCACGTAGTGCATGAGCGACGGCGTCTCGATGCCGGTCTGGGGGAAGCCTCCGATCCACGGCCTGTTCGTGGCCGAGCGGTCCGAGGAGATGATCCACGCGTAGCTGCCGAGCTTGGGCCACGCGCTCCACTTCGTGAGCAGCGCCTCGCGCTTCGAGGCGCGGTCGCTGATGAGGTCGGCCGAAGCCTTCCAGTCCTTGCCCTTCCACTTGTTCACCGAAGAGACTTTCGCGGCGAGGTCTTTCGCTTCGGCGACGAGCTGACTCTGCCTGTCGGTGAGCGAAAGCGGGCCGCCGTAGCCGGGCGAGACCGGATCGGGCACCGACACCGGCGCGAGAGGATCGACGAGGAAGTTGTAATCGTGAAACATCTCTTCGCCCGGGCCCGCGCCCTGCGTGTTCTGAAGCGCGAGCAGCTCGACGAGGCGGTCTTCCTCTTCGAACGTGTTGAGGCCGAAGTTGCGCACCTGGATGACGGCGATCGACAGCGCCATCTCGGGCGTGAACTGGTAGCCGCCGTCGGGCCGCTGCGGGTCGGCGCCGCCCGGGGCCTTGTAGAAGGGATCGACCTGGTCCGAGATGTTCGTCGCGTTGCCGAACAGGTCGTTCTCGAGGGCGGACGACGGCAGGCCTTCGAGCACCGTGATCTCGATCGGCCACTGGTTCGGATTTCCTGCAAAGAGCTCGTCGATGCGGTCGTTTACTCCGTCGCAGTACGCGAGCAGGTAGGACTGGTCGGCCAGAGGAAGCTTCTCGAACATCGACTGGAACTCGGACGACGTGTAGCCCGCGATGCGCGTCTCCATGTCGGTGTCGAGGAAGCCCGGATCGAGGAGCCCGAAGGCCTGCGCGAGCGTGCCGCGGCCGGCGCGCGAGATCAGGATCATCTGCGCGAGGCGGTCTTTTGCGATCTGGTACCCGTTCTCGTAGGCGAGCTCGAGGTTGGTGTCGGCGTAGATGTGGGGCAGGCCCCACGCCGGCTCGCGCACCGTGGTTGCGGCAGCGAATGCCGTGCTCGAAGCGAACAGGAACGTCGACGCGCAAGCGGCAGCGAGCCGCCGGGAAGGCTTCGGTCGGGACGTCGTCATTGGGTTTCCTCCCGATCGGCGGGGGTGGTCACGCGCCCCGCGATCGGTCCGGTTCATACAGGGCCGGTTCAGGATTCGTCAATTAGGCTGACACGCCGGAACCCATCGGGAGGCGAACGGTCATGCCCGTATCGGCGGCCTCCGGTTCTTCCACGGAACCGCTTCCTCGAGCTGGGACGCCAACCTTACGAGCACGTCCTCGCGGCCGTATGCGGCGACGAGCTGCACCCCGATGGGGAGGCCGTCCGCGCTCCAGCCGAGCGGCAGCGAGATGGCCGGCTGGCCGCTCGCGTTGAACGGAATGCAGAACGGGCTGGTGTCGTTGAAGCGTGCGAGCAGTTCCATGCCGCTGCCGCCCGCAGGACCGAGCGGCCCGATCGGCCACGGCGGCTTCGCGAGCGTCGGCGTCACGAGCACGTCGAAGCCGCCGGCCCACCAGGACGCGAGCGCGCGCGAGTAGGCCTGCACGCTCTCGACCGCGGCGACGTAGCGCAGCGCCGACGTCGCACGGCCCATCTCGACGGCGATCGCGGTGGACGGCTCCACCTCGTCCAGGCGGATCTCGCGCCCGATGCGCGCCGACCAGCGTTCGAGCTCGTACGCGATCGACGCGCACAGGATCGCGAGCATGCTGCCGTCGTCGGCTTCGTCGAGCACGGAGGGGGCGCTGTCTTCGACGTGGTGGCCGAGGCCTTCGAGCGTGCGCAGCGTGTCGTCCGCCGCCCGGACGCATTCTGCGTCCACCGTGCCGCCGCCCGGTCGTCGCGTGAAGATGCCGATGCGGAGCTTGCCGGGATCGACGCCGACTTCTTCGCGGTAGGGACGCGAGGGTGGGGGTGCGGTATACGGATCGCCGGGCGCGGCGCCGCGTGTCGCGTCGAGAATGCCGGCCGTGTCGCGCACGCTGCGCGTGAGCACGTGCTCGTGCGTGAGCGCCCACCAGAACTCGCCGAAGTCGGGTGCCAGCGTGGTTCGTGCGCGCGTCGGCTTGAGTCCGACCAGCCCGCACGCGCTGGCCGGAGTACGGATCGAGCCGCCCATGTCGTTGCCGTGCGCCGCCGCGACCATGCCGGAAGCCACGGCCGCCGCCGCGCCCCCGCTCGAGCCGCTCGTCGAAAGGTCGGTGTTCCACGGGTTGCGCGTCGGCCCGTACGCCAGGGGTTCGGTCGTCGGCGAGAACGCGAGCTCGGGCGTGTTGGTCTTGCCGACGAAGACGAAGCCGGCCCGGCGGAAGCGCAGGGCGAGCTCGGTGTCCGTCTCTTCCTTCCAGCCGGCGTCCTTCAGCACGCGCATGCCGCAGTGGTAGGGATCGCCGGCCGTGTGACAGACGACGTCCTTGACGAGGAAGGGAACGCCGCGGAACGGGCCGTGCGGCAGGGACGCGGACTCGGCATCGGCCCGGGCCTTGTCGTAGAGCCGGTGGATGACGGCGTTGAGCTGGGGATTGAGGCGCTCGATGCGCGCGATGGCAGCCTCGACCAGCTCGGCCGGCGTCGCCTCGCCGCTGCGTACGAGCTCGGCCTGGCCCGTGGCATCGAGATCGGAAAGCACGTCTTCGCCCATTGCCGTCTCCTTTTTCGCGGACGCTGCGATGTCACGGCGACGGGACGAGCGCAACGCAAGACTTGGCCTGATCGCCGCGCGCATGGTACGAGCGGGCGCCCCAGAGGTGGGGAGGCTCACGGAGAATCCTCGATGAAACCGACTGTCGCTGTTTTGTCCCTGATCGCTGTCTTCGCCGCGGCCACGCCTGTCGCGGCCGCACCGAACGCTCCCTGGCCGCCGCTTCCCGCCGAAGCG
>CAYYVZ010000430.1:0-3903 GCA_964475235.1 uncultured Myxococcales bacterium | reverse complement strand
TCCGCGCCTCACCACGTACTCCCCGCTCCGGAACGTCTCGAGGCGCCCGAGCAGCACGACGAGGCGCACTCCCAGCCGGCCGAGGCCCTCGAACAGCGGGATCGTCAGGTGAGGGCTCGGCCCGAGCCTGGACGACACGAGATCCCACACGCTGATGACCGGCACCGTCGCGAGGATGGCGGGCACGAGGAAGAGGTTGGTGATCAGCGCGACGATCATCGTGAGCGCCGTCAGCCAGCCGAACGTCGAGATGATGACGAAGCTCGACGTCACCATCACGAGGAAGCCGGCGGCCAGCGTCACGGTAGTCGCGATGACCGGCCGGCTCACGATGTTCAGGGTCGCGAGCAGGGCGTCGCGCTGCGTGGCCGTCATCTTCACGACGCGGTTGAGCCGCGCCATGTAGTGGACCGTGTCGTCCACCGAGATACCGAGCGCGATGGCCGCGATGATGCTCGTCGCGAGGTTGAGCTCGATGCCGCCGAAGCCCATCACGCCGAAGAAGACAACGTTCGGGATGACGTTCGGGATCATCGCCATGAGGCCGACGCGCACCGACAGGAACATCACCGACAGCACGATCAGGATCATCCCGTAGGCGACCACGGTGCTCTCGACCTGGCCCTGGAGGATGCGGTCGGAGATCGACGCCATCACGACGAGCGTGCCGGTCATCTGCACGTCGACGCCCGGCGGAAAGGCCTCGGCCGCGTAGGCCTTCACCTTCTCGACGAGGGCCGTGGTCTCGAGCGAGCCCGTGAGCGAAGTGCGCAGCGTGATGTGGAGGCGCTGGAAGTTCTTGTCGACGACGCCCGAGAACGAGCGCGGGTTGGCGCTGACGAGCTGGATGACGGCCGGGAGCTGCTTGTCGGGCGACTCCCAGAAGCTCTTCGGCGGCGGCGCCTCGAGGACCTCGCCCGTCGCCTCGTTGAGGATCATCTCGCCGCCGGCCTGCTGCAGGCCGAGGTCGAGCTCGTCCAGGTAATCGACGAGCGAGAGGCTCTCGTCGACGCCCTCGAGCCCTTCGACGAAAACCTGGAAGTCCTTCACGCGACGGATCGCCGTGAAGTCCTTGAAGTAACCGGGTTCGGGGCCCTGGATCACGACCGAGATAGGATTGGGTCCGGCCAGCTTCTCGCGGATCGCGACGAAGCTCTCGCGCACGGGCGAGTCCGCGCGGAAGGCCTTGAGAAAGTCGGTATCGACCTTGACGGCCATCGCGCCCATCGCGGCGAACCCCGTGAGCACGGCCGCGCCCGAAAGCACCTTGAGGCGGTGATCGACGCAGATCCCGCCGATGTGGGAGACCATGCGCTCGAGGCGCGGAAGCTCGTTGTCGGGACGCAGCGAGAGCTCGGAGGACTTCGCAGGCTCGCGCTCCGGCTCGGGCGCGTCGCCGGGCGCGGCCGAGGGGCGGCGCCCCGGCATGCTGAGTAGCGCGAGAGGAATGCCGATCACGCAGCCGATCGTGACGACGGCGATGCCGAGCACGGCGAACTTGCCGAGGCCCGCGATGGCCGGAATCGGATGGATCGCGAGCGATCCGAAACCGATCGCGTTCGTGAGGGCCGAGACGAAGACCGGAAGCCCGATCTGCCCGAGCACGCCGCCGAAGATCTCCTCCGACGTGAGGTTCGCCGACTCCGGCTTGCGCCACAGCTCGAGGTACGCATCCACGATGTGGATCGCGTAGGAGCCGCCGATCACGAGCAGCAGGGACGGAAGCACGAGTGTCGCGAGCGTGATCGGCTCTCCGAACCAGCCCATGAGGCCGACGAGGCAGCCGACGTCGAGCGCGAGCGCGAAGAGCGGAAAGACGGTCGCGCGCACAGAACGGAATACCCCGTACAGCACCACGGCCATGAGCAGCAGGCTGGCCGGCAGGAACTCGAGCAGGTCGCTCTGCATGCGCTCGACCGCCTGCACGCGGATGTGCGACATGCCCGTGTAGTGAAGGCGCCCGTCGCCCTCGTACGTCGCGAGGACCGCATGCACGTCGCGATCGACCGCCGCCTCGTCGTCGGTCGTCACCGCGTTCTTGAAGAACACCGTGACGGCGGCGGCCTTGCCGTCGGCCGACACGAGGTTCGGCACGTAGATGGGGTTGGCCTTGACGCGCTCCTGCAGCTTCCTGATCGACGAGGGCGTGATCGGGCCCTGGTCGAGCATGAGCGGCGGGTTGAAGACGTCGGCGACCGGGTCGCTGGCGTTGGCGATGGACAGAGTGCGGCTGACGCCCTGGACCTCGGCGAGCTTGTCGGTGAGGTCGCGGAGGGCCTGGACGTTCGCCGGCGTGTAGATGCTGTCGGCTTCGAGCAGCGCGATGCCGATTTCCTCGTCGCCGAACTCCTTGCGGATTTCCTCGTTGTAGACGCGCGCGGGGTCGTCGGGAACGCTGAGGGAGGCGAGCGAGCCGTCGAAGGTTATGCGCGCGATTCCCGCGACCGCGGACATCGCCACCGCCACCATGAAGACGAGGGAGATGCGCGGATGCCGAGCGAGCGAGAGAATCCAGCGATACAACGAATGACCCCTCCCCGCCCCGCTTCGAAACCTACTTGCCCACTAGCCTCCATGCAATGAGGCCGAGCGTCCGGCCGCCCAGCGGATCTGGCGCACCAGCCCTCGCAGGATGCGGACTTCGCGCTCGTCGAGTCCCGATCGCGTCAGCATCGACGCGATCGTGGCCATCACGCGGTCCGACTGGTCGCCGTGGAGGAAGCCGATCTCGACGAGGACGCTTCGCAGGTCGTCGAGGGCTGCCTTCTGCGCCGCCGCGGACGCAGGACCGCTTCCGTCCTCGAGTCCGGCTGCCGTCGGCTCGCCTGCCGGGACGTCCGGCTCCGGTCTCTTCCCACGCGACGCCTGCAGCCATTCGTAGAGGCACACCACGACGGCCTGCGCGAGGTTGAGGGAAGCGTACTCGCCGGCCGTCGGCACGAAGGCCAGGCGGTGGCAGCGCGCGAGCTCTTCGTTGCTGAGGCCGCGGTCTTCGGGACCGAAGACCAGCGCGACGCCGCCCGCCTCGCGGCCGCCCGAGCGGACCTCGGCGAAGACGTCGCCGATTTCCTCGACCGGAATGCTCCAGGGCCTGTCGCGCGACGTGGTCCCGACGACGAGGCTCGCGGGCGCCACGGCTTCCTCGAAGGAAGTCGCGAGCTCGCGGCCGTCGAAGACGTCGGCGGCGTGGACGGCGGTGCGGCGCGCTTCGCCGGCGTCGTACTCGCCGCCGACGACGACGAGCGCACCGGCGCCCATGTTCTTGATGGCACGGCAGGCGGCGCCGACGTTGGCGCCGCGCTTCGGCGCAACGAGCACCACGCGCAAACCGGCGCGGCCTGCGCTCACCGGATTCGCGGAGGGAGGACCGCTAGTCGACAAGCTCGCGCAGGCGGCGCTTGAGGTCGGCGAGCTCGCGCCGGGCCCCGTCGGCGTCGGCCTGGGCAGCCGCAAGCGCGCTCTCGAGCTCGCTCGCGCGCGCGTCGAGTGCGGCGATGTGATTCTCGAGCTCGGTGTGGCGCGCCGTCTGGCGCTCGGCATCGGCAAGGCGGGTGCGAAGCTGCTCGAAGAGGTCTTCCGCCGAGCTGCCGGACGACGGGGGAGGCTCCGCCGCCGCCGGGCGCGGCGGCGGAGGCGCCGGGCGCGCAGAGACGGAAGCGCGCGGCGGCGGCTCCGGAACCTCGAAACGCGAGGCTCGCGCAGCCGGAGGCGCTTCGTGCTCAGGCTCGGGTGCTTTCGCCGCGCTCGCCGACGGCCATGGGGCGTCGGTACGAGCCGCGGGGGCGCTGTCCACGCGGTCGCCCGAGTCGGCGGTCCATCGAAGCGCGAAATGGCACGCGTCGGCTCCCTGAAGGCGGCAGCCCTCGGCATCGTCGCCCCCAAGCCCGACCCGAAATCCAACAA
>CAYYVZ010000429.1:0-3935 GCA_964475235.1 uncultured Myxococcales bacterium | reverse complement strand
AAATGGCCAAGGAAACATTCAAGCGCACCAAGCCCCACGTCAACGTCGGCACGATCGGTCACGTCGACCACGGCAAGACGACGCTGACGGCGGCGATCACGCTGGTCCAGAGCAAGAAGGGCCTTGCGGCCCAGGTGAACTTCGACGAGATCGACAAGGCACCGGAAGAGCGCGAGCGCGGCATCACGATCGCGACGGCGCACGTCGAGTACGAGACTCCGAACCGCCACTACGCGCACGTCGACTGCCCTGGCCACGCCGACTACGTCAAAAACATGATCACCGGCGCCGCGCAGATGGACGGTGCGATCCTCGTCGTATCGGCTGCCGACGGCCCGATGCCGCAGACGCGCGAGCACATCCTGCTCGCCCGCCAGGTCGGCGTTCCGCGCATCGTCGTCTTCCTCAACAAGGCCGACATGGTCGACGACGCCGAGCTTCTCGAGCTCGTCGAGCTCGAAGTTCGCGAGCTGCTGACCAAGTACGAGTTCCCGGGCGACGAGATCCCCATCATCAAGGGCTCGGCGCTGCAGGCGCTCACGAACCCGACCGATCCGACGCACACCAAGTGCATCGACGAGCTGATGACGGCGATCGACACGTACGTTCCGCAGCCGCAGCGCGAAGTGGACAAGCCCTTCCTGATGCCGGTCGAAGACGTGTTCTCGATCTCGGGACGCGGCACGGTGGCCACGGGCCGCATCGAGCGCGGCAAGATCAAGGTCGGCGAGGAAATCGAGATCGTCGGCATCCGCCCGACCGTCAAGACGACGATCACCGGCGTCGAGATGTTCCGCAAGCTGCTCGACGAGGGCGAGGCGGGCGACAACGTCGGCTGCCTGCTGCGCGGCACCAAGCGCGAGGAAATCGAGCGCGGCCAGGTTCTCGCCAAGCCGGGCTCGATCACGCCGCACACGAAGTTCACGGCCGAGGCGTACATCCTGAGCAAGGAAGAAGGCGGCCGTCACACTCCGTTCTTCAACGGCTACCGGCCGCAGTTCTACTTCCGCACGACGGACGTGACCGGCATCTGCACGCTTCCCGAAGGCACCGAGATGGTGATGCCGGGCGACACGGTCCAGCTCCAGGTTGCGCTCATCACGCCGATCGCGATGGACGAGGGCCTGCGCTTCGCCATCCGCGAGGGCGGCCGCACCGTCGGCGCCGGCGTCGTTTCGAAGATCACTGAGTAGTTGGCGAAGGGATTCGGAGAATAGGTTATGCGCGACCAGATCGTACTCGCCTGCGAGTCCTGCAAGCGGAAGAACTACCGGACGAGCCGCAACAAGAAGCTCTCGACCGACAAGCTTTCGCGCAAGAAGTTCTGCCCCGCGTGCCGTGTTCACACGCAGCACAAGGAAGGCAAGGTCTAGAGGTCGGGCGGAAGGGATAAGGGTCAGTAGCTCCAATTGGTAGAGCGTCGGACTCCAAATCCGAATGTTGCAGGTTCGAGCCCTGCCTGACCCGCTCTTCTCGAGCCGGCGAGAGAAGAGCATCCAGACGCCTGTCAGAACAAGGGCGCCCCAAGTGAGAGCGAGAGCTCGAACGAGTTAGATGAAGAAACGCGGAGCAGAATCGGCAGTGAGCAACGAGACGCAGAACGAGTCGCGCGCGCCGAAGTCGGGCGGACCCGGGGAATGGTTTACCCAGGCCCGGATCTTTACCGACGAGGCGCTGAACGAGCTCAAGCGCGTGTACTGGCCGTCGCGAAAAGAGACGGTCGCGTTCACCTGGGTGGTGCTCGTGGTCGTTGCTTTCGTGTCGCTCTATCTCGGAGTGATCGATTACGTGATCTCACTGGCCATGCGAGTGGTGTTCCGAACATGAGCGACAAGCAGTGGTACGTCGTGCACACCTACTCGGGCTACGAGCAGAGCGTCAGGCGCCAGCTCGAGGAGCGCATCCGCGCCTTCGGGCAGGAGGACTTCTTCGGCGAGCTGCTCGTACCTTCCGAGCAGGTCGTCGAGCTCGTCAAGGGCAAGAAGCGCACGGCCACGCGCAACCTCTACCCGGGCTACGTGCTCGTGCAGATGCAGCTCACCGACGAGACCTGGCACACGGTCACCAGCACTCCCAAGGTGACGGGTTTCGTCGGTGGTTCGACCAACCCGCCTCCGGTGCCGGAGGAAGAGGTGAAGCGGATCGCGGTCCAGCTTCAGGAAGGTTCCACGCGGCCGAAAGCAAAGGTCGCATTCGAGGTCGGAGAATCGGTCAAGGTCATCGACGGTCCGTTCGCGGATTTCAGCGGCGTCGTCGAGGAGGTCCGTGCCGACAAGGGTACGCTCAAGGTCGCGATCACCATCTTCGGACGTTCGACGTCCGTGGAGATGGAGCTCGTGCAAGTGGAAAAGCAGTAGGCGTATAGGTCATGGCGAAGAAAGTCGTCGATCAGGTCAAGCTTCAAATCCCGGCAGGCAAGGCGAACCCGAGCCCGCCGGTCGGTCCCGCGCTCGGTCAGCGCGGCGTGAACATCATGGAGTTCTGCAAGGCGTTCAATTCCGCCACGCAGAGCCTGGGTGACGTGCTCATCCCCGTGGTCATCACGGTCTACTCCGACCGCTCGTTCACGTTCATCACCAAGACGCCGCCCGCGTCGATCCTTCTGATGAAGGCGGCGGGCATCGAGAAGGGCTCGCCGGTGCCGAATAAGAACAAGGTCGGAAAAGTTTCCGCCGCGCAGGTGCGGCAGATCGCGGAGACGAAGCTCCCCGATCTCAATGCAAACGACGTCCAGGCTGCGATCCGCATCATCGAAGGGACCGCGCGCAGCATGGGCATCACGGTCGAGGGCTGACCAATGGCTAAGGGCAAGCGTTACACCAAGGCCGCATCTGCGGTCGATCGCAGCAAGTTCCTCACGCTGGACGAGGCGATGGCCATCGTCGCGAAGGGCTCCGGCGCCAAGTTCGACGAAACCGTCGAGCTCGCGCTGCGCCTCGGCGTCGATCCGCGCCACGCCGACCAGAACGTGCGCGGCACCGTGTCGCTGCCTCACGGCACCGGCAAGACGGTGCGCGTCGCCGTCTTCGCCAAGGGCGAGAAGGCCAAGGAGGCCGAGGAGGCCGGCGCGGACTTCGTCGGCGCCGACGACCTCGTGAACAAGGTCAAGGACGAGAACTGGACGGACTTCGACCGCGCCGTCGCGACGCCCGACATGATGGGCGCCGTGGGCCGGATCGGAAAAATCCTCGGACCGCGCGGCCTCATGCCGAACCCGAAAGTCGGCACCGTGACGATGGACGTCGCCAGGATCGTGCGCGAGCTCAAGGCCGGCCAGGTCGAGTTCCGCGTCGAGAAGGCCGGCATCGTGCAGGTCGGCATCGGCAAGGTGTCCTTCGGCGCCGAGAAGCTCCTCGAGAACGTCCGCACGGTGATCGCGAGCGTCCAGCGCGCCAAGCCGTCTTCGGCCAAGGGCCAGTACATCCGTACGGTCTATGTTTCGTCGACGATGGGCCCGAGCGTTCCGATCGACACCGGCGATCTCAAGGTCGCGAGCTAAGTGAGCGGTGAGATAGCCAGCTGAAGCCTCGCTGAAAGCAGGAAGACGTTATGAACCAGACAGAAAAAGCAGTCGTCATCGACGAGCTCGCCGCCAAGTTCGGCAACGCGCCTCTCGTCGCATGCTCGCAGTACCGCGGCCTGACCGTCGCCCAGATGACGGATCTGCGCGGCCAGCTGCGCAAGGTCGAAGGCGAGCTCCTGGTCGCCAAGAACACGCTCGTGTGGCGTGCGGTGATGGAGACGCCGAACAAGGTCGTCGAGCCGCTGCTGTCGGGCCCGAACGTGTTCGCGTTCGGCTACGGCGATCCCGTCGCGTTCGCGAAGGTGATCGACGCTTACGCCGAGAAGAACGAGAAGTTCGAAGTGAAGGGCGCCGTCATGGAAGGCGTGCTGCTCGACAAGAAGCAGCTCGCCAAGCTCGCGACGATGCCTGG
>CAYYVZ010000428.1:0-3944 GCA_964475235.1 uncultured Myxococcales bacterium | reverse complement strand
GTAAATTAGTTATTTATTTTTGGATGGCGGTTTGCTATCGGCAGGTTTCGCTGGAGCCGGTTTGGTATCAGCCGGTTTGGAATCAACTTTGCTTTTGTCCGATTTTCCGCTAACACTTTTCTGAGTCAGGAGTCCGACGTCATGGCCCGCATCAACGACAACTATCTCAAGCTCGCCGCCGGCTATCTGTTTCCCGAGATCGGCCGCCGCGTGCGCGCCTTCCAGGACGCCAATCCGTCGGCGCCGATCATCCGCCTCGGCATCGGCGACGTCGTGCTGCCGCTGGCAGACTCGATCTGCGCGGCGATGCACGCGGCCGTCGACGAGATGAAGACCGCTTCGGGCTTCCGCGGTTACGGTCCCGAGCAGGGCTACGACTTCCTGCGCGAGGCGATCGCGGAGCACGACTTCCGCGCGCGCGGCGCCCGGATCGACGCCGACGAGGTCTTCGTCTCCGACGGCTCCAAGTGCGACAGCGGCAACATCCAGGAGATCTTCTCGACCGACGCGCGCATCGCGATCCCCGATCCGGTTTACCCGGTCTACGTCGACACGAACGTGATGGCGGGCCGCACCGGCGCGGCGGATGCAAGCGGCCGCTACGCCGGCCTCGTCTATCTGCCGTGTACGGCCGACGGCGGCTTCCTGCCCGAGCCGCCGAAGGAGAAGGTCGATCTCGCCTACCTGTGCTTCCCGAACAACCCGACCGGCGCAGTCGCGAAGCGCGCCGACCTCGAGCGCTGGGTGAGCTGGGCGCGAACCAACGACGCCGTGCTGCTCTACGACGCCGCGTACGAAGCCTTCATCCAGGACGGCGACATCCCGCACTCGATCTACGAGATCGACGGCGCGCGCGAGGTCGCCATCGAGTTCCGCAGCTTCTCGAAGACGGCGGGCTTCACCGGGACGCGCTGCGCGTACATCGTGGTTCCGAAGTCGCTCCAGGGCTCGGCCGCCGACGGCAGTCGCGTCGATCTTCACCGGCTGTGGTCGCGACGCCACACCACCAAGTTCAACGGCGTCTCCTATCCCGTTCAGCGCGGTGCAGCCGCCGTCTACTCGGACGCGGGACGCCGCGAGGTGCGCGCGAGCATCGACTACTACATGAAGAACGCTTCGCTCATCCGCGACGGCCTCGCGGCCGCCGGTCTCGAGGTCTACGGCGGCGTCAACGCGCCGTACGTCTGGGTGCGCACGCCGCGCGGTCTCGGCTCGTGGGAATTCTTCGACCTGCTCCTCACGCGCGCGAACGTGGTCGGCACGCCCGGCGCCGGGTTCGGCTCTTGCGGCGAGGGCTATTTCCGCCTCTCCGCTTTCGCGATGCGCGAGCAGGTGACCGAAGCGATCGAGCGGGTGAAGAAGGCGATCTAGCGCTCAGTGCGTGAAGCCCTCTTCGATCGCGGGCGCACCCAGCGAGGCGCGCTGGCCGCCGTCGACGACGAGGCAGGTGCCCGTCACGAACGAGGCGTCGTCGCTCACGAGGAACAGTGCAGCTTTCGCGATCTCCTCCGGCTCGCCGAAGCGTCCGAGCGGAATGAGACGGAACATCGCGCGTCGTGCGTGCTCGGTCGGGAACGCGGCCAGGGTACCGGGCGTCCCGATGCATCCCGGCGCCAGCGCGTTCACGCGGACTCCGCCGGCAGCACCTTCGATCGCCGCGACGCGCGTGAAACTCTCGAGCGCGGCCTTGGCCGAGCTGTAGCCCGCGAGCGAGTGCAGCGCGGCGTGCCCGGCCGTCGACGAAATGTTGAGGATGGCTCCGCCGCCCTTCCCCGCCATCAGCGGTAGCGCCGCGCGAGTGCCGTAGAACACGGCGTCGAGCGCGACCGTGAAGCTCTCCTTCCACGCCTGCGTGGACATCGTCGCGATCGGCGCGGCCGTCATTCGGAATGCGTTGTTGACGAGCACGTCGAGACGGCCGCGCGCGCGATCCACGTCGGTGAGCATCGCCGCGAAGGCGTCCTCGTCCGTGACGTCGCACACGCGCGTCTCGGCGCTGCCGCCGGCCGCCCGGATCGCGGTCGCCGTCTCGACGAGCGAAGGCTCCCGGTCGCCGCTCACGACGACGTGGGCGCCCTCGGACGCAAACAGCTTCGCCATCGCGGCACCGATGCCGGTTCCCGATCCCGTGATGAGCACCGTCTTCCCGTCGAGCTTGGCCATGGATTCCTCGTGTTCGGCGCCATGAAGACGCGGCGCGCGAGACTGCGGTCGGGCGCGGCGCGACGCAAGCGCCCTTCCCACACGACGGACCGTCTGCTCCCATTCGCTTCGTCGAAATCGGGATCCGTCCCCGATTTCCAGCCACACAGGAGCATCCATGATTCGCATCGTCACCCGCCTCGCCGTCGCACCGAAGAACCGCCGCAAGGTCGCCGAGAACGCCGTCGAGCTCGTCCGGCTGTTCGAGAAGCACGGCCTCAAGAGCGAGGGCGTCTTCGAGAACTTCCACGAGAGCGAGATCATCCACCTCTGGGCAGCCGCGGACATGGCGGCCTATGACGCCGCGACCGTGAGTCTGCGCGGCGACGCGGAGTTCCTCGCGTTCGCGGCCCAGGCCGCGGAGCCGATCGTGACGGAGCGCAAGGAGTACTGGCGCGCGATCGCGATGACTCGCGGGTGACAGGGACGCCTCGGGCAAGTGGCGGACGGCTCTCCGTTCCGAGTGGCGTCTGGATGTAAATCGCTCGCCGGCTCGCGATTTACTACCACTTCTCCCAGTGAACCACCTCGTCGAGCGGCTTGCGCCTTACGGGCCCGAACGGACGGTCGGGGTACCCGACCGGAATCGTGACGGCGATGCGCGCGTCGTCGGGAATCCCGAGAAGCGCGCGCACGGCCTTCTCCGACGGCATGTGCCACGTCGTGAACGTCGCGCCGAGCCCGAGCCCGCGCGCCGCGAGCAGCACGTTCTGCGCGGCGGGATAGACGGCGGCTCCGATCCAGTCGGCACTCGGGGCCGCGGGCGGGTAGACGGGACGCCCGCACACCACGATCCAGAGCGGCACGTCGAGGGCGGTATCGAGCAGGTGGTGAGCGGACGCGAGCAGCCTTCGGCGCGCCGGATCTCCATCGTTCGGAACCGGCGGCAGCAGCGGCCGGACCCCGTCCCGCAGAATGGCCGCCAGGTCGCGCCGGATCGTGTCCTCCCTCACGACGACGAAATCCCACCCCTGCGAGTTGCCCGGGCTCGGTGCACAGGTGGCCGCATGGAGCAGCTCACGGACGGTCTCGTCCGGAATGGGGTCGCTTCGCAGGTGCCGCATGGCACGGCAGGTTCGGATGGCGTCGAGGACTTCCAATGGGTTGCTCCGCGCGGCGGCGTCGAATAATGGTGCGCCGATCAGTCTGCGGCAACTGAACCCGGGCAGGCGGCGACTCAGCCGGCAGTCGCGCAGCTTCCCGCGGCGCCTGCATCAGCCCGCTGCCACAGTAGTCTGTCCGCCGCAGCGAAGAATCGAAGGAGATCCCAAGTGAAGAAAGCCGTATTGTTCGCCGCCCTTTGCCCTCTCGTCTTCGTGTCCTGCCTGAACACCAAGACGGGCCCCGCCGCAAAGGCTCCGAAGATCAGCGAAGGCCGCGCCACGATGGCAAAGATCGGCGGCCGTCCCCTGCCCGTGTTCGAGTTCAGCGCGAAGGTTGACGACGAGGACAACAAGATCGTCGGCCAGCGTGCCTTCGTCTCGATCTCCGGCGCACTCTACAAGTCGAAGGGCGACGAGGGTTACGAGCTGGTCGAGCCGAAGCAGCTCGAGGCCGAGTTCGTGGCCAACGTCGGACAGGTGCGCGCCACCGTCGATCCGGCGAAGGAAGAGGCCCTGGCGACCCACCTGAACGGCGAAAGCGCGACCGTCGCCTTCCAGATCGAGGTGGACTGGACGGCCCCCGACTCGACCGAAAAGCAGACCACGCGCTCGTCCATCTTCACGAGCGACCACGAGACC
>CAYYVZ010000427.1:0-3950 GCA_964475235.1 uncultured Myxococcales bacterium | reverse complement strand
AGGGCCTCGCGCGCCTCGCCGACGTCACCCTCATCGACGCGCCGCCGATCACGCTTTATCCCGATGCGCGCGCCATCGCGCCGCTCGTCGACGGCGTCATCCTCGTCGTCGAAGCGGACTCGACACCTGTCAGCGTCGCCGCACGCGCCACCGAAATCCTGCGCGAGTCGGGCGCCAACATCCTCGGCGTCGTCCTCAACAAGACGCGCCAGTACATCCCGGAGCGCTTCTCGGCGCTGATCGGGTAGGGCGCCGCTTCTATGCGGCGGACGCCTGTCCGGGCGCAGCGTCGCCCACTCGAAAGCATGGAACCGGTGAAGAGGACCGAACCGTGATGGCCGGTCGCCGCATCGCCTATCTCTTTCCGCTGTTCCCGGTCATCAACCAGACCTTCACTCTGGCCGAGGTCGTGTGGCTGAAAGAGAAGGGATACGACATCCGCCTCTACTCGCTGCTCTCGCGTGTCGATCCGAAGCTGCAGCAGGCCGAGGCGACGAAGCTCATCGGCGAGACGCACTACTGCCCCGGCTACAAGTCGCGCGAGCTGTGGGCGCCGCTTTTGCGGGGGCTATCCCGGAATCCGCGCGGCGTGCTCGCACTTTACGCGACCGTGTGGCGGGCGTGGCGCGCCAAAGTCCCGCTCAAGGACCGTGCCAATGCGCCGGGTCCCGAGACGTTCGGGCTCGAGGACTGGCTCGACGTTCTCTATCGCGGGAACAAGTGGTTCTACCTGCTCAAGAACTGGATGATGGTGCCGCACGCGATCTACCTCTCGGAGGTTTTCGAGCGCGACGGTATCCCCCACGTGCACTGTCACTGGGCGACGTACCCGGCGACGGTCGGCATGCTCATCCACCAGTGGTGCGGCATTCCTTTCAGCGTCACCGCGCACGCTTACGACATCCACATGATGCCCTGGATGCTGCCGATGAAGCTCGAGCGCGCGAGCTTCTTCGTGACCTGCGCGGACTACAACCGCCAGTATCTCGCGTCGATGTGCCGTCCCGAGGTGGCCCGGCGCATCGTGCTCAACTACCACGGTACCAACCTGCAGCGCTTCCAGCCCGGCCCACGCACCCCGCACGACGACTTCCGGATCGTCAGTGTCGGCTGGTTCAAGGAGTACAAGGGCTTCCATTTCATCGTCGAGGCGCTCGCCAAGCTCGTGGCGCAGGGCGTCAACGCGAGCTTCCACCTGGCCGGCGACGGGCCGCAGAAGTCGTATCTAGTCGAACAATCCCGCCGACTTGGGATTGCAGACCGGGTGGTATTTCACGGATACTTGGACCACGATCGTCTGGTTTCGCTGTATCGCGACTGCGAGGTGTTCGCGATGGGCAGCATCGAGATGACCAATTTCGGGCGGCAGGACGTGATTCCCAACGTGATCGCAGAGGCGATGGCCGTGGGACTGCCGGTCGTATCGACGAAGATGGGCGGCATCCCCGAGCTGCTCGAGGACGGAGTTTCCGGAATCATGGTCCCGCAACGCGATCCTGCCGCTCTCGCCGAAGCGCTCGGCCGTATCGCGCGCGATCCGGAGCTCGCGAAGCGGCTGCGTGCGGCAGGGCTCGCGCGCGTCGCCGACATCTGGGATCGCAACAAGAATCTCGTGCAGCTCGCGCAAGTGTTCGACGAGCGCATCGCCGACGGCGAGAGCAACCATCCGGCACTGCGGAGCGAACGCGGAGCCGGCGACCGTGCCCGGTCGGCAGCGTGAAACGATGACATCCGTCGACCGGAAGGCCAAGCGCGCACTCGATTTCTTCGCGGCACTTGCCGGCCTTCTCGTCGTCTCGCCAGTCTTCGCGATCATCTCCGCACTCATCAAGCTCGACACGCGTGGTCCGGTGTTCTTCCGCCAGGAGAGGGCCGGGCCAAACGGCACCACGTTCCGCATCTTCAAGTTCCGGACGATGATCGTCGGCGCCTACCGCAGCGGTGCACGCCTGACCGTGAAGCGCGACCCCCGCATCACCGCGGTCGGCCACTTCCTGCGCTGGAGCAAACTCGACGAGCTTCCCCAGCTCCTCAACGTGCTGCTCGGCGACATGTCGTTCGTAGGTCCCCGTCCCGAGGATCCGTACTTCACCAATTTCTATGCGCCGCAGTTCCGCGACGTCCTGTCGGTCAAGCCCGGCATCATCGGCCCGAGCCAGATGGACGGCCGCGACGAGGTCGAGAAGTATCCGGAGGGATGCGAGAACGTCGAGGAGTTCTACATCCAGCACATCCTGCCGGAGAAGCTCCAGAGGGACCTCGACTACGTCCGGAACTCGACGTTCTGGGGCGACGTGCGGTTCCTCGTCAGCGGCTTCCTCCACGTCGCGCTGTCGCAGTTCAAGCGCGGGTTCTTCGCGCGCAACCGCTACCGGTTTGCGACGCTCGGCCTCGACATGGCGCTGATGGTCGCCGCGTACGTCTGCGCCAACCTCATCAAGTTCGACTGGAGTCTCGATCCGGACCTGTGGGCGTACGCGGGCAAGACCCTGGTGTGGGTGCTCGTGATCAAGCCGCCGGTCTTCGTCTATTACGGCCTCTATCAGCGCGCGACACGTTGGATGGGCCGTCGTGACCTGGCCGCGCTCGTCAAGGCCGTCAGCGTAAGCTCGGCGCTGCTGGTCATCGCGGCGACGTTCTCGGTGCAGCGCCATTCGCGCGCCGTGTTCCTGATCGACTGGAGTCTGCTGCTTTTCCTCGTCGGCGGTGCGCGCTATATCATGCGTTCGATCCAGACAGGACGAACGGCCCGTAACGAGGAGAAGGGACCGTTCGTCAAGGTTCTGGTGGCCGGTGCGGGACACGGCGGCGAGACGATCCTTCGCTCTCTCCTCGAGGACCCGAAGTCGAGATTCATGCCCGTCGGCATCATCGATCACGAGCCGCATCGCTGGGGCGCGCTGATCCACGGTGTACGGGTGATGGGCGGCGCGACCGACATCGCAATGTCGGCGAGCATGCACGGCGTGGAAATGGTTTTGGTTTCGCTCGTGGACCTCGATCCGGTGGTCCTGCGAGAAATCACCGAGGCCTGCAACAAGCTCGGTCTCGAGTACCGGCTGGTGCCTGCGCTGTCCGACCTGCTGGAACAGGCGACGACCGAGCCGCTGAACAAGGTGGCACTCTCCTCCCAGACCTGACCGAATAGTCAGCGCGAGCTCCAAGTGACGCAGAACTTTCTCCAAGCCGACGATCTGGTCCTCGTGACCGGCGGAGCGGGCTATATCGGCTCGCACCTCGTGCGCATGCTGCTCGAACGCGGCTATCGGGTTCGCGTGCTCGAAACCTTCCTGTACGGCAACGCGGGTCTGCGGGGCATCCGGCCTCACCCGAAACTCGAGATCCACTACGGCGACATCTGCAACATCCGCGACATGATGCGCGCCGCCGGCGGCGCCAGGGCCGTGATCGCGCTGGCGGCCCTCGTCGGCGACGGCGCTTGCGAGATCGACCGCGAGGAAACGACGTCGATCAACATCGAGTCGACGAAGATCCTTGGCCACGTGGTGCGCCACCACCCCGACCTCGCGCGGATCGTCTTCGCATCGTCTTGCAGCGTTTACGGTGCCACCGAAGGACTCGTGCTGAACGAGGGCTCGCGCCTGAACCCGGTCTCGTTCTACGCACGCAGCCGCATCGTCTCCGAGAACATCCTGCGCCGTGAGCTCGAAGGCCGCAGCATGGTGATGCTGCGCCTCGGCACCGTCTTCGGTGCGTCGCCGCGCCCGCGCTTCGACCTGATGATCAACACCATGACCTGCCGGGCGGTGAAGGACGGCGTCATCACCGTGACCGGCGGCGAAGCGTGGCGTCCTCACGTGCACACGCGCGACGTGGCCCGCGCCTTCCTGATCGCGGCCGAGGCTCCCTCGGATCTGGTGAGCGGCGAGATCTTCAACGTCGGATCCAACGACAACAACTTCACGATCCAGCAGACCGCCGAGATCGTC
>CAYYVZ010000426.1:0-3953 GCA_964475235.1 uncultured Myxococcales bacterium | reverse complement strand
GCCCGTGCTGCGCCCCCCAAGCGTCGCGCCTGTCGCGACGCCGCCGGTCGTTGCACCCGGGCGATTCCGGCTTCGAGGACCCTAACGGACCCATCCGCGAGCATCAAGTCGGGTGGCGAGATTCTACCCGCGAATTCACACGCTTTTTCCCGAACGCATCATAAGGACCGCCCTCGCCTCGCCTTCTCGTTCCCGCTAGCAAGGCCTGATGAAATTCGAACGCCTGCGATTCGACGTGGAAGAGGGCGTCGGCGAGATCACCCTCGCCCGGCCCGAAGGCGCCAACGCCATCGACCTGAAATGTTCCGAAGAGCTCGCCGAGTCCGCGCTGCTCTGCGACCAGGACCCAGCCGTGCGTGCCGTGCTGCTGCGCGCCGAAGGCCCGATGTTTTCGGCCGGCGGCGACGTGCGCAGTTTCCGGGACGCCGGCGACTCGGTGCCCGCGCTGCTGAAGCGCATCACCCTCGGCCTTCACGTCGCGATCTCGCGCTTCGCCCGCATGGATGCTCCGGTGATCTGCGCGGTCGGCGGCACTGCGGCCGGCGGCGGCATGAGCCTGGCGTGTTCGTGCGACATCGTGCTCGCCTCCGACAAATCGAAGTTCACGATGGCGTACACGAAGATCGGCCTCATCCCCGACGGGGGGTCGACGTACTTTCTTCCGCGGCGCGTCGGGCTGGCGCGTGCCCGCGACCTGATGCTGAGGAACCGCGTGCTCGGCGCAGCCGAGGCGCTCGACTGGGGGCTCGTCGACCAGGTCGTGCCGGCCGCAGACCTCGACGCCGAAGCCCGCAAGGTCGCACGCGAGCTCGCCGCCGGTCCGACCCTCGCCTTCGGTACGACCAAGCGCCTGCTGCTCGGCACCTTCGACCACGGCCTCGAGACGCAGCTGGAGATGGAGACGCGCGCGATCTCGGCCATGGGCCGAACCTCCGACGCGAAGGAAGGGCTGGCCGCGTTCTTCGACAAGCGCGCGCCGAAGTTCCGCGGAGAGTAGGCGGTGCGTATCCGGCAGATAGCCCTCGTCGCCGCCGACCTCGATGCCGCGCTCGCCGATCTTACCGGCGTACTCGGCATCGACGTCGGATTCCATGACGAAGGCGTCGCCGTGTTCGGGCTTCGGAACGGCGTGATGCCGGTCGGCGAGCACTTCCTCGAGGTCGTTTCTCCTCGCGAAGACGGAACGTCGGCAGGCCGCTACCTCCAGCGCCGCCTCGGCGACGGCGGCTACATGGTCATCTTCCAGACTCACGACCTGGCTGCGCGCCGGCGTCACTTCGCGAAACACGGGGTCCGCACCGCGTGGGAGATCGCGTTCGACGACATCGAGACCGCGCACCTGCATCCGCGCGATACCGGCGGCGCGATCGTGTCGGTCGACGAGGCCAGGCCGTGGGAAAGCTGGCGGTGGGCGGGTCCCGCGTGGCGGAACCACGTTCGCACGGGACGAATCACCGCGATCGCCGGCGTCGAGATTCAGAGCGACGATCCCGACGCGCTCGCGCGGAGGTGGTCGCAGATCTTCGAGCTTCCGCTTCTAGAAGAAAGCAGGACGCTCGAGACGGACGGCGGCGAGACCATCGAGTTCTGCAACGCGACCGACGGCCGCGGAGAAGGCATCCGCAGCGTGCTCCTGCGAGCGGCGGACCCGGAAGCCGTTCGACACGCAGCGGCGGCGCGCGGACTCACTGTCGAGAAAGGCGGCGCCGTCGTGATCGCCGGGACGCGATTCGTGCTGGTGTGAGCGTGAGAGCGCGGTGACGAAACGGATCCACCGATCGGCCGTTTTCCTCGTCACCGCATTTCTGTTCGCCGGCGCCGGCGCAATCGAGGCGGCCGACGCAAAGAAGCCCGCACCGACTGCTGCATCTCCGAAGACGCCCTCGAACTCTTCCACGCCACCTGCGAAGTCCGCGAAACCGGCGGCTGTCCCATCGAAGGACGCCAACCCGGCGATCGTGCCGACGCCGCGGTCCGAAGCTGCGGACGGAAAGCCGGGCAACCCTTCCAGGCTCGGCGAAGCCGATTCGTTCGAGAGCGGACGCATCTCGTTCTCGCTCCGATACTCCGGAGTGGAGAGCCCGTACGCGAGGATGTCCGCTTTCGTGCTGCCGGGCGAAGTACTCGAGATCGAAGCGGTCGGCGGGTCGGGCCTTTTCGCGGCCTCGAGCCGTACCGGCAAACTCGTCGCGGACGAGAAGAAACCGATCTGGCGATGGACGGCGCCCGCCCGGCACGGGGGTGACCACCAGATCCGCATCCGTGACCGCAGCGAGGGGAAGACCGACTTCGTCATGTTGCGCGTGTTCGTGATGCACCCGTACGACGGCGGCACCACGATCGGCGAGTATCCGGTCGGACAGTACGCGGCGCCGCCGAAGAAGAACGCCGAGGCCTTCACGGTGCCGCGCGGCTTCGTCGAAGTGACGGACGACAATCGCGACACGCCCGTCTCCCCCCACTTCGAGATCGGTCAGTTTCTCTGCAGGGACGGCGTCAAGGGCCCGCGCTACGTCGCGCTGAAGCCGGCGCTCCTTCTCAAGCTCGAGCACGTGCTGGAGGAGCTTGCGGAGCGCGGCATGCCGGCGAAAACCCTCGAGGTGATCAGCGGCTTCCGCACGCCTGCCTACAACGCGGGCATCGGCAACGAGACCTCCCTCAGCCGTCACCTCTACGGCGACGCGGCCGACGTGTTCCTCGACCGTGACGACGACGGCGAGATGGACGACCTCGACGGCGACGGCGCGGTGACGACGGCCGATGCGGACGTGCTTCAGGCCGTCGTGGACGAAGTCGTCCGGGAGGAGACGGGCAAGCTGGCCGGCGGGCTTTCGAGTTACCGCGCGTCGGACGACCACGGGCCGTTCGTGCACATCGACACGCGCGGCATGCGCGTCCGCTGGTAGACCGCGGCGCCGCCGGGCCTCCGTGCCCCGCGCCGGAGTCGTACTGTCGATGGCCGTGAGTCGCCAAAACGTTCGCCCTCGTGTAACGACACGCCACCGGTCCGCGAGAGGACCAAAGGGGAGCTTTCGATGAAATTCGGAATCATGTTTGCGAACGTCGGGCCGTTTGCGGAACCGGAGATGTTCGCGCACCTCGTCACGACGGCGGACGCGTGCGGCATCGAGTCGATCTGGACCGTCGAGCACGTGCTCGTTCCGCGGGGCTACAAGTCCGAGTACCCGTACGCCGAGGGCGGCAAGATGCCCGGGCCGGAGAACTCGCCGATTCCCGATCCCTTCGTCGCGCTGTCGTTCGCGGCTGCGATCACGAAGAAAATCCGGCTCGCCACCGGCGTGCTCATCCTGCCGCAACGGCACCCGGCCTACGTGGCCAAGGAAGTCGCGTCGATCGACGTGCTCTCGAACGGGCGCGTCACGCTCGGCATCGGCGTCGGCTGGCTCGAGGAGGAGTTCCAGTCTCTCGGCATCGGCTTCTCGGATCGCGCGTCGCGCACACGCGAATCGGTCGAGGCGATGCGCAGCCTCTGGTCGCCGGGTCCGTCCACGTTCCAGGGCAAGCATTTCCGCTGGAACGACGTCGAGTCGAACCCCAAGCCGGTTCAGGGCGCGAACGTTCCGATCGTCGTCGGCGGCCACAGCGACATTTCGGCCAGGCGCGCGGCGCGCTACGGCAACGGCTACTTCCCGGGCCGCGGCAACGGCGCCCGCATGCGCGAGCTTCTCGGCATCATGCGCGACGAGTGCGCGAAAACCGGACGCAAGCCCGAAGAGATCGAGATCACCGGCGGCATGATGCAGCCGGATGCAGACCAGATCGCGAGGCACGAGGAGATGGGATTCAGCCGCATGCTGATGCCGCCACCCGGCTGGGATCGCGACGGCATCTCGCGCGGCTTCGAGGCGTTCGCGAAGGAGTTCCTCAAGTGATCGACGTCGCGACCGCCTCTGCCGTCGATCTTGCAGCGGCCATCCGACGCCGCGAGATCG
>CAYYVZ010000425.1:0-3959 GCA_964475235.1 uncultured Myxococcales bacterium | reverse complement strand
GCCCTGGACGACGGCGAGGCAGCCGTGTTGGCGCGTCTCGTCGATCTCGCCGGCGCGTCGCGGCGCGGCCGTTTCCTCGTCGCCGGCGTGCTCCGAGATTCGCGCGCGAATCGCGTCGATCCAGTCGTCGATGCGCCGGCTCTCGTGCTCGCGCCCGACGATGGCCGTCGCAGCCTGGGGCAGCGCGGGCTGCGGCGAAGGTCCGAGCGGACGGAACACCGCGACAGGGTCGGGGAAGCCTTTGAGCTGCAGCGGTCCCGCCGGCTCGAAGCGAACGGCATCCCCCGCGGCGTCCTTTGTCGCCGAATCGCAGAGCACGCCGCCGTCGAGGGACTGCATGAGCCGCGCGGCCAGATTGGCGGTCGATCCGACCACGGAATACTCGCGGCGCGTCGGCGCGCCGAGCGTCCCGCAGAACACGCGCCCGGTGGCAATGCCGACGCGGCAGTGAAAGCGCAGACCGGCCGCCTCGCGCTCGATCTGCAGGGCCGCTGAAAGGGCTCTCGCCGCCATGCCCTCGCTCGAGCCCGGCGGAAGCCCGAACACCGACAGCACGGCCAGTCCCTTGTCGTCGTGCGCAAAGCGCGTAACGTCCCCGCCGTAGCGGTAGAGCGCGCGCTGCACTTCGCAGAACGACTCCTGGATTCGCGCGAATCCCGGGTCCTTGCCTTCGACGACCGGCTGGATGCGCACGAACACCGTCGAGATCTCGCGGAACTCGCCGAGCCACGCGCTGTGACCGGCGTCGAGCGCGCGAAGCAGCGCCGCGGGAAGATAGGCCCTGGCAACCTCCACGGTTCCGGTCGTCCAGCCGGTCTCGCTGCTGGACGGACCTGCCGGAGGCGCGGAGGACCGCAGCGCCTTCACCTCGAAGAAGCCGTCCGACTCCACGGCCGCGATCGCATGCGGAGCGAGCAGCTGCCACGCGGTCCCGGCCACGATGAGGCGGCCGCGCGACGAGTGCTCCTCCGCGCGTCCCATCGCGTCGAGAGGCTCGCCGCTGAGCAACAGCTGCAGGCGGCCGTCCACGCCGCCGACGTGGACGACGCTCATCTCGCCGGCGGCCAGGCCGGCTTTGAGCGGCAGCTCGGCGTCGCGGTATCGCTCGAGCAGCTCGAGCGCGCAGCGCGTGGCCTGCAGCGCCGCTTCCTCGAGGGAACGCGACTCCGTCGTCCACAGCGCGATGACCGAGTCGCCTGGGAAGCTGTGCGCGATTCCTCCGTGGCGCTCGATGGCCTCGACGACGACGACGAACGTGTCGTTGATGCGCGTGGAGAGCTGCTCGACGCCTTCGCCGCCGCGCTGGGACATGCGCTCGGCGAACGCCGAGAAACGTTCCACGTCGATCAGCGCCACGCATCCTGCGAAACGCTCCACCTCCGGCGGGGCGATCGCGCGCGGCGACTGGAGCCGGCGCAGCAGCAGCGGCGAGACGTAGCTGAGGTACGTCTCCCCGGAGGATCGCATCGCTTGACCGGTGGCAGGCATGGGCTCGGGAACGGCTGGAGCTCGCGGACGCGGAACGGGCGACCCGACTGGTGCGCGAATGCGAGCGGCGCCGCTCCGGGGCAGGGTATCGAACCGACGCCCGTAGCAGAAGGGCCACGCGGTCCGGCGGCGGACGAAGAGCTTCCGTCCGGCCGCTGGCCATCGGCCGCTTCCTCGCGCATCCTGCGGCATGCCTTTGCCGGAAGATCCCGTCGTCATCGTTTCTGCCTCCCGCACGCCGCTCGGCGGCTTCCAGGGCGTTCTTCGCGACAAATCCGCGGCCGAGCTCGGCGCCGCCGCGATCCGGGCCGCGGTCGACCGCTCGGGTGTACCGGCCGGGGAGGTCGAGGAGGTGCTGATGGGCTGTGTGCTGCCGGCCGGGCAGGGCCAGGCGCCGGCGCGTCAGGCTTCGCTCGGGGCAGGGCTTCCGCTCGGGGCCGGCTGCACGACCGTGAACAAGATGTGCGGCTCCGGCATGAAGGCCGCCATGCTCGCGCACGACCTTCTGCTGGCCGGAAGCGCGCGCGTCGCCGTAGCGGGCGGCATGGAGTCGATGAGCAACGCTCCATACCTCTTGCCGAAGGTGCGCGCCGGGCAGCGCATGGGGCACGGCACCGTGATCGACCACATGTTCCTCGACGGTCTCGAGGACGCCTACGACAAGGGCCGGCTGATGGGTACGTTCGCCGAGGACTGCGCGTCGAAGTTTTCGTTCTCCCGCGAGGAGCAGGACGCCTGGGCGATCCGCTCCCTCGAACGTGCCCGCCGCGCGAACGAGGACGGCTCCTTCGCGTCGGAGATCACGCCGGTCGTCGTCGCCGACAGGAAGGGCGAGCGCAGCATCGACCGCGACGAGCAGCCGTTCGCGGCCAGCCCGGAAAAGATCCCGACGCTTCGTCCGGCCTTTCGCAAGGACGGCACGGTGACGGCGGCCAACTCGTCTTCGATCTCCGACGGGGCGGCTGCCCTGGTCCTCCTGCGCGAGAGCGAGGCCTCGAGGCGGGGCATTGCGCCGCTCGCCCGCATCGTCGCGCACGCCACGCATGCGCAGGAGCCAGGCTGGTTCACGACGGCTCCGGTCGCGGCGATCTCGAAGGTCCTCGCGTCGGCCGGCTGGACCAAAGACGACGTCGATCTCTACGAAATCAACGAAGCGTTCGCGGTGGTGGCGATGGCGGCGGTGCGCGAGCACGGCCTCGATCCCGAGCGCGTGAACGTGAACGGCGGCGCTTGCGCGCTCGGCCATCCGATCGGGGCGTCGGGGGCGCGCATCCTCGTCACGCTGATTGCGGCGCTGCGGGCTCTCGACACGCCGCCGGCACGAAAGTCGCGCCGCGGAGTGGCGTCGCTGTGCATCGGCGGCGGCGAAGCGACGGCGATGGCGGTCGAGCTTGTCTGAGTCCGCACTCGAGCGCTGGACGGACGAGAAGGCCTCGAGCTGGGTCTACGAGTCCGTCGCACGCGCGGAGCCCGACGCTACGAAGGCGGCGCTGTTCCGCTCGCTCGCGGTCGCCTCCGAACAGCAGGCCGAGATCATTCGCCGCGAGCTCGGCGACGGCGCGAGCTTCGGTGTGTTCCGGCCCACGCTGCGCCTGCGCATGGTCGCCGCGCTCGTCGGGGTGCTCGGCCCGAAGCGCTGCCGCGGCCTGCTCGCGGCGGTCAAGGTTCGCGGACTTTCCGTCTACGATCCGCAGCCTCTCATCGCAGGCCACGTCATGCCGAAGAACGCTTCGGAAGTCGGCGGACGCCACCAGGGAATCGCGGGCGGCAATCTTCGTGCAGCCGTCTTCGGCGTGAACGACGGGCTCGTCTCGAACACGTGCCTGATCCTGGGCGTGGCGGGGGCGGCGCCGGATTCTCCGGCCGTCATGCTCGCGGGCACGGCCGGACTTCTCGCGGGGGCGTTCTCGATGGCCGCGGGCGAGTACGTCTCGGTGCGCTCCCAGCGCGAGCTGTTCGAGTACCAGATCGGGCAGGAGCGCGAGGAGCTGGCGCTCTATCCGGAAGAGGAAGCCGAGGAGCTGGCGCTCATCTACGCGGCGCGCGGCGTCGAGGTAGAGAAGGCGCGCGAGATCGCGCACATGCTCGTGAAGGATCCGGCGACGGCACTCGACGCGCTGGCGCGCGAGGAGCTCGGCCTCAACCCCGACGATCTCGGTTCGCCGATCGGCGCGGCCGTGTCGTCGTTCGCTTCGTTCGTGCTCGGTGCGGTGCTCCCGCTCCTGCCTTTCGCGGCAGGATTCGGCGAGCGTGCGCTGCCGATTGCCCTGGTCGTGTCGGGGGCCGCGCTGTTCGCCATCGGTGCGCTGCTGAGCCTCTTCTCGGGACGCAGCGCCTTTGCCGGAGGCGTCCGCATGCTGACGCTCGGCGGCGCGGCGGGCGCCGCGACGTGGTCGATCGGAAAGCTTCTCGGAGTCGGAATCACCTGAACGAAGAAACCCGGGACGGGTACAGGTTTCGCGCGGCGAAAC
>CAYYVZ010000424.1:0-3960 GCA_964475235.1 uncultured Myxococcales bacterium | reverse complement strand
TGCCGACGCCGTTCGACGGAACCAACATGATGGACCAGGATCCGTCGGTGGTCGCCCAGTTCGTAAGCAGCGCCGGCGCGTGCTGGAACACCGAGTTCGAGCCGGCCGACACGGACAGGAACTCGACGACGAAGTTCCGCGCGAAGTTCAAGTAGGAGCCGCGAGCTGGCGAGCAGCGAGTCCAGTTCCTTTCCGTAAGGAGCGCGCAGCGCGACGATGAAATGGCGCTCTCGAAGCGCGCGGAGTCAGAACAAAGAAGAAGGGCGGCCGCTTCCTGCGGCCGCCCTTCTTCTTTTCAGGGAACAGTCTGGCCCGAGTCGGGATCGACCATCAGCGAGGAAACGTCGACGACTTCGAAATCGCTTCCGTGGATTCCTTCCTGCAGCTCGTGCAGGTCTTCGTCGTCCCAGCGGCGGTCGGGCGCACCGCCCAGGAACCAGTCGGAGCCATTGTCGGCGAGCATCATGCCGTAGGTCTTGAGGGCCTGCAGGATCACCTGGTTGTCGGTCGAGAACCCGGAGATGTCGACGGAAGCCTTGAGCCTCACGCGAATTCCCATCGGCGGAAGGTCGGGGTCGGTCTGGCTGCTCGCGTAGTGGCGCGCGGGCCACACGTACGCGCGCTGCGTGACGTCTGCCGTGAAGCGAAGCGCGTGCGTGATGACCCCGGCCTCGACCTCGTCCCTCATGACGAGGCCCGGAAGAATCGGCAGCCCCGCGGCGTCGGCCGACGTCCACGTGTCGGGCCTCAGGTCGTTCGAGCTCAGGTCGAAGACGGCGCCGCTGCCGCCGTGCCACGAACCGTCCCGGTTGCGCTTCGACGCGAAGACTTCGTAGAGATCGCAGGTGCCCTCCTGCACGAGCAGCACGTGGCTGTCGCCCTTGCCCTTGCTGGCCTTGGCCGTGCCGCCTTCGACGGGCACGTTGTACGGAACCGGGTACGGGCCCGGGTCGCTTTCGTCGAAATAGGTAAAGTCCATCAAAACCATCGGCTGCGTCGCGGAGATCACCGTGTACGGGATGCCGAGGATGCGGTTGTTGTAGGGCCCCTTGCCGAAGTCGGGATGCAGCCCCGTCGTGAGGCCGATGCTCGCGATCCACGCCGCTGAATTCGCGTGCACGGGCATCGACGAGATGTCGCGGTTCCAGATGTTGTCCGGCGGAAACAGCGGACACGGCAGCGGCTCGGACGATGCGTAGCAGCGTTTGATCCACACGCTGCAGCGCTCGCTGCTGTCGTCGGTGAGGTAGATCGTGCAGCTCGGCGGAAGCTCGGTGCGCTCGGGCATGCCGATCGGCGCCAGCGCGCAGTCGCGGGCACGGCCGGTGTCGATACAGGTCGGGGTATCGTCGAGCGGTGTCGTTTCCGCGTCGTAGCGGAACCCCCAGAGCGGCGTGCCGACGATGTCTCGCGCGGACACGGTGATGGTGCCGTCGAGCATCGTTCTCGCCTTGCACCTGGTGATCGCGTGCGCGGCGACGGCCGGAAGAAGCGAAGCGGCCAGAACCGCCGCGAACATGGTCTTCGAGGAAAGCATGCGGCAACGCTGGGCGACTTTCGGCAGGCTGTCAACACGCTCGGGGAGCCGCGGCGGGCGGCGAGAGCATGGAACCGAGGCGTCGTCGCGTGCTGCCGACGACGTCGATCGGCTCTTGCAACTTCGCGAACGGACACGGATAGTCCGGCGATGAGGCCGCACCCGCCGGCCCGCGAGCTCACCGTGTTTCGTCACCGATTTCTTACACTCGCGTCCGCGACATGGATGGCTGCGCTGCTGCTGACTGCGCATTCAGCCGCCGCTGCCGTCACGCTCGAGCCCGAATCGACCGCGGGATTTCCGCTGGTGCCGTTCGCGAGCGGCATGGTGCTGCAGCGCGACATGCCGGTGCCGGTCTGGGGACGCGCCGACGCCGGCGAGAGCGTCAGCGTCACGTTCGACGGCCAGACGAAGAACGCGGTGACGGCGGGCGACGGAACGTGGCGCGTCGTGCTCGATCCGCTCACGGCCGGCGGCCCGCACACGATGACGATCGAGGGCACGAACACGATCGAGCTCACCGACGTGCTGGTCGGCGAAGTCTGGGTCTGCGCGGGACAGTCGAACATGGTGGTGCGCCGCGCGCGGCCGGCCGATCTCGCCGAGTTCCCGCAGATTCGCGTGCTCGCGCACAGCGGACGCTGGAACGACCGGCCTTCCGGCATGGCGTGGGCGTTCGCGAAAGAGATTCACGCGGCGCTCGGCGTCCCGGTCGGCATCGTCAATCGCGCGGCCGGCGGCACGCCGATTCGCGTGTGGCTTCCGCCCGAGGTGCTCGACGACCCCGATCCCGAGGTGCAGGACGTGGTCGGCAACTGGGATGCGTTCGGCGAGCAGTTCGAAAATCAGCTCCGTCCCTTCGTCGGCGCGGCGATCCGCGGCGTCGTGTACTGGCAGGGAGAGCAGGACCTCAAGCTCTCGCGCCAGGACGTCGGGTCCGTACTCCACTACTACGACCTTCTCCCGGCGCTCGTGCGCGCGTGGCGAGACGAGTGGCAGCGCAGCGATCTTCCGTTCGTGCTGATGCAGCTCCCGACGGGCGGCGGCCTCCAGATCGACGAGACGGTCGAAGACCTGCCCGAGTCCCCGCCGAATTCCGACATCGCCGCGCTCATGAGGCGCGCGACGTTCAACGGGCTGTCCGAGCCGGGCACCTCGCTGACGGTCTCCGTCGACGTGCGCGGCGGCACTCACCCTCGCGACCGGGGGATCTACGGGGCACGCATGGCGTACAACGCGCGCGCCAACGTCTACGGCGAGAGCTTCGCGTACTCCGGGCCCATCTATCAGTCGATGACGATCGAGAGCGGCAACCGCGTGCGGCTCGCGTTCAAGCCGAACACGGCCGACGGCCTGCAGGCCATCGGCGGATCGCTGCAGGGCTTTTCGATCTCGGGTGACGGCGAGACGTTCGTGTGGGCGAGCGCCCAAATCGAGGGAGACGAAGTCGTCGTCTGGAATGACGCCGTGCCCGCGCCGACCGTCGTCCGCTATGCGTGGTCGCGCTCTCCCGAATGGGCCAACCTCTTCAACGCCGCCGGCATGGGCGCCGCCCCCTTCTCCACCGAAACGACCGTCGCACCGTAAAAACCCGGGACGGGTACAGGTTTCGCGAGGCAGGACGGCGACAGTCCAAACCCTCCCGGACGCGAAACCTGTACCCGTCCCGGATTTTTCAGTTGGTGTAGTCGGGGCGGATGCCGGCGCGCGGCGGAGAAACCTTTCGGCCGAACAGGTTCACGAAGCAGCCGTTGGCTTCGTTGCAGCAGCCGTCGGCCAGCTCGCAGCCGGCCTCCGTCGAGATCGCGTCCTGCGGGTCCACGAGCACGAAGTAGAAGACCTGCGGCACGCCCGCCGGGTTGTGTCCGGGGATGAGGTCGCACGTCGAGCGGAACGCCACCGCGTCGCCGGTGTCGCGCGTCGTCGGCAGCGTGTTCTCGCAGCCCTCGGACCTCGTCACCTGCGTCACCTGGCGCTTGCGCTTGGTGAGGAAGATCTCGGAGTTGCCGTCGGCGTTGAACGGCGGCTCCTCCCCGTTCCGAAGCGGCCGATCCGGATCGAGATGCTCGGCGTTCGAAGCGAACACCACGCGGCCGCCGCCGTCGCTGATGCCGGGGTGCGCGCTGTCCTGGTCCGCGTACGTGTACTGCCAGAGCTCGTTCTTGAAGAGGCGGAAGCGGTAGATCTCGAACGGCGCGCTGCCGTTGCCGATCGGATCCGCGTCCGACTCGTAGACCACGAACGGCCCGCGCGCGAAGTTGCTCGCGCTCGACATCGCCGGATTCCGGTTGGTGCCGGCGCCCGGGATCGAGAGCTGCTCGATCCCGGTGGTGGTGCGCGTGTAGTTGTAGATGTGCTGGCCGCTCGAGCCGTTGCCGAGCTGGTCGTGGTCGGCCGGCGAGACCCGTAGCACGTGGCATATA
>CAYYVZ010000423.1:0-3961 GCA_964475235.1 uncultured Myxococcales bacterium | reverse complement strand
CGTGCACCGCCATGGCGACCGAGCTCTTTGTCGCATCTTGGCGGTCGAAGTCGAACGACCGATCGCAGCCCGGAGCTCGTGGGGCCGACCAACCGCTGGAGTCGGAAGGAGCGTGTTTCCAGCGCGAACGCGCTCTCGTCTGAGAAGCGCGGGTCGGGTAGGGTCGGCCGAAGGACGATGGGGACCCGGCTCCTGGCAGCCGGTCGTCGGCGCGCCGCGCGCGCAACATTCTGGGACGAGAGGGGACGACCATGAGACAGTGGACGACTGCGGTATTTGTGCTCGGCGCGACGCTGAGCTGCGGGACGATGGCATCGGCCGCCGACTACGTCTGCGGCGACGTAACCAACAACGGCGCGCTCGGCACGTCCGACGCGCTTGCGGTGCTGAGGAAGTCGGTTGGGCAGGACGTCGCGCTCTTCTGCCCGCCCGCCGGCGGTGTCCAGACGACCGGACAGACCACCTGCTACAACGCGAGTAGCCAGGAGACTGCGTGCAGCGGTACCGGCCAGGACGGCGAGCTGCAGCTCGGGACCACTCATACGTTCACCGACAACGGCAACGGGACGGTTACCGACAACGGTACCGGCCTCACGTGGGAAAAGCTGTCGGACGACGGCGGCATCCACGACAAGGACACGACGTACACATGGGCCGCGGCGATCTCGTCGAAGATCGCCACGCTGAACGCCCAGAACTTCGCGGGGCACAACGACTGGCGACTGCCCAACCGCTTCGAGCTCGACTCGTTGGTGAACCTCGGTGCGTCCGGGCCGGCGACGCACGGCGACTTCGCGAGTGGCTGCGCTCCCGGGTGCGCAGCCACGGCGTGCAGCTGCACGCGACCGGACTACTACTGGTCGGGGACGACGTACCTGGCGAGCCCGATCTACGCCTGGACGGTGTACTTCAACGCGGGCGACACGTACGCGAGCAACAAGAACCAGGCGTACTTCGTGAGGGCGGTTCGCGGGGGCGAGTAGGCGGCCGGACGACAACGGTGGGACGTTCGACGGGCGTCGCCCTTGCGAGCACTCCGGCCGGCGCGTTCCATTCCAGCAGCGTCATGTCGATGCCTTTGCCTCGCGGGGGAACCGGGCTCAGCTGCCTCGCGAGATCCGGCGGTTCACCTGGTAGGACACGGCGCCTCCCTGAGATGTTTCGGGTTGCCGCGCCGGGCCCACGGACTTATATTCGCGACGCTTCGGATGACTTCGGTGGTCTCCCCTATGGGGGCGATTTGGGTTCGACGAGGGTCATGAAGCAGGAGTTGCACGCCGAGCGCTTTGCCGACTCGTTAATCCGGTAAAAAACAACGTAACTGCGGATAACACCGATTACGCTCTCGCGGCCTAATTAGGCTGCGGGCGTCCTGCCCATACGCTCCCAGCGTGTGGAACAGGGCGTAACGATCTGGGATAGGGATCCGGTGCTACGCCTTCTGGCGCCGGCTCGAAACAGTAGACGGCTGGTCTGTCGGGAGCCCGCTTCGGGGCGCTCCGCCAGATGAGATTAAATCCGAGGCTAAGCGTGTAGAGATTTCTGTGGATTGCTTTCGGACGGGGGTTCGATTCCCCCCGCCTCCACCAACTACCTGTCCAGTAGAAACCGAACAGGTCCGATAACTCGCTGGAAACAGCGCGTTTTCTCGGGTAATTCGTCCGGTACTGTCCTCTGCTGTCCCGTAGAAGCCGCCCATGCCTGGGGGCAACTTTGGGGGCAACTCGTAGGGGCCGGTAGGGAGTTGCCCCCAGTATGCCTCTAAACGACCGTGTTTTGCGCACTTCCAAGCCCCGTGAGCGGCTTTACAAGCTTGCCGACGGGGGTGGCCTGTACGTCGAGGTTCCGCCGTCCGGGGCCCTCCGCTGGCGCTGGAAGTACCGTTTCGGCGGCAAGGAAAAACGGCTGTCCTTCGGGGTCTTCCCGGAGGTCGGCTTGAAGGCGGCGCGGGAGCTGCGCGACGCGGCCCGGCGGCAACTCGCGGCGGGGATCGATCCCGGCGAGGCTCGCAAGGCGGGCAAGGCTGCGCAGGCCGGGGCCGAAAGCTTCGAGGCCGTCGCGCGAGAGTGGCACGCGAGGTTCGCTCCAACCTGGGTGGCGAGCCACGGTGACCGCATCATGCGTCGCCTGGAGAAGGACATCTTCCCGTGGCTCGGAAAGAGGCCCATTGCCGACATCAAAGCACCAGAACTTCTTGCGGTGCTCCGGCGGATTGAGAGCCGCGGGGCGCAAGAGACGGCACATCGGGCCATGCAGAACTGTGGGCAGCTGTTCCGGTACGCCGTGGCGACCGGGCGCGCGGAACGCGATCCGACAGGCGACCTACGCGGGGCGCTTCCACCGACGAAGGAGAAGCACCACGCTTCCATCCGCGAGCCGAAGCGCATCGGCGAGCTGCTCCGGGCGATTGACGGGTACGAAGGCTCGTTCGTTACCAAGTGCGCGCTGCGCCTCGCGCCGCTCGTGTTCGTTCGACCCGGCGAACTGAGACGGGCCGAGTGGTCGGAGTTCGATCTTGGAAAGGGCGAGTGGCGCATCCCCGGCGAGCGCATGAAGATGCGGGAGCAACACCTCGTGCCGTTGTCGCGCCAAGCCGTCGTTGTACTTCGCGAGCTTGAACCACTTACGAATCGAGGGATCGAAGCCAAGCCGAACGCACCGCGATATGTCTTTCCCGGAGCGCAGTCGCGCGAGCGGCCCATGAGTGAAAACGCTGTGCTCGCTGCCCTTCGGCGAATGGGCTACGCGAAGGACGAGATGACTGGTCATGGATTTCGGAGCATGGCGTCCACGCTGCTTCACGAGCAGGGGTGGAACCATCAGGCAATCGAGCGTCAGCTCGCGCATGCCGAGCGCAACGCCGTGAGCGCGGCGTACAACTTCGCCGAGCACCTGCCGGAGCGCCGTAAGATGATGCAGGCATGGGCAGACTATCTCGACGCGCTTCGAAAAGGAGCCGAAGTGATTCCGCTTGTCAGACGCGCGTAGATGGCGATGGTCGCTCCGACCGATCGCTGCGCGAGCGCTACAATCTCTAGGTCGACTCGTGCAGGTGCACTGTCGCAGCGATGATGGCGTTCTCGAGGAGATCGCAAGCGCTGACGGCCCTGCGTAGCTCGCCGCGAATTACCTCCACTTTTTCCTGGTCGAACTCGCCGCCGATCTGTCGCGTGCCGGCCGACAACGCGAAGATATACAAAGTAGACACGGCGAGCGGCGTGGGGTGGCTCAGCTTGTCGTACCACTCCACCATCTCTTTGAACTGCTGGTAGGCATTCCCGTCGATCCCAAGTTTCGCGCGATTGTCCTTTCGAAGAAGTTCTCCGAGGACCCGTTGAATCGGGAACCGCTCCGGATCCCTCTCGAAATTTGCATAAGTTCTAATGCCGCGATGCGAACAGAGCATCGCCATGGCGAGCCCCTCGCCAAAGTGCCGCATCATATGGCCGGACGAAATGGTCAAACCTGACATGAGCAAGTGAACGGAAACGAAGAGAGCATTGAATGCGTAGTAGAGAAACGATTCCACCCAACTGCAGCGCTTGTCGTCCTTGGGTAAGGATGTCGCCGCTTCGTCGAGTCGATTGTAACAGCGCGTGAGTTTCTCGAAGAGCGCATCCAGTTCAGTCTCAAACTCCTTCGTGTAGACCGCTCGCGCATCGGCACCGGTCGTGACCGCCCGCTCCGCCCCGTCAGCCCCTACGGAGCCAGCAAGGCGTCCGCCGACCTGGTCGCTCTCCAGGTCCGCCTCGGCCACGGCCTCGGGGTGGTCCGGGCCCGCCCGTTCAACCACCTCGGTCCCGGCCAGAGCGACCGCTTCGTCGCCTCCGCCGTGGCCTCCCGCATCGCCCGCAACGAGATCGACGGCGAGTCCGAGGTGCCGGTCGGCAACCTCAGCGCCCGCCGGGACTTCACCGACGTCCGGGACGTGGTCCGGGCCTACCGGCTGCTGGCCGAGCAC
>CAYYVZ010000422.1:0-3980 GCA_964475235.1 uncultured Myxococcales bacterium | reverse complement strand
TCCCGGCACGGATTTCGAAGATGGCATTGCGCTGGTCGAGCGGATCCTTCGGGACGAGCAGCAGGCGGAGCTCGGCGTCGAGGGCTTCGATGGCGGGCTCGAGCTCGCGGATCTCGATCGCGGCCATTTCGCGCATGTCGGCGTCGCTGTCGTCGCGAAGCGCTTTGGCCTCCTCGAGGCGGGCGTCCGTCTCCTGGCGCTTCCGATAAACGGTGACGATCTCCTCGATCTCGGCGCGCTCGCGCATGAGCTTCGCGTAGCGGCCCTGATCCCCGTAGATCTCGGGGTCGGCTACCTGGGCTTCGATCTCGGCGAAGCGCCGTTCGATGTGCGCGAGCTTGTCGAGCATGGCTTAGGCTCTCACGAGCTGGGTGAGCTTCCCTGTCTCCCGATCACACAAACACAAAGAGGGCCGGAGTAACGCTCCGGCCCCCTTTTGTACGCGCCACTTGCGTGTCGCTAGGGAAAGCTTCCGTCCGAGCTCTGCTGGCCTGGTTCAGCGGGCCGCGGCCTTGACGTTGGCGTACTTCTGCCGGAATCGCTCGACGCGGCCGGCCGTGTCGAGGATCTTCTGGTTTCCCGTGTAGAACGGATGGCAGTCCGCGCAGATTTCGACGTGGACCTTCGGGGACGTCGAGCGCGTCTTGAAGGTCGCACCGCAGGCGCAGACGACATCGATGTCTTGGTACTGGGGGTGAATGCCGTCCTTCATGTCATCCTCTGGGCGGCGCCTGGCGCCGCGGAAACCGGGGGTATAGCCGCGATCCCGGCCGGGCTCAAATCGCCGAAACCGGGGTCACTTCCCGTTTTCCGGCCGAGGAACCGGCAGATCGCGCTCGGTCCCGGGGCGGAACCGGGGGCCGAAATGCTCGCGCGGCGGCGCTCCGACAGGCACCATCGCATCGGCTCTTCCCAGGCCGGCAGCCGAAATCCGGACCTGACCCCATCTACCGGAGGCCCTGCATGACGACCCCGTTTCGCTGTCTTCTGATCGTCGCGATCCTGCCCTACGTGCTGGCCGGACTTGGCGGCTACCTGCGCATCAAGCAGCTCGGCCACGCGGACAACAACCACCCGCGGCTTCAGGCGAACGAGCTCAGCGGCGCGGCGGCCCGGGCGCTGGCGGCCCAGGCCAACGCGTGGGAGGCGCTCGGAGTGTTCGGGACGGTGGTCATCGTCGCGCACCTCGTCGGTGCGGATCCCGCGAAGTCGGCGACGGCTTCTCTCGTCTATCTCGCGACGCGCCTCGCGCACCCGGTTCTTTACATCGCCAACCTGGCGACTCTGCGCACGCTGGTTTTCACCGTCGGGCTCGGCTGCATCGCCTGGATGATGTCGCTGTCGTGGGCGGCAGCGTAACGGACCGATGAAATGCGCTGCGAGGCGCGGCGTCACGCAGGCGGCTACAGAAGCTCCAGCCGCACGACAACGGAAGCATGCACCTCGCGCCCGAGGTCATCTTCGTTCGGACCGCGCCGCACGTGGTAGAGCATTTCGCCCGTGCCGGGGTTGCGCTTGACGAAGGCGCGCAGGCCCGCGAGAGCCTCTTCGCCGCCCGGCGCGAGCACCGTTGCACGGGCTTTCACCGCGCGGCCCTGGAGCACGAGATCCACGACCGGCCCGCTCCTCAGGTTCAGCCACCACTTCGATCCCTCCGGGCGCGTGCAGAGATAGACGCGCGAGTCCTTGCGGACGTAGTTGAGCGGGAAGGTGTAGAGCGCGCCGCTCTTCCTGCCGGCGTAGGTCAGCAGCAGCACGTCGCGGCTGAGCAGGCCGTGGAGGGGCGAGCGCAGCACGGCGGCGATCGCGGGCCGCAGCCTGCGCAGGATGCGGACGGGAAGCGGAACTACGTGGGCGGCGCGTTCGGCGCTGGTCGGGACGGCGGGTGCAGTGCTCATGCGCGCAGAATGGACCCCGGCATCCGGTTCAACAAGGCAAGCCTTTTCACTACACTCGTGAAATGCCGTCACAAATCCACGTCGATCGCCTGGGCGACCGGCTGGCCGCCGTCCGCACCTTCGTGCAGGTCGTCGAGGCCGGCAGCCTGACCGAGGCCGGGCGCCGCGCCGGGCTCACGCCTTCGGCCGTCAGCAAGCAGGTCTCGCGTCTGGAGGAAGCCCTCGGCGTACGCCTGCTCGAACGCACCACCCGCAGCGTGCGCGCGACCGACGCCGGCCTCGAGCTCTGCCAGCGTACGCGGCCGCTGTTCGAAGCGTTCGCCGAGGCGACTGCCGCCGTGCGCGACCGAAGCCGCGACGTGAGCGGGCGAATCCGGCTCTCGACGACTCCGGCGCTCGCGCGGACGCGCGTCCTGCCCGCGCTCGCCGCACTCGCCGCGGATCACCCCGGACTCGACTTCGAGCTGGTGCTGACCGGTACGCGCCTCGACTTCTTCGAGAGCGAGCTCGACCTCGCGGTGCGCGAGGGCGCGCTCGAAGACTCCTCGCTCGTCGCGCGCAGCCTCGGCACCAGCGTGGTCTTCCTGTGCGCGTCGCCGGACTATCTCCGGCGCCGCGGGCGCGTGCGCAACCCCGACGACCTCGAGAGCCACGACTTCCTGCTCGTACCTGCCGCCGAAGCGCTGGCCGGCAACGCGGCTCTGCGCGGGCGCGGCGGCCGGAAGCTGCGACTGCAGCCCCGTTTCCGCGCGAACGACCTCTTCGCGGTGCGCGAGCTCGCCGAAGCCGGAGCCGGTATCGCGCCGCTTCCGGACTACGTGGCCGGCGAAGCACTCGCGGCCGGAACGCTCGTCCGCGTGCTTCCGCGGATCCATGTCGCCGAGCTGCCGATCCACGCCGTCTATCCGAGCAGGCGTCACCTGCCCCGCCGCGTCTCCGTCGTCCTCGACGCCCTCCGTGATGCGTTCGCGCGGGCTTGACGTGAGTCGGTCCGGCTGGGAGGAAGCCGCGGTGCTTCGCCGCGTGCCGGTCCCCCGTCGATGATGATCTCTCCGCTATCAGGCGTGCAGCCGCGCACACGCTCGCTCGTGAAGACGGCGCTGGCGCTCGCGATGACGGTTTTCGCGGCGTGGAGCTGGCTCGCGCACGGCGGGCTCGCGTCGCCGACCTTCGACGTAGACTCTTACGACTACGCGCAGATGTCGCGACAGCTCCATCGAGGCGAAGGCTTCACGATGCAGCAGACGTTTCCGTACGTGGTGCGCTGGCTCGGCGATCGGGGCGTCGCCACGTCGCCGCCGTGGCCGAACACGACGCGCTTTCCGCTGATCGGTGTCGAGGAAGCGGCTGCGTTCTTCGTCACGGGACCGAACGACCGCGGTATCCTGCTCGCCGGTGGCGTGCTGTTCGCGGCGACCGCGGCCGTCGTCTTCCTGCTCGGATGCCGCCTGTTCGGACCGCTCGCAGGCGTGCTCGCCGCCGTCGCGTTCGCCGTCGAGCCGCTGCAGCTCCACTACAGCCGCTCGGGGCTCCTCGAAACGGGCGCCGGGTTCTTTCTGGCGTTGTCGGCGCTGCTCCTCGTCGCGGCCACACGCGACGGTCCGCTGCGGCGTGGCATCGCGTTCTCGCTCGGCGTCTCGCTCGGGCTCGCGTTCCTTCAGAGATACGACCTGCTCGCCATCGCGCCGGTGGCCGCGCTCCTGCTGGTCGTACGCCGCAGCAACGAACGGAGCCGTGCGCTTCTGTGGACCGGCGCCGGCTTCCTCGCGGCAGCAGGACCGTGGCTGCTTCGAAACCTTCTCACGATCGGTACGGTCCTCGGCTCCACGTCGATCGACCGCAACCTGCTCGGCGGCGTGCTGCCCGGCGATGTGTATCTCGGCACGCAGACGGTCAGCGCGTGGAGCTACGCGCTCGAGCACTGGCGCGACTTCGCGGTGAAAGCCGAAGCGGCACGCCTCTGGTTCTCGGGCAACTACGCGACCCTCTTCGGAGGGGGAGCGACGATGCTGTCTGCGCTGCTCGCGGTCCTCGTCGCGCCGCTGGCGGGAGGGCGCGGCGCAAGGACGGCGTGGCTGTTTT
>CAYYVZ010000421.1:0-3988 GCA_964475235.1 uncultured Myxococcales bacterium | reverse complement strand
TCCAGGAAACCAGCCGCCACGCGTGGGCCGTCATCCGCGATCTGCGAAGCCGACAGGACGAGGAAGCGGCCGCACGACTGCTCGCGCTTGCCGCTGCGCGTCTGATGAACCTTGGGTGGCGGCTGGGGATGGACGAGGCGGAAGCGGCCGCGCTGTACGAGGACGGGAAGCGCTGGGCCCGATCGGTGGGCGATGCGGGCATCGAAGCCCGGCTGGCCGGAGGCTACGCCGCCACCCTGATCCTGACGGGCGACATTCGCGGCTGCGTGTTGCGCGGCCACGAGTTCTGCGAGCTCGCAAAGCAGTCCGGGGACCGGGAGCTTCAGCTCGTCGAGCTGGGCTGGATCTCCTACCCGCGGTTGATCATGGGGCGACTGGACGAGGTTCTCGCGCGGCTCGCTCCGGCCATGATCGAGTGCGAACGGGATCCTGCGATCGGTATCGAGTTCCTCGGCGCAAGCCTGCAGGGATTCCTGCTGCAGTGGCTCGCGATGTTGCAGATGAGGACAGAGCCGTTCGAGGTAGTCGAGGCGACGCGGCAGAAGGCAATGAACTGGTCCCGGAGTCGCGGAGAGAAGGAGACCGAGGCCCTCTTCTGCGGGGAGGTCGCGGCACTGTTGGCAACGTACACGGGTGACACCGCGGGCTCGCTGGCGATGGCGCGCCGGGGCATCGTGCTGGCCGAGGAACTGGCGAACCCGCTCGCGCGAGTGACGACCCGTAGAGGGCTGGCCGTTGCGTTGCAGGCTTGCGGTGAATCGGCGGAGGCCGCGAGCCTGGCGATGGAGTGCCTGGAAGAGTCGAAGTCGAAACGCGTCGGCATACAGGTTGCGCCGATGACACTGAGCGTGCTCGCCGAAGCCCAGATCACGCTCGGGAAGGCGGCCTCGGCGCTGGTGCATGCCTCGGAGGCGGTCGAGATGGCCGAGCGGATCGGTGCGGGTCTTCTTCTTCCCGATGCTCTCTACTCGCTCGCCGGCGCGCATCTCGCGAACGGGAACCTCGACGAGGCAGACGCGGCTCTCGATCGCGCGGAAGAGGCAGCGAAGGCGATCGGTGCCGTGAACCTCGTGCCGATCCTGACTCGGCGCCGGGCCAGGGTGCTCGAACGACGCGGGGACATGCAGGGATGGGAGCGGCTGCTCCGCGCGGCGCTGGAGGGCTTTGTCGAACGCGGTGCCACGGGGCATGCCACGTCCGTGCGGGCGGAACTGGAGCGGGAACGGCGGGCCGAGGCGATGCGGTCGCCCGTTCGATCGACCCTCCAGGAGTGAGCGAGACCAGATGGATACAGCGCTTCAGCTCCTCTGGGACGGCTGTCTTCGCTACCTCGGCGTCGCCGGAATTTCGTCACCGGCCTTCCTGCTCACGGCCGTGGTCGCCGGCATCTACGTCCCGGGCGTCCTGTTCTCGTTTGCCGACGTGGTGCTCACCAGACGCCTGACGCCGAAGCAGTGCTGGGACGTCTACTGGCGGGCGATGAAGTGGTACGGGTCGTTGTACTTCGTGGCGATGGCGGTCTTCCTGACCGTTCCCATGACCCTGCTGTCCCACGTGCCGGCCGCCGCGCCGACGGCTTTCGAATTCGCCAGGGATCTTCTCGGCTACTTCCTGCTCGGCGACGTGGTCTCGTACGTCTGGCACCGTATCGAGCACCGGAGCCGCTGGTACATGGAGCACGTGCACTCCTGGCACCACGTCGATACACCGCCGCTGACGATCTGGACGGCGATGGTCGTGCATCCGCTGGAGGGCTTTTCCGTATTCGCGTGCTTCCACCTGTACGGGATTCTGTTCACGATCCATCCGCTGACGTTCGCGATCGCCGCCTTTGCCGTCACCGCGGTGAACATGACCACCCACTGCGGCTACCGGTTGCCCGTGTACGACCGGTTGTTCGCGAACTCGCGTTGCCACGACGTTCATCATTCCAGTCGGGAGCCGCGCAACGTCTCGGTGATGCTCTCGATCTGCGACCGAATCTTCGGCACGTTCCAGCAGGTGCGATGAGCGCGCCGTGGAGCGATTGTCGCACGGCGAGCCCCAGCGGCCATCAGCAAGCAGCTGACAGCGCCCGAACGGTTCCGACAACGTCAGCACCGTTCGACAGGTGTCGACGACGTCCGCACCGTTTCCCCGGTGCCGACCCCGTCAGCACCGCTCGATGATCGTCGCGATCCCCATTCCGCCGCCGATGCACATCGTGATCAGCGCCGTCGTCTTGTCGGAACGCTCGAGCTCGTCGAGGGCCGTTCCGATCAGCATGCCGCCGGTCGCGCCGAGCGGGTGACCAAGGGCGATCGCGCCACCGTTCACGTTGATGAGGTCGGGATCGACGCCGGACTCCTTGATGAACTTGAGGACGACCGCCGCGAAGGCCTCGTTGACCTCGAACAGGTCGATGTCCTTGTACGTCATGCCGGCCTTCTTGAGCGCGCGATCGGCCGACGGCGCCGGAGCGGTCAGCATGATGACGGGCTCGTCGCCGATCGTGGCCATCGAGATCACCCTGGCGCGTGGCTTCACGTCGTGCTCTTTCACGTATTTCTCGGACGCAATGAGAATGGCCGATGCGCCGTCGACGATGCCGCTCGAGTTGCCGGCCGTGTGCACGTGCGGGATGTCCTTGACTCCCGGATAGACCGACTTCGCCTTGTCGTCGAAGCTCAGCGTGTCGCCTTTCTGCACATAGCCGCCCATGCCGGCGAACGACGGCTCGAGCTTGCCGAGACCTTCGAGAGTGGTTTCGGGGCGCGGGAACTCGTCGGTGTCGAGGACGGGGTTTCCGTCGTAGTCGCGCACCGCAAGCACGCTCCTCGAGAAGCGGCCCTCGTCCATCGCGCGTTTGCAGTTCTGCTGGCTGCGCAGGGCCCACGCATCGCAGTCGCCCCGCGAGAAGCCCTCGCGCGCGGCGATGAGATCGGCCGAGATGCCCTGCGGAACGAGCGGATGCTGCTCGCGCAGGTGGCGGTTGTGCGCGTCGAGGCCCGACTTGTCGGCGCCCATCGGACAGCGCGACATCTGCTCGACACCGCCGCCGACGACGAGGTCCTGCATGCCGGAGGCTGCGCCCATGAGCGCGAAGTTCACGGCCTGCTGGCCCGAGCCGCAGTAGCGGTTGAGCTGCACGCCCGTCACCTCGTTCGGCCAGCCTGCGTCGAGCACCGCGAAGCGCGAGACCACGCCGCCCTGCTCGGCCACCGGAGTAACGCAGCCCGCCACGACGTCCTCGACGTCTTTCGGATCGAAGCCGTTGCGGTCGACGAGGGCCTTCAGGCACGCGCCGAGAAGCTGGTGGGGATGAAGCGGCGCGAGCGCGCCCGTCTGCTTGCCCTTGCCGCGCGGCGTGCGGACGGCGTCGAGAATGTATGCGGTACCCATGTCGATCTCCTTGTTGGTTGGAGGAAGTGGCGCTTTACCGGGACGGCGTGGCACGCGATCTCATGCGACCGGCGTGAGCACGACGACCGGAATCTCGCGCGACGTGATGCCTTCGTACGTCGAATACTGGGGGTTCATGCGAACGGCCGCCGACCACAGCCGCGCGCGCTCGTCGCCGGTTGCAGTCGAGGCGACGACGTCGAGCTTTTTCGGTCCGACCTCGACCGTCGCGTGCGGCTCGGCTTTCAGGTTCAGATACCAGACCGGGTGCTTCTCGTTGCCACCGTTGGACGCAATGAGCACGTAGCGATTTCCGTCCTGGAGATAGGTGAGCGGACACGTTCGCTTCTGCCCGGACTTCCGGCCGGTGGCCGTGAGCAGGAGATGGCTGAGCGGTCCGGTGCGGTGTCCGATGCGGCCGCCGGTCATCCGATAGACCGGCACGTGCAGCTTGCCCATGTTCTTGTAGAAGCTGCTCTCGCCGAGAAACTTCCAGAACTTCTGCGCACCGGTCACGCGCGGCACCCTGCCCTATCAGACGAAAAAGTGCACGCGAGGAAACCCGGGACGGGTACAGGTTTTCTGGAAAACCTGTACCCGTCCCGGG
>CAYYVZ010000420.1:0-4000 GCA_964475235.1 uncultured Myxococcales bacterium | reverse complement strand
TACGACCGGAGGAAGAACGAGAGCGGGCGCTGCAACTACATCCCGATGAACTTCGGCGAGGCTCCCGACTACTACCGACGCTTCATCGACCCGGTGGACGTCGTCTGCCTCCGCACGGCACCGATCGACGGTCACGGCTGGTTCAATTTCGGCGCGACCAACGCCCACGTCTCGGCCATCCTCGAGAAGGCGAGGATCATCGTCGTCGAGGCCACCGAGACGATGCCGCGCGTGTTCGGAGAGCAGAACGCCGTCCACCTTCGCGACGTGGACTACGTGATCGACGGCGGCTCGCCGGCCCTTCCCGAGCTGCCGAGTCCGCCGATCACCGACGTCGATCGCAAGGTGGCGGCCATCATCACCGAGAACGTCGAAGACGAGGCCTGCCTGCAGATCGGCATCGGCGGCATGCCGAACGCCGTGTGCACGGTCCTGAAGGACGCGGGCCTGAAGAATCTCGGCATCCACACCGAGATGTTCGTGGACGGCATGATCGACCTCATCACGAGCGGAGTCGTCAACGGGTCGAAGAAGCAGATCGACCGCGGCAAGGCCGTCTTCACTTTCGCGCTCGGATCGAAGCGCCAGTACGACTTCCTCGACGCGAACCCGTCGCTGCGAAGCTGCCCCGTCGACTACACGAACCTGCCGACCCAGATCGCCAGGAACGACAAGGTCGTCTCGATCAACAACACGACGCAGGTGGACCTGCAGGGACAGGCGGCGTCGGAATCGGACGGCCACCGGCACCTGACCGGCACGGGCGGCCAGCTCCAGTTCGTGCGCGGCGCCTATGCGTCGAAGGGCGGCAAGTCGTTCATCTGCCTCGCCTCGACGTACGAGAGGAAGGGCGTGCGCAAGAGCCGCATCGTGCCGACGCTGACCCCCGGCAACATCGTGACCACGCCGCGCACGGACGTGATGTACGTCGTCACGGAATACGGAATCGCCAATCTGAAGGGGAAGTCGGTCGCCGAGCGCGCGACGGCGCTCATCGCGCTCGCGCACCCGGATTTCCGCGAAGAGCTATCCAAGCAAGCGCGGGAGCTCGGCCTGGTCCCGCGGCACTACTGGTGAGAGCGCGGAGATCGGGGACGGATCCCGATTTCCGGGAAATCGAAGCACGGGCCCGTCGGCGCGCGTCGGCCAAGACCGGGACGGGTACAGGTTTCCCGGGCGCGTCGAAGCAAGACTGAAAAGTCGGTTCGGGGAAACCTGTACCCGTCCCGAGAAACACAAACTCCGGTAGTACTTCCGGCTATCCGCGGCGATCCTGAGATCGCCGATGGCGCCGGCCCGCCGGTGAAAGCGGGACTACCGGAGTTCGGTGGTGTTTGGGTCCCCGTTCGAAAGGGGCGACCCAGCGATGTGCTGGAGCGCGAGTCCTCCTAGGAGGACACCACCTCACAGTTCACCTGGGACAAATAGATCACTGGATCACCTCCTTTGTGTCGGCGGGGATCGATGAGCGGTCCCGTAAAACCGCTGCTCGGGAGGAGACCGCCGGTGTCTCCCCTCGGCCCTGGCCACCGGCGGCTGCCGGCGATGCGACCTGTGTACGTCTCGGCCAGGCTGTCAGGTATTGGCGAACAAATTACGCTCCGGTCTTCAGCTTGTCGAGTCAGACGCGTGCGAACCTCCTGCATTCATGGGTGAATCGTCGCAGCTTGCGCCATTCCGCCAGACGCCCGCGACGCCCGGTCACGTCCCGGAAAACATCTTGCATTGACGGTGCAATCGCCATTAGGTTGACCGAGGGATTCGAGGAGGAGCGCGCGTCCCGTGCGCTTGGATCCCGGCAGCACCAGAGGAAGGGCCCATGAAAAACCGAGCAAGTCTTTTCGCCGTCGCGCTGACCGCGCTGGCTTTCGCAGGATCGGCCGCGGCGCAGTGTCCGCCCGACTGCCCCGTCAAGGGCGGCGGAGACGCCGCCACCGACTGTCATCTGGAGCTCGCGAGCGAAGCGATTCGTCTGAACTCGCCGTTCTACAACCCGAACGACATCAAGCCCGCCAAGGAAATCCGCTGCTTCGACGGCGATCCGGGCTGCGACCTCGACGGCGTCGCCAACAACTCGTGCACCTTCGACGTCGACGTCTGCCTGCGCAACGCCGACCCCTCGCTGCCCTCGTGCACAGCGGCCAACGTAACGGTGGTGGACGTGCTCGGCAGCACCACGAAGTACCCGGGCCTCGCCGCGCTCCAGAGCGACATCGACGCGCTGCTGCCCGCTTCGACCAACGTCTGCACCACCGACAACTCCGTCGTCGTCCCGCTCAAGGGCCCGACCAGCAAGGGCGAGTTCAAGGCAGCCAAGTTCTCCTTCAAGACGACGGCGACGGCCGGCACCGACGACAAGGACGGCGTCAAGTTCGTCTGCGTGCCGCGCGGCTGGCCCGGCCACGCCTACGACGCGCAGAACACGCGATCGAACCCGACCGAGACGACGATCACCGCGGCCAACGTCGGGAGCCTCGTCGAGAAGTGGCAGTGGGTTCCGGTCGAAGGCGGCTCGCGCGGAAGGACGGTGAGCTCGACGGTGACGGTCGGCCGCAAGCTCGTTTACTCGTCGTCGTGGAACGGCCGCGTGTACGGCATCGACAAGAAGAAGGGCGACACGAAGTGGACCTTCAACACGGGCAGTCTCGGCATCCTCGGCGTGCAGAGCTCGGTGACGCTGACGGCCGACGGCCGCGCGCTCGTCGCCGACAGCGCCGGCAAGCTCTACTGCCTGGATGCGAGCAACGGCGAGCTGCTCTGGCAGGCGAACGCCGGCAGCGAGGACCCGACCGCGGCGCATGCGTGGGGCTCCCCGCTCGTCGCGAACAACCGCGTGTTCCTCGGCATCGCTTCGCACAACGACGCGCCGTGCACGCGCGGCACGCTGGTTGCGTTCGACCTCGACACGGGAGCCGAGCTGTGGCGCCAGTACACGGTGCCCGAGCGGATCTGCTTCGACGACACCAGCGACGAGTGCTCGGCCAACGCCGATTGCACGACGCCGGGCTCGCCGTGCCTGCTCGGTAACTGCGACAGCAACCCCGACAAGGTCTGCACCACGAACGCCGACTGCCCGTCCACGTTCATCACGCCGGGAACGTGCGTGCTTTCGGGCCAGTGCTGGCTCGAGCGCAGCATCACCTGCACGACCGACGCCGACTGCCCGGCCTGCATTCCCGGCAAGGGCGGCGGCGTGACGGCGACTGCCGCCGCGTCGGCCGATGGCAACGACATCTACATGGCGAGCGTCGGCTGCCTGTCGTTCCCGTCGATCGGCAACTCGGACTCCATTTTCAAGCTCGATGCCGAGACCGGCAACATCGACTGGGCCTACCGCACGGAGGCACCGGAGCAGTTCCAGACCTTCCCGGTGGACGACGGTCCGACCTACCACGACTACGGCTTCCTCAACGGCCCGATTCTCGCCGACGTTGCTGGCGGAACGGTCCCGGTTGCCGTCGGCGGCGGCAAGGACGGCACGCTCTACGCGGTCAACCAGTCGACGGGCATGCTCGAGTGGTCGAACTCGCTCGCACCGGCGCCGGTCTTCGCGGGCTTCGGCCTCTTCAACGGCTCGGTCGCGTACGAGGCGGATACCGACAAGTTCTTCGCGGCCCTCTACAGCATCGATACCTACGTGGGCACGGACACCGTGTTCGGGTTCAACGGCGTGGACGGCACGACGGACTTCAGCGACGACATCGGCATCAGCTGGAACAGCCCGACGGTCGCGAACGGGCTCCTCTTCGCCGGCACGCTCTCGGACGAATCGCTGTTCGTCTACGACACGACGACCGGCGCGCTCGTGACGACGCTCGCGGCGTCGGCCGGCACCATCATGGGCGGCGCGGCGATCGAGAACGGGGTCGTCTACATTCCGTACGGCGACGTGTTCGGCGGCGCCAACTCGGCGGGTGGAATCCGCGCGCTGGCGCTGCCGCCGGCGCCGTAGCCGAAGCGACCTGCGCGCAAAGAGAAACGCCGCGCTCCCGTGAGGGAG
>CAYYVZ010000419.1:0-4005 GCA_964475235.1 uncultured Myxococcales bacterium | reverse complement strand
GCTTCCCGTGGTCTGGAGACAGCGCCGCGAGATCCAGGGCCACCGCAGTCTCAAGATGCTCGAGGTGTACACGCTGCTCCGCCGCCACCGCCTCCCGCTGCGAGAGCTCGCGTTCAAGGACTGAAAATCGGCGACAGATCTGATTTTGTCGCGAGCCGTGAGAAACCCGGGACGGGTACAGGTTTCCGGCCGACGATCGAGTCCGGGAGTCGAGGGAAAGGAAGACTGATGGGAATTGCTCAGGATCTGGTCGTTGCTGCGCGCCGCTGGCGCATCGTCCGTGCGTCCGGCGACGGCGTCGCACCGAGCGTCGCCGCCGAGTCCGAGCGCGCCGATCTGCGCCGCTGGCTCGAGGGCTTCGGCCGCAGTGAGGCCACCGAGCACGTGCGCGAAACGCGCGTGATCGAGATGGAAGCGTCGCAGCTTCCCTGGCTCGACACGGGCATCGATCTCTTCGAGGGCGACTGGGTAACGACGATCGCCGCCGGCCGCGCGATCCTGTCCGACGCCCTCGACGTCTGGGTCGGCCCGCAGCTTCAGCTCTGGATGCGCATCGGCGAAAGCGGTGTCATCTTCAACGGCACGCGCGAGACGTACACGTTCCGCGCCGAGACGTCGGGGCGTCTCTACATCGGCAACGGCTTTCCCGGACAGTGGGGCGACGTGCACGGCCGCGTTTCCACGCCGCTCGAACAGTACGCAAGCGCGAAGGGCGGCCTCACGGTCGTCGTGATCCACTGGAAGGAAGATGCAGCGAGCGGCCTCGCCGCTGCCAGCGACGACCGCCTCGCGCCGGAAGCGCTGCGCCTTCGCGACCACGCGCCGCCGCCGAAGGGCTGGCAGTACCTGTGGTTCCTCGGCCAGAGCGAAATCTTCCGGGATGCGACCGACGGCGGCCGCGCGTGCATCGAGTGCCACACGCACCGGAACGTCGCGATCCTTCAGCGCGAGGCTGCGTTCGACCTCGAGCCCGGCACGCAGATCCGCTGGAGCTGGAAGGTGGACGAGCTTCCGTCGGAGCTCCCCGAGAACACCGCGGCGTCGCACGACTACCTGAGCGTCGCCGTCGAGTTCGAGAACGGGCGCGACATTACCTACACGTGGAGCCCGGAGATCGCCGCCGGCACCGGCTACTGGTGTCCGCTGCCCAACTGGAAGGACCGCGAGTTCCACGTCGTCGTTCGTTCGGGAAGCGCGGGGCTCGGAGCGTGGCTGGACGAGAGCCGCGATCTTCATTCGGACTACCGCCGTTACATGGGCGAGCCGCCGAAGCGTGTCGTACGCATCTGGCTCATTGCGGTGAGCCTGTTCCAGCGGCGGACGGGGAGGGCGAGCTTCCGGGACTTCGTGCTGGAAGGGGCGGACGGACGGCAGCTCGTGATCGAGTGAGCGGGAACGGGGATTTCGCAGTTCGACGATTCGCGGCTCGTTCGTGTTTGGCGGTGCCGGCAGCGCTGCAGGCGCGCGTGTTCGACCGCAATGCCGGGACAGGCTAGAAACCGCGTCTACGCCCTCGTAGCTCAGGTGGATAGAGCACAGGATTCCTAATCCTGGGGCCGTTGGTTCGAGTCCAACCGAGGGCACTCCACTTCTACTCCGCTTCGTCGTCACCGTCGCCGAACCGACGTCGGCACGCCAGCCGCAAGCACCGACACGATCGCACTCCATCTCGATCGGTGCGTCTCGCAGAGCTACTTCAAGCAAGCTAATCATGCGCGGCCGACGTGTCGAGGTCGCCGTCGCCGTCGACGCCTGCTTTCCGACTTCCTTCGCGAGTCCGTTGCCGAACGACATCTGCACCCTCGTTGCGCCACTCCACCCTCCGCTCCGAGTAGCGACTTCGATGCGTCCAATAAGATCGCAGCGGCATTGATCATCAACATCTCCGCAACTCGGAAAGTAGCGTCCTCGAGTTCGCGAAAACGCGAATCCCGATCGCGACCTGTGGCGAATTTCCCGCACTTGCTCGAAGTGATCGCCGTGGCATGCCGAATGCAATGCAGCCTTCATCCAAACTTGGCGGGAGGCCAAAACCATGCGATCGAAATCGAGTCGAAGTTCACTTCCCAACACTACCGCGCCTTCGACGGCGTGGACGCGAGGTCCGGCTTGGCGAGCCGTCTCGCGAACATTCTTCGCTGCTCTCGCGCTCGCGGGATCACTCTCGGCGCAACCGGCGCAACCGGCGCAAGCGGCCACGCCGTGCGACAACGCGGCTGAGCCTACCCAGTGCGGCTGGTACGACCAGGCGAGCCTGCCGCCTTTCGTGCACGACGCCATCGTCGCGAAGGGCGGAGTTCTCGGCGCCGGAAACGTTCTGGTGCTTACGTCCGGCGATCCGGGCGATCAGGACAACGAGATCAGCAACGACATGGGCCGTGCCGGATGCGGCACGAACCCCGACGGGTGGGAGACGTACGACTGCACGCTGCTCGGTTCCTTCGTTCCGCCGCAGGACAGCGTCGTGCTGGCGCTCTCGTCGGAATGGTTCGAATGGTACCAGTCGATCTTTACCGACTGGATGACGACCGCAGGGGCGGGGGTCCAGACGGTCGATGTTTCGATCAACAGCTGGATCAACAACAAGGTCGATATCATCCCGTACGGTCCGTGGGAGACGGGCGTGGTCATCCTGACCAGTCTTTCGGCCGAGAAGATGGTCGACTTCCGGGTCGCCGATTCCGGCGACCACATCTACGACACGGCGCTTCTCGTCGTGCCCGCGACGTGGTTCGGTGCGGTGGACGGCTCGAACGGCGACCCCACGCTCCTCTGCGGCAACGGCGAGCTGGAACCTGGTGAGGACTGCGACGACGGCAACAACGTCTCCGACGACGGCTGCTCGACGCTCTGCCTCGGTACGCAGCCGCCGCCTTCGACCCCGCCGCCCGCCACGACGTGCGGAAACCTCTTCTACTCGTGGCCGAACGGCACGACTTCGCCGTACACCTGTGGCTCGGACGCCTGCGGCGGCTTTCGCTGCGTAGTGGGCACGACGATCAGTCCGGCCTGCTACACGGCCGACCAGTGCGCGAGCGCGTGCTCCGGAGAATGCGTGGACATCGCGACGGCCAAGCTGGACTGCTCGACCATGTGCTCCGTGCAGCCGCCGGCGACCGAGCCTCCGCCGCCCTTGCCGGATGGCTGCGACCAGCTCGTCTACGCATGGCCGGACGGCGCTACGCTGCCGTACAGCTGCGACGACGACTGCCATGGACAGCGCTGCGTGACGGGCGCGACGGTCTCGCCCGAATGTTTCACGGGAGACGACTGCGATTCCACGACGTGCCCCGACGGCAGCTGCGTGGACACGCCTCCGGGCGACTGCGTGACGTTCTGCGAGGGGCTGGCGCTGCCCGCCACGTGCACTCCAGAAGAGGAAGGGAATACCAGGCCGGCGGTCAACCAGAACGGCCCTTGCCAGGGCAACGTGGAAATCTGCAAGAGCACCGGCGAATGGAGGCTCGACGACAACTCGTTCAGCCTCGATGACGAGAAGTGCAACGGAATCGACGACGACTGCAACGGTGTGATCGACGACATGTACGAAACCTGCGGCGATCCGGGCCTTTGCCAGAACACCGTCAATACCTGCGACCCGGCCAACCCCGGGGTGCCGGTCGTATGCGTGACGCTGACGCCGCCGTCTTCGGTCGAGATCTGCAACAACGGCCTCGACGACGACTGCGAGGGCTCGGTGGATGACGGCTGCGAGTGCGGAGACGACGAGTGCATGCCAGGCGAGACCTACGGGAACTGCGCGGCCGATTGCCCGCCGCCGCCCAATGGAACCGGGTGCGACGACGGCAACTTCTGTACGACGGGAGAGGCCTGGCAGAACGGCCAGTGCATCGGCGGCGCGCCGGTCGATTGCAGCAGCAACAACGCCTGTGTGGTTCCCGGCGAGTGCAATCCCGCCACCGGCTGCTCGGCGACCAAGCTGGACTGCAACGACGGCGTCGACTGGCGCTCGCGCCTGCGGGTCGTGGACCCGTGCGTGTCGCG
>CAYYVZ010000418.1:2555-4011 GCA_964475235.1 uncultured Myxococcales bacterium | reverse complement strand
GCGTGTCGCAGTACTCTTCCCACGCCTTGCCGCTGACGATGCGCTGCTCGGCAATTCCCTCCGGAGTCTGCCCGCGCAGCCGCATCCAGAGCTGCTGCCCGCGCCGCACGACGTCGAGTATTCCGATCAGAAATTTACGCATGCTGGAGGAGATGCTTGTCGAGAAACCCGCCGAGCCGGGCGGCGAACCAGTCCGGATCCTCGAGATAGATTCCGTGCCCGCGTCCCGCGACGATCTCGAGCTCGCTGCCCGATACCGTGCGGCCGAGGATCACCGAGCCGCCGACGCCGAGAAAATCCTTGTCGCCGACGATGATGAGCGTCGGCACCGCGACGCCGCGCAGCGCGCTCGTGAGCGGGTCCGTGTTGAGCGTGCGCATCGCCTCGATGACCGGCGCCATACCGGGGCCGTCGGGAACGGGACTGCGCTCGGGCTTCATGCCCATCGTCTTCATCACCGCCGCGCCGCCCTCGCTGCGCGCGACCTCGATGCACTTCGAGTACCACGCCGCCGTCTTGTCGTTGCACTCGCTCGCGGTGCCGATGAACCCTAGTGCCGAGACACGGGCCGGATAGTCCACGGCGAACTGCTGCGTGACGACGCCGCCGGCGCTGTGGCCGACGACGGCCGTGCGCTCGATGCCGAGCGAGTCGAGCAGGTTCGCAAGGTCGGTCGCAAGGTCGTGGCGCGAGCACGGCACGTCCGTCGAAGCCGTGCCGCCGTGCGCGCGCAGGTCGTAGCGCAGCACGCGGAAGCGGTCCGAGAGCCGTTCGGCCTGTCCCGCCCAGATCTCGAGCGAGGCCGCGAGGCCGTGCACGAACGTGACGACGGGCGCGCCTTCGGGCCCTGCGAGCTCGTAGCGGACGTCGAGGTGCCCCGCGCGCACCTGCATCAGCCGGCGGTCTCCTCGAACGGAGTCTCCACGTAATTCTCCTCGGACGGCGACCAGGCGAAGGCCTTGATCGCGCGGATTTCGCGGTCGTAGACCGACACGACGATCTGCAGCGCGTCCGGATACGACGGCTCGCCGAACGGCGTCGCCTGCGCGACGTCTTCGGCCGAGAAGTACGAATCGTGGTCGGGGTGCGAATGGTAGAACGCGACCAGCGAGCAGCCCGGCGCATCGGCCGCCTCGAGCGCGACGCGGAGGTCCTGGGGATGGCCGGCGTAGGCCGTACGCGCGGTGCGCGGATAATTCGCCGGGTCTTTCGCGTGCATCTCGTTCTGGACGTTGCGCACGCGAAAGACGCGCGTGGCCGCATCCGCACCGCGGACGATCACGCCGCAGCATTCGTCGGGGTACTCGGTGCGGCTGTGCTCGCGGACGTCGTCGAGAGCCTGGCGGGTGATCGCGTAGGACATGCGTCGTGGTGGAAATCGGGGACGGGGGTGTATTTCACCGCGCGGACCAGCGCAGGGGGTCAGCACCCCACAACCACTGAACCAGCCGCGGCA
>CAYYVZ010000418.1:0-2545 GCA_964475235.1 uncultured Myxococcales bacterium | reverse complement strand
ACGGATCTGAATTTCCCCTCGCTGACCTGCGCCGTGTCTCCGCAGCACTCAACCTCCTCCCCAGCCTCGTAAATTTTGGGAAATCCGGATCCGTCCCCGATTTCCGAAGCACGAGTGCCAGAAGCGGGTGAATGTCGGAAACGTCGAAGGCCGGAGCGGCTCGCACGTCCACCGCTCGTGCGCACGCGAAGGGACACCTCGGTCGCCTCCGTCGGAGGCCCGCAGTTTGACGCACTGCGCTGCATCCGCTATGGGCCGCCTTTTCCCCAAGTTCCCGAACCCGCACAGACGACCCGGAACCAGCCGAAAGAGAGCCGGAAATACCTATGGACCAGAGCTCCGAGACGACTTCCATGGAACGCTTCCTCAAGCCGAAGGCGGTCTCGTCGCGCAAGCTCGCGCGCGACCTGCACGGCCGCCTGCTGATGGCCGAGGAAAGCGCTCTCGACATCGACCGCATTCGTGACGCCGGCATCACCGTCACCGACCTCGGCCGCCGCGTGCGAGTCTACACGTCGGACATGACCAAGCAGCTCGCGTCCTACATCGTTCCCGTCGAGGTCTGCCGCCTCACGCCCGAGCAGGCCCAGCTGAGCGACGGCGCCAAGGTCCAGATCGGCCGCCTCATCGCCAACAACGGCCTTCACATCCGCCACAACCCGGGACTGCGCGAGATCGGCATCAACGATCGCGGCGACGTCATCCTGCGCCAGGACGCGGAGACGGCCGAGGACTCGACGATCGGCCCGCTGCTCAACTCGCACAACACGACCCAGTCGGTCCTCACCGACCGCCTCGTCGCGCGCATCGACAAGAAGACCCACGACCGCGACGTGAAGGAAGCCCGCGCGTGGCTCGAAGCCATGGCCGTGCTGAGCGACGAGAAGACACTGCGCGCGCGCTTCCTGTCGGCCGGCGTGCAGTGCGAGCACCGCGGCAACATCGACCAGCTCTACCGCACCACGCAGGCCAACTTCTTCCAGCTCAACGACCCCGTCGCGCTCGAGCTTCAGACCGCGCTCGAGGAGCGCTTTCGCCTGCTCGAAAAGCCCGTCCCGATGGTGCGCGTGATCTCGGTCGTCGGCATTCCGCCGAACGAGCGCGCCTACAAGGAGTACGTCGCGCAGCTCAAGGCCAAGAAGCAGAACCCGATGACGCTCGGGCTGCCCAGCCGTCTGCGCGACTCGCAGTTCTTCGACGGCGCCTCGAAGTCGATCCCGCCGTCGTGCTTCATCTACGCGTGTCCGCTCGAGGAGATCGGCGAGGCGATCTACGTCATCACGATCAACACCGACTACCACGGCGAGATCAAGAGCCGCGGCATCCACGCGGGCGTCACGACCGTGATGTCGCGCGCGGAAGTGCTGTCGGCCCATGCGTCGTGCGCGATTCTCAACAGCTCGGGAGCCGGCACCGTGTTTCTCGGCGCAAGCGGCGCGGGCAAGACCGAGGCCGCGACGTTCTGGGGCGAGCGTAACGTGCACGGACGCCGCCAGGAGCTCGAGCGCCGCTACGCCATCGACCACAAGGGCGACAAGAAGAAGGCGACGGAGATCATGGGCACCGTCGGCTACGTCTGCCAGGACGACTGGATGCACATCGTGCCGTCCGGCAAGTCGCAGTGGGACGTGTGGCCGTCCGAGCGCTTCTTCTACATGCGCTCGCGCAACCTGCTCAGCCGCGACCTGATTCTCGCCGAGACCGAGCCGATCCTCGAGAACGCGACCGCCGACTACGGCGCGGGCGGAAGCCGCGAGTCGCTCGGCCGCGTGACGCACCAGTACCCGGACGAGCGCCTGCTCTACGATCCGGACTCGGACACGTTCTACTGCGACCGCGACGTGCACCAGATCGGCGCCGTCGTGATGCTCGAGCGCGACTCCGAGTACGACTTCGCGATCCGGCGCCTTTCACCGACGCAGGCGATCGAGTTCCTGATGCGCGGAGGCACGCCGGGCGGCGGTGCGCACCCGTTCTACAACGACTACACCGACCTCTCGAGCCTGCTGATCAGCCAGGGCGTCGTCGGGGATCGTCTCCTCTCCGCGTTCGAACAGGCGAAGAAGGGCGACGTCGCGGCGCTCATGAACGGCGACGAAGCGCTCGGCCGAATCGTCCTGGACCGCCTGACCGCACAGATGGAAATCTGGAAGTTCTTCTTCGCGGACCTTCCTGTCTTCGTGGTGAACTCGAGCAACGGCCGCGACCTCACGCAGGACATCCTGTGGTACGCGTCCGAGCACTCGGCCTTCCTCAAGCCGGGCAAGGAAAAGACGGCCGCCGAAATGCGCGAGCTGATGAAGAAGACGTACAACGTCGACTACGACGCCGAGGGGAACTGGACGACGGTTGCGAACACCTGAATCGAAGAGCGCGACCTCCTGCGTCGCGCTCCGCATTCCTTACGGAGTGGAACCGGTCTCTTCCCTCGCCACCTCGGGGCGGTGGCGGCGCCCGGTAAACACGGAAGGGCCCCGCCCCACACCACACCAGTGGAAGAATAGAAAAAGACCCAGCCCAACCCCCAACCACCCCCTCAAAAAAC
>CAYYVZ010000417.1:0-4022 GCA_964475235.1 uncultured Myxococcales bacterium | reverse complement strand
CTCATTGACGAAAATTTAGCGAAACATGAGCCGGAAATCAAGGGGAAAATGGAGAAAAATCGGCTGGTTGCACTGTCACCCAGGAATACTCCGAATTGGAATGCCGGGCCCCGGCGTTCGAGGATGGACCTTGCTCGAGAAGCTACGGTAATCGGCGGCCACCGCCGATCGACGGCCGCGGCATGGGGAACGGCGGCGTGTTGGACGGAGGGAAATCGTTGAACGGCGGGAAACTGGCCATCCCTGCACCGCCGCTGCGAATTCATTGACATGGATAGTGGCACTCTCTACTTTCCGCCGGCCCGCGGAGAACGAGCGGGCAGAACGCGCCAACACAGATTCGACGCCGGCGAAGACGCGACATCGGCCCCACCGCGCAGTGCGCGCGAGGGACGAACGAAAGCACGACACCGCACCTGGAGGAGACCGCCCATGTTCGGAACCAACTTCGAGCCCCTGCCGACCGAGTACAGCGTCAACTACGTCTGGGACTACGCGTCGAAGGAGGAAGGTCTCCGCAACCTCTACGAGAAATCGAAGCACGGTCACTGGAACGCGAAGGACGATCCCGACTGGAAGATCGAAGTCGATCCGGAAGCGGAGAACATGCCGGACCAGACCATCCCGTGGTACGGCAGCTCGCACTGGAACAAGCTCAGCGACCGGAACATCCGCGAGCTTCGCCACTCGGGTCAGGCGTGGACGCTCAGCCAGTTCATGCACGGCGAGCAGGGCGCGCTTCTCGTCGCTGCGCAGCTCGTCAACTGCGTTCCCGACATCGATGCGAAGTTCTACGCCGCGCAGCAGGCCGCCGACGAAGCGCGCCACGTCGAAGCGTACGAGCTCTACCTCAGCCGCAAGATGCAGAAGGAGTACCCGTGCAATCCGGAGCTCCGCAAGCTGCTCGACAACATTCTCACGTGCTCGGAGTGGGACATTAAGTATCTCGGCATGCAGATCCTCGTGGAAGGCCTCGCGCTCGCGGCTTTCGGCATGCAGAACCAGATCACGCGCGAGCCGCTCATCAAGGACATCACGTCGCGCATCATGGGCGACGAGTCGCGCCACGTCGCGTTCGGCGTGCTGTCGCTGCGTGAGGTCTACAAGGACATGTCGGACGCCGACCTCCGGATCCGCGAGGAATTCGCAGTCGAGGCCTGCTATCTGATGCGCGATCGTCTCATGCCCAAGGTCCTCTGGGACGAACTGGGCCTTCCGGTGAACGAGATGATCGAGCTGAGCGACAAGTCGGAGACGATGCGCCAGTTCCGCACGATGCTGTTCTCGAAGATCGTGCCGAACGTGAAGCGCCTCGGCCTCCTCAACGATCGCCTGCGCGGACAGTTCGGCCGGCTCGGAATTCTCGGCTTCGAAGACTGGGAAGCGTCGGCCTGACGAAGCAGGCGGCGCCCGTCACCGACGAACGGCGCGCTGCAACAGTAGCCGGCGCGCAACGACGCGCCGCAAGTCGGACCATGGAAGCGCCGCACCCTCCCGAAGGGCGCTTCCATCGAAAGGGGACAGGTCCTGGTCAGGCCTGTCCCCTTCGTCTTCCGCCCTCGAGGAAGCGTTCGGGTACGGAATTTCGCGCTTCCGCGCGAAATCGACGCACGCATTCTCCTGCGGCCGTCACTTCTTCGCGAGCAACTCCGCAAGCGTCCCGAGATCGCCCGTCTCCATCGCACGTGTCTGCCCGCCCTCGGCGAGAAACACCGCCATGCGACGTTTCGCCTCGCTCGTCGGAAGCGTGCGGCCGAAAGCGTGTGCCTCGTCGAGCAGTCCGTCCGTGACGCCGGCTTCGGCGGAATTGACGAGCTCCTTCGCGAGCGCGATTGCCTCGGGCGGGAAGCTGGCGATGCGGTACGCGAGCTGGTCGACGAACGGCCCGAGCTCGTGCGGCGGCAGCGCGCGGTTCACGTATCCGTAGCGCTCGGCCAGGTCGGCGGGAAAGTCCTGGCATCCGAGCACGATCTCCAGCGCGCGGCCGCGGCCGCACAGGCGCGGCAGGCGCTGCGTGCCGCTGCCGCCCGGCAGGATGCCGAGCGCCACCTCGGGCTGACCGAACACCGCCTTGCCGAGCGCCGCGAAGCGCATGTCGAGGGACAGCACGAATTCGCTGCCGCCGCCGCGCGTTCGGCCCTCGATTTTCGCAATACTGACTTTCGGCATCGTTCGGAACCGGTCGACCATCGCGTGGAAGAACCCGAGCTGGGTGGAGCGCGGCGGTGCGTTGTCCGGAAGCTGCTGGATCAGCGAAACATCGGCGTGCGCGATGAAAAAGTCGGGATCCGCGCTCGAGAAGACGATGACGCGCACGCTGTCGTCGGCCTCCACCTCGCGGCCGAAACCGTCGATCTCCTGCATCAGGGCGACGTCGAAGAGGTTGATCGGCGGGTGATCGATCACCACGAACGCGACTCCGCGCGCGATCCGGATCTTCAGGCCCGGGTAGGCGTCGTAGGCCATGTGGTTCTCCCGTTTCGCGCCACCGGCGCGGCGGCAATGTTTCCGCCAGGGGCGCGGCGGCCATGTTTCATGCCGCGGGCACGGCGGCGATGGCGGCGAGCTCGCCCGCGCGGGCTGCCCTCTAGCCCCCGAGGCGCCCGGCCGCAAAAGCTTGCCGCGAGCGGCTGCTGCTGAGAGTATCCCGGCATTCCCTCACCGTTCGCGCCGGAGGCTGAAATGAAGCGCTTCAAACACATTCTCGCCACGACCGACCTCTCCCCCGAATCCTTCGCGGCCGTCCAGTATGCCGCGCATCTGGCCGAAGGGCAGGGCGCCAGGCTCACCATCGTCCACGTTCCCCAGACCACCACGCTGCTGTTCACCGACTTCGCGCCTCCCGTCGATCTCGTCTCCCTCGACAAGACGATCGAGAAGGCCGCGCGCGAGACGCTCGAGGCATGGGTGGGTCGTCACGTGAAATCGAAGTCCGGCGTCAAGATCGTGATCCGTTCCGGCGTCACGCACGAGGTGGTCGGCAAGGTTGCGGAGGAGGTCGGGGCGAATCTCATCGTGATGGCCACGCACGGACGTCGCGGGATCGGCCACGTGATCCTCGGCAGCGTCACCGAGCGCGTGCTGCGCGATGCTCCGTGCCCCGTGCTTGTCGTACGGCCGCCGACTCCCGCCCCGAAGAAGAAGGCCTCGAAAGCGAAGCCAGCGAAGAAGTAGGCGTCGAGCCGACCTCTCCGCGATCCCAACCTGCCGGCGATCGCCGGCAGGGCCGGCCTCGGCGACTACGCGTCGCGATGAACGGACGCGGGCGAGAACGCATCGAGGCAGATCGCCAGGTATTCGGCGCCGCCGTCGTCGGGCGTGCTGTAGCGGACCCACTCGCCGGGCTCGGCGATGACCGCCTGGCCGGCTGCCACCTTCATCTCGCCGCCCTCGTGCTCCACGCGCACGCTTCCCGACAGCACGACCGTGATCTCGCGAAACTCGGGGCGCTGACCGGGCTCGGCCCAGCCCCTGGGCGAACGCATGTGCGCGACGCTCACCTTCGTATCGCCGGTGTTCACGCGCCCGACGTACTCGTCGATGCGCTTGGGCGGCTCGCCGACGGCAGGGACGGTGGTTGGAGAGGAAATGAGCTTCGGCATCGGTTTGACCCTCGTGACCTCGGTGCATAGCTTCCGCCCGCCGGACAGTCACGTTCGCGTCGCATTCCCTTGGAAACCTCGACTCCCTCCGCATCCGTAAGCCGCAGCCCGTCTCGGCGCCTCGAGCTGCGCGGCAAGGACGGCATCAAGCTGGTCGCCGACGCGTTCGGCGATACGGGCGCGCCGCCGGTGCTGCTCCTGCACGGCGGCGGACAGACGCGCTTCGCGTGGGGTGCGACGGCGAGCAGGCTCGCCGACGCCGGTTTCTACGCGCTCACGATGGACCTTCGCGGCCACGGCGAGAGCGACTGGGCGGAGGACGGGGACTACGAGATCTCGGCGTTCGCCGCCGACATCTTCGAGGTCACGTCGCAGCTGCCCGCGCGCCCGGCCCTCGTCGGCGCGTCGCTCGGCGGCATC
>CAYYVZ010000416.1:0-4026 GCA_964475235.1 uncultured Myxococcales bacterium | reverse complement strand
ATCGGAAACAGCAGCACCCAGTGCACGCCGAACGCTGCCACATTCGAGCGCACGTTCGTGAGGCTGCTGAACATCCCGGCCGCCTGCACCATGTCGCCGGAGCCGCCCTCGGGATCGCGCGTGAGGACGATGAGTAGGCCCGTCAACGCAGGCGCCGCCACGACCGGCCACCAGCGCTTCCACGACGAGTCGCGCCACGGCGGACCGAGCAGGAAAAGCGCGAGACCGAGCAGCAGCGCGACGTGGCTGCGCGCCAGCGGTGCGAGGCCGAGCGCAAGCGCGGCCAGCGCACCGTCCACGGGCCTTCCCTTCTCCCGCCACGCGCAGAGGCGTTCGATCCCTACCAGTGCGAACGTCATCGCCGCGACGTCCGGCATCACGGTTCCCGCCATGCCGAGCACCGCCGGTGTCGAGGCGAGCAGCAGCGACGCCAGCTTCGCCACGTCGTCGTCGTAGCCGAGCCGTTGTGCGAGGGCCGCAACCTCGACGACGGCGACGAGCAGAAGCAGCAGCTGCACGAGATGCGCGACCACCTCCGACCCGCCGGCGGCCGCCGCCGGCGCCAGCAGCCACGCCATGAGCGGTCCCGTCGGCATCACCTGCGACAGGCGCATCGGCCGCGGCACCTCCGACCACACCATCGTCAGTGCCGACGGGTGAAGCGGATCCGACAGCACCCACTCGGCCTGCCGCATGAAGACGGTGTCGTCGATCGTGAACGCCTTGCCGGCGAACGGCAGCAGCAGCACGGCCGTCAGCACGAGGGCCGGCGTGGCGGCCGAGATCGCGCGCGACCACGAAAACGGCCTCGTTCCTCGCGATGCGGGTGTGGGACTTCGGGAGGGTTCCGCCGCCGCGGGCGTGCGGCGCGGTGCTTCGGCGCCCGGCGCGCGCGCCTCTTCCACGGAAAAGGGCCGGCGGTTCTGGTCCCGCCGGCCCTTCTTCGGTCTCGTCACTGCTGCGTGCCTTGCGTGCGTCGTTGAGAGTCGGGTTCAGCGACGCCGAAGCACGGGGCCGCGTTCAGCGACCCGCTGCGATGATGGCGCTGAGGTCGAAGTACGCTTCCGTCGTGCCTTCCTGATCGCCGACGTTGACGTACCAGCCCTGCTCGCCCGGGAAGCGCGCGCTCGGCAGCGCGCAGAACGTCGCGTGCTCGAGCTGGAGGTCCACCATCGTGATCGACGGGTTGTAGCTGACCTCGAAGTCGAAGCCGTACTTCGCACCGGGGATCGGCTGCTTGGCGTACATGAAGTTGTTGATCCACACCTTCCAGAGCTCGCCGGCCTGGTCGTAGATGTCGGTGAACGGAATCCGGTACGTGTCCTTGTCGAGGTAGATCACGCGCTTCGAGTACGCGTACTGGGGGAACTTGGCCTTGCCCTCGACGACCCAGCTCTTGCGCGGCTCCCACGCACTGTCGTGCATGAAGTCTCCGGACGGCTTCTGCCACTTGACCGGAATGCCTTCGGAGTGGAACGAACCGAGCACCGTCTTCTCGCCGACGTAGGTCCAGTCGAACCAGCCCGGATTGCCGGCGTAGCCCGCGTAGCTGTCCTGGTCGGTGTCCTGGCCGAAGAGCGCGTCCGAGCGCTGCGCCGACGACAGACGGCGAACGCGACGAAGCTGCGGCAGGTAGAGCCAGGTGTCGTCCTGGCGTGTGTGGTCGGCGTAGCGGTTGAGCGTGAAGCCGGTGCCCTTGAGATCGAAGGGCTCGATGAGGGGGTACAGCGCTTCCTTGTACCGCGCGCCGTCCTTGGTCGGCATCTTCGGCTTGGGATCGACCATCGTGCGCTCCTGGAAGTACAGGCGGCGGATGTGGTCGATCAGGAAGTGACGCTCGACGTGCACCGGATCGCCGTTCTTGCCGAGGGCGCCCGTGTCGCAGTCGAAGTTGCGGAGATCGAGGTCGTCGATCGCGATCGCCGCGTTGAAGTTGAACATGTGCTTGGCGGCGGCGTGCTTCTCCGAGTTGTCGACCGTCGGGAATGGGAGACCGGCGACATGGTTCTCGAGGTGCGTCGCGTCGGCCGACAGGGTCACCTGTCCGGCGTACTTCTCGCTCGCCTCGATGAAGTGAGGCGACAGCTTGGTCGGCTTGTACTCGGTCACCTTGATGGTCGCGCCGCGGTCGATGATCCACTTGAGCGAGGGGCTCAGGACCTCCATGTACTGATCGACGTTGGTGCGATCGATGACGGTGCCGGGAGCCGGCTCGCCGGCAAGGGCCGGCGTCGCGAGCGAAGCGGCCAGAGCGAGGCCTGCAACGGACAGGAACGGGTACGGACGGGACTGGGTCGAAGTCCTGGGCAGCATCTTACCTCCGGGTATTGGCGCCGCCCGGCCGGGGGAAGCCGCGGTCGCCATCCGCCTCGTCTACCGGAAACTTTGTCGGGAAGGAACAGGGAAACTCTGGAGGCTGCCGCGAGTCCCACTTGGAAGTCTAAGGAACCCGGGGGCCGCTCCGACCGCCCTCATATCCAGCGCGTGCCGCCCTGGAGAACGACGCCAGACCGCGCGCGTCCGGCGCGACCTCGTCAATCAAGGCTGCAGGCGCCGTAGTTCTCGCAGGTGCCCCCGCTGACCCCTCCGCTGGTGCCGCAGGTGAGCTTGCGGGCGTCGAGACCGCCCTCTGCCCACACGTCCTTGCAGCACGCCCAGTTCTCGGGATCCCAGCTCAGGCAGTTCCCGGTGACCGACGAGTCGGAAATGGAGAGCCCTTCGCCGATGTAGATGCCAGCGACGTCGTTGCCGGAAATCTCGCAGTCCGTGACGTCGAACGAGGTGTTGCCCCAGATGCCGTGACGATTGCCGCGGATGATCGAGCGCGAGATGCGGATGTCGTCGGACGAGATGGATACAGCGATCCCGCTGCCGCCGTTGTTCTCGACCGTGGCAAAACGGATTCGAACGTCGTTGTCGGAGATTGGTCCGAAACAGTAGAGGCCGATGCCGCCGCAATCGCGCACGTCCACTCGCGACGCGATCAGCACGGTGGCTGTATCGACACCCCTTTCGGCGCAGCCGCTGACCGACGAACGCCTGATGTGAAGCTCCCGGCCATAGAAGCCGTTTCCGCCGGCGCCGGAGATCGCGGTGTTGCGGATATCCGCTCGGCCGCACGAGACCGAGTCGTCGGCGGCGCCGTCCAGGGTCGCACCTCGAATGGTGCAGTCCGGCCCTCCGATGGAATGCAGGCCGCCTTCGACGCTGCCGGGGCCGCGGAGTTTGCAAGGGCCGGCGCAGTCGATGGCAGACTGCCCGGCATTTCCGATGAGGCGAAACCCGTTCAGAAAGAGCGTTCCCTCAGCGATCGAGACCGCCGGGCCGTCGGCATAGGCCGAGCAGTCGAGATCGGCATCGAGAGACGCGGTGCCGGTAACCACATGGCCGCAGGTGGTGATGGAGTCCGCGGACGCGCGCGACGGGCATCCGGTGAGCACGGCGACAACAAGGGCGAGCGAAAAAAAGCGCATTACTCCCTCCAAAGAAGCTGCCCGTTCAAGCTCCAAACCTCTTGAACCACTCCACTATTCGACACCCCAGTTGAATGAGTTCGGCCTCCGGCCATGTGGACTCGGCCTCTGCGAACTTCTGGTCGAGGCACAGAACCGGACTCCTCGCGAGAACTTCGTCACGCAAGGCAGGCGTCAACGTACGCGTTCGGTCAGCCTCCAAGTACAAAGTCGATGCGGGGTCGACCAGACCGCTCAAAAGCTTCTCGGTAGAGGCTATGACTGACTTCACCTCCGGGTGCGCCGCCCGAGCGGACTGTCGACATCTAGCAATCGTGCGCATCCGCGCATCGTCTTTCTCGGCATCCCCCTTCAAATCAACGCGCAGTTTCTCAAGTCGAGTCGCCGCTAACCTCAACGCACCAGCCATGCTTGCGGCCAGACGTGCGATCTCCGGATTCTCACTCCGAGTGCACGCCGTGACCTGTTGGAGAGCACACTTCACGCCATCCGAAGCCGAACTCGTCATGTACTCAACTGATTGCACGCTCTCGGCGTCACTCGGGTAGTAGTA
>CAYYVZ010000415.1:0-4028 GCA_964475235.1 uncultured Myxococcales bacterium | reverse complement strand
GGCCTGGTCGCCGACCTCTTCACGGCCGTCCCCGAGATGACCGAGAAAGTGAAGTCGCTGGCGAAATAGCCCGCAAGAGCGCTTCAAATGAAAAAGGCCGCACCGGAAACCCGGTGCGGCCTTTTTCGTTCTTCGATTCGCGCGTCCGGTGCGCCGCGTGGATCCCGCGACGCGCTTCGAGCGCTGCGCCTACTCGTTCGCGGGAGCCGTCGCCGTCACTCGATGCGCTTGTGGATGAACTCCCCTTCTGCACCGTTGATCGCGCGGTAGAGGACCGAACCGATCACTGCCCCCGCGAGCGGTGCAAGCCAGAACAACCAGAGCTGCGCGAGCGCCCATCCGCCGACGAACACCGCCGGCCCCGTGCTGCGCGCAGGATTCACCGACAGGTTGGTGACCGGAATCCCGATCAGGTGAATGAGCGTGAGCGCGAGCCCGATGGCGATGCCGGCGAATCCCGCGGGCGCGCGCGGATCGGTCGCACCGAGAATCACGACCAGGAACATTGCCGTGAGCACGCTTTCCGAAAGCAGCGCGGCGAACATGTTGTAGTGTCCCGGAGAGTGATCGCCGTAACCGTTGGCAGCGAAGCCGGAAGCCAGGCTGAATCCCGGCGCGCCGCTCGCGATCTCGAAGAGTACGGCCGCAGCAAGCGTCGCACCGACGACCTGCGCGACCATGTAGCCGGCAACGTCCGACCACTCGAAGCGACCGGCCGTCGCGAGGCCGAGCGTCACCGCGGGATTGAGATGGCAGCCCGAGATGTGGCCGATCGAGTAGGCCATCGTGAGCACGGTCAGTCCGAACGCCAGCGACACGCCGAGCAGCCCGATGCCGACCTCCGGGAAGGCGGCGGCGAGCACCGCGCTCCCGCATCCGCCGAAGACGAGCCAGAACGTTCCGACGCACTCGGCCAGCAGTCGATGTTTGAGAGCCATGTTACCCCTGGATCGTCGACGTGAGTTCGGCGGGCCGCACGATTGCGACCGGCGGAGAAGAAGGCCGCCGACCGTTCGAGCCTACGCTCCCGAGACGCGGCCGTCGATAACCCGGCTGAAATAGAAAGTGGTCCTGTTCGCATTCGTACCCGGCCCCGACGCCGGAACCTGGCCCGAAACCCGAGCCCCCGGTTCCGAAGGCGCACCGGACCCCGGCCGCGAGCGGCCGACGGGCGATTCCCCAGGAATCCGGCCCAGGGAAGGCGGGATCCGCTCGTTGCCGAATCTGCAGGCAATTCGGGAGCCTGCCGTGCCCCGACCAGGGCTGGTCGGCGTCGAGGCTTTGGATCGAGGGCCTCCGCTCGTTGGTCTCTGCCGACGGCGCCGGAGACCGTTCACGAGTACCTCCGCCTCCCCCACGCCCCTAGCTGGGCAAGGCACAGCAGCGCCACCGCCACCTGACCCGGCGGAAGATCCCAATCGTTGGCGAGCACGAACGCCGACGCCGACGCCGCGAAGGCGACGGCCGGCGCGACGAAGAAGAGCGACCTCACCTCGCGCACGACGCTCTTCGCGACCAGCGCGGGCAGCACGAGGCACCCGAACGTGAAGACCATCCCCGCGACGTGGATCGACCATGCGACGGCGAGGCCGAGCCAGACCGCGATCAGGCGATCCCAGCGCGACACGGCGATACCGCAGGCCTGGGCCGACTCGGGGTCCGTGAGCAGGAGCAACAGCGGTCTCATGCGCAGTGCGAGCGCAGCGACCGTCGCGACGAGCATCAGCGAGACGATGGCGATGTCCACGGCGTTCGCCCCGATGATGGTGCTCGACAGCAGGCGGCTCACCTCGGCCATGCCGTGAGGGCTCGCGGCGACCACGAGCACCGACAGGCTCGCACCCGCCAGGAAGAGCCATCCGGTCAGCGCCTCGCGTGACTCGCGAAGCCCGGCCGCACCCGCCGAAACGGCGAGCGAGCCCAGCACGGCGAAAAGCCCGCCCAGCACCGAGTGCGTCGTGTCGCTCTCGAGCCACTCCCACGGCGTCCCCACCACCACGCCGCCGGCCCAGATCCCGGCCGCGATCCCGAGCATGGACGCCTGGGAGACAGCCGCGCCGAGGAAAACCTGGTCGCGCACCACCACCGCCACACCGACGAGCGACAGCAGCAGCGCAATCAGCACGCCCGCGATGTAGACGTCGTGGAAGAGCGGCCACGAAGCGACGAAACTCTCGATCAAGATGCCGCTCCTTCGGCGCCGGTTTCGAGCGTCGCGTGTCCGCGGCCGTCGATCCGCACGCGCATGCCCACGCCGTAGACACGCTCGAGGGTGCGGTCGTCGAGGAGCAGCGTGCGCTCTCCCGTTTCGACGACGCCGTCGTGGAAGAGCGCGACGTGCGTCGCGTAGCGCGCCGCCACCGCGACGTCGTGGCACACGAACATCATCGTGAGGCCGCTCTGCGCACGCAGCTTCGCGAGCATGGCGAGCAGAGCCTCCTGGGAAGCCGGATCCAGGCTGCTCGTCGGCTCGTCGAGCACCAGCAGGTCCGGGCGGCGTACGAGAGCGCGCGCCACCATGGCGCGCTGGCGCAGGCCGCCCGAGAGGCGATGCAGGTCGGCCATCGTCCTGCCGGCGAGGCCGGCGGCGTCGATCGCCCACTCCGTGCGCTCGCGGCATTCGGCGGCCGATACCTTCATCGACGCCAGGCCGAGCGAGACGTACTCGCGCACCGTCGTCGCGAGCGTGGGATGCAGCGCGCAGTGCTGGGGTACGAACGCGGCCGACGCGGCGCGACGAAGCACGCCGCGCATCGGTGCAACGAGGCCGAGCGCCGCGCGCGCGAACGTGGACTTGCCCGAGCCGTTGGGACCGAGCAGGAACCAGAAGTCGCCGCGACGAACCTCCAGATCCACCCCGTCGAGCACGGCACGTCCGCGGTAACCGAGCCTCACCCCCTCGGCAGCGAACACGCGGGAGCCTTGCACAGCCGGCACGCCGCTCATCGCGATGCCGACAACGCCGACGCCGTCGTCCTCACGTTGTAGTCGATCATGTCGATCCACGTCGAAGCGCCGTCGCGCCCGCCGGTCTGGTGCGCAAGCTCGATCAGTTTCGCGCCGGTCGCTTCGGCGACCAGACGCGCGTGGCGCGGGTCATAGTAAGGCGAGGCGATCACCGCACGCACGCCTTCCGCTTTCATCCGTTCGATGACTTCGCGCAGATGGGCCGTCGTGGGCGGGATTCCGGGTTTCGGCTCGAGATGTCCGGCCACGACGAGCCCGAAGCGCGACGCGAAGTAGCTCCAGATCGCGTGATCGCTCACGACCTTCGTTCCGGCCAGCGGCAGCATCGCTCCGAGCCAGCCGCCGAGGGACGCGCGGTCGCCCTGCGAATCGAGGAACTCGCCGAGCCCGCCGCGCGCCGAAAGCTCGGCGAGCTTGAAGGCATCGTACCTGGCCGCGAGCGTCGCGCCTGCGAGCGAAGTCGCGAGCCGCGCGCGGAAGTCCTCGAGCCGCGCACGGAAGTAGCCCGCGCTCGCGGGCCGAAGCTCCGCCATCTTCGCGGCGAGCAGCTTCGCGACCTCGAAGCCCCGGACGGGATCGAGGAGATAGTGCGGGCTGCCGGCCGCGTGCACGTCGCCCATCGACCGGTCCACCGTGCCCGTGGGAACGTCGAGCGCCGCGATCGCGCGCGAGGCGTCCACGAACCCCGGCCCTCCCGGCAGGACCGCGGCGTTGCGTGCGCCGTCGAGCAGCCGCGGCACGTAGCCGGCTTCGAGCTCGAGCCCGACCTCGACGAAGAGGTCCGCCCGAGAGAGCTCCTTGATGAAGCCCGGCTTGGCTTCCGCAAAATGCGGATCCTCGCGGCCCCTCACCATGTCGGCGACCGAGACACGGTCGCCGCCGACTTCGCGCGCGAGCGAGGCGAGATCGGGCGTGGTGGCAAACACCCGCATCACTTCGTCCGCGTCCGCCGCGGTCGCGATCGAAAGCAGCGCGGCGAGCGCGAGCAATCCGGCTGCGGCGGTGCGGCAGCAATCGAGCACCGCCTGACGGAGAGAGAATGACTGGAGCGTGCTCATATC